>JAUIFY010000319.1 GCA_030430245.1 bacterium | reverse complement strand
CCCCGGCATGACGACGGCGCACTTCACGTGCGGGGCGTTCGTCCGGAGGTCGTTCACGAGAGCCTCGGTGAAGCCCTTCACGGCGAACTTCGCCGCCGAGTACGCGGTATGGGGCACGTTCGGACCGAGGGCCGCCCAGAACCCGTTGATGCTGCTCGTGTTGACGAGGTAGCCCTCCTCGGACGCGACGAGCGCCGGCAGGAACGTGCGCGTCCCGTAGTAGACCCCGAGCCAGTTGACGTCGAACACCCGCTCCCACTCCTCGCGGTCACCGTCGACGAGGCTCTGGACGCCACCGATGCCCGCGTTGTTGAAGACCAGGTCGACATGCTGCGTCTCGTGCTCGCGCAGGGCCGCATCACGAAACGCGATCAGATCCTCCTCGCGCGAGACGTCGGCCTGATGCAGCGTGACGCGCGTCTCGCCGCCGGACGCCTCACGGCAGAGCCGCGCCGTCTCCTCGAGATGATCGAGATGAAGGTCGCACAGGGCCAGGTGGCAGCCTTCCGCCGCGAGCTGGCGCGCCAGCTCGCGCCCCATCCCCGTGCCCGCCCCCGTGATGACCCCGATCTTCCCTCGAAAGCTCTTCATCCGTCTTCGCTACCTGAGGGAACGTCCGTTGCAACCGGAGCACCGCCGTCGCGCACCCGCGGCCGCGTCGAAAGAACGTCTTCTCTCGCTCGTCGCCGGAGCCTCCCTGCGACCGTGGTCTCCGAGGGTTCCGGCGCACGAACCCGAGAGGGGGTCGCGCCCCCGAACCGACCACGCGAATGCGGCCCTCGAGGGTCGGGCCTGCGGGTCGCTCGCCCCGAGCCGGCGGGTTTGCTTCGTTGCCACCGAAATGGGACGCCCCCTGCTCCTGCTCGGTCTGGACGCGGCCGACGCCAACCTGACGCTCCAGTGGGCCGCAGCCGGGCACCTGCCCGCGATCGCCTCGCTTCTCGAAGCCGGGCACGCCCTCCCGATCGAGAACCCTCCGGGTCTCTACACGGGCGCCGTGTGGCCATCGTTCGCGACCGGCGTCCCCGTCGGCGAGCACGGGCGCTACTACTACCGGCAATTCTGCCCCGACTCGTACCGGGCGAAGAGGCTCCATACGAGCGATCTCGTCCACGAGCCGTTCTGGGTCCGGCTCTCGAGAGAGGGAAAACGAGTCGCGGTCGTCGACGTTCCGAAGGCTCCCCTGGCTCGCCAGCTCAACGGCGTGCAGATCACCGACTGGGGCACGCACGACCCCGAAGCCGGCCCCGCGTCCTTTCCCAACGCTCTTCTCTCCGAGATGATCGAGCTGTGCGGCACCGACCCCGTCGGAAGCTGCGACTTCACGGGCACCGACGCACCTTCCCTCGAGCGTCTGCGCGACGGGCTGATCGACCGGTGCCGACGCCGGACCGAGATGGCGTTGCGCCTGTGGAGGCGCGAGCCGTGGGACCTGTTCGTCCTCGCATTCTCCGAGTCCCACTGCGGCGGCCACCGCTTCTGGCACGTCCACGACCCGTCCCACCCGCACCACGATCCCGCGGAGGCGCGCACCCTCGGAGACCCGCTGCGAGACGTCTACCGCGAGCTCGATCGGTCGGTGGGGGAGCTCGTCGCCGCAGCGCGACCGGACGCCCGGGTCCTCCTCTACCTGAGCCACGGGATGGGGCCCCACTACGACGGCACGTTCCTTCTGGACGACGTGCTTCGGCGACTCGAGGGCGACCCCGGCGGCGCCCGCGCGATGGGTCTCGCGACGGCCATGCGCCGCGTCTGGCACCGCGTTCCGTTCGGCGTCCGACGGCTCGGACAACCGGTCGCCGACCGCGTCTTCGAGCGCGCGCGAGCGTACGATCGCCGGCGACGGCGTGCCTTCCTCGTGCCGACGAACGACAACTGCGCGGGCATTCGCCTGAACGTGATGGGACGCGAGCGCCACGGACGCGTGCGCTCCGGCGAGGAGCGCCGGGAGTGGATCTCGAAGATCTCGACTGCCCTCGCCGAGCTCGTCGACTCGGAGACCGGTCGACCCGTCGTGCGCGAGGTCGTCGACGCACACGCCGCGTTTCCGGGCGACCGAAGCGCGTCGCTTCCCGACCTCCTGGTCCGGTGGAATCGAGAGACGCCGATTCGCGGAGTCGAGTCCCCCCGTCTCGGGCGGTTCGCCGGCATCCTGGGCGACATCCGCACCGGAGATCACCGCTCGCACGGCCTTCTCGTCGTCGGCGCGGGGGATCCGGCGCCGCCCAGCCCCCTCCCCGTCGCGGAGATCGCGGGATACGTCGCGCAGATGGCGCGGACCGACGCGACCTGAGGCGGGGGGACGAGCGCGTCGGGCCGGTCAGCTCGGCCGGTCCGGACAGTCCGGCGGCGCCACGGACTGTGGGGTGGCCTTGTAGATCGACGTCGTGTCTCGCGCTCCGGCCGTCGTCGACGCACACCAACGATCTCCCGAACCCGGTCGGAACCGGACGACGAAATCCCCCAGCGGGGCATGCGAGAGTTGGTAGAGGTCCGTGCCCTTGCCGACGATCTTGAGCAGGCCGTCCCTGAGCACGACGGACTTGACGTCGGACGCGACGTTGCGCTTGTCCCTGTAGCGGAATCCCTTCGCGGCGCTCGGACCCGCCATGTCCCAATACTCGGCGGGGAGCACGATCTCGAGTGACTCGTCGGCACCGCCCGAGGGACGATAGAGCTCCAGGGTAGCGCCGTGCACCGTCGGATCCATCGCCGATCCGGGCTCCGGCGCGCGAAGCGCCTCCGAGGTCGGGGAGTCGCCCTTGGCGACGAACACGACCTTCCGCTTGTCGGGCTTCGATGGGTCGTCTTTCAGCACCAGCTTTCGTGCCGGCATCATCTGCGGCGGCGTTTCCCAGACCGTGCGATTCAAGAACCGCGTCGCGAGATCGAGCGGCGTCAACCCGTCGATCAAGCCGCCCAAGAAGCTGCAATGCCCGCCGCCCTCGAGGCGATAGTATTCGTACGGAATCGAGAACGCCTGGCATTGATCCTCGACGATGTCGGCGAGCGCCACCGGGACGACGGTATCCCCCGTCGTGTGGACGATGAGGATCGGTGGATCGGTCGAATCCCAATGGTCGAAGTTCGAGCCACCACAGTAATCCAGGACCGCGTTCACGCGCGACGACTCGCCGGGGTTGTTGACCGCCAGGGGGATGCCCCCGGGAAGGTCCACGAGATAGCCCTCGTCGCCGCCGACGCCGACGTGCACGGAGGTGATTCCGCCCGCCGAAATGCCGCCCACGATCACGAAGTTCTCGTCGACGCCGAGTGCGTCTGCATTCGCACGCACCCACCGGATCGCCGCCTTCGCGTCGACCGCCGCCGCGTGAACCGCCGACTCGAGGCCCGTCGCGTAGAAGAAGTACGCGGGATCCGCGACCGGGTCCTCTCCGAGCAGGCGATAGGAGATCGACACGGCCACGTAACCGCGCGCGGCGAAATAGTCTCCGAAGGCCTGCATCGAGCCACGGCTCCCGCCCGTGAAGCCGCCTCCGTGAATCAGCACCATCGCCGGCTTCTTCGGGTCCGGATTCCCGATCGGCTCGTAGAGGTCGAGGAGAAGGTCCTTCACGGCGGAACCGCCGTCGATCATCCCCTCTCCGTACTTGATGCCGTTCGTCCGTTGCACGGCCCAGAGCGGATCGTCGTACGCTGCCCGCGCGGGCGAGGACACGAGCATCGCGGAGATCGCGACGGCGACGAGGCGGAGATGTCGGAGAAGTGGGGACACGGAGGCAGGCATTCGGGGACGCTACATCATTCGCGCGGTCCTGGGGAAGTGACCCAGCGGCTCGTCCGCCAGCGCTCCTACTCGAGCTCGACCACGAAGTAGCTGATGTCGGGTCCGAACATCTCGTTCTCGGTCGTCACGCCGCCCATGATGTTGCAGGCGTCGCAGAACCCGTCGCCCGCGCCCGGCGCGCTGTCGCAGACCGCATCGTCGCCCGCCTGGTTGCGAATCCGGTCGTCGCAATTCACGTCGAACCGCGCCCCTTCGTTCACGCATCGGCTCGGCTCACAGAGGCCGACGAAGTCGGGAAGTCCATCGAGCTGCACCCCGTACGGGATCCGAGACGCCCGCGTCACGGTCTCCGGGTCGGGATCGCCGGCCTCGTCGACGCCGTTGTTGTACAGCGAGCAGAAGGTGATCGTCCGCTCGGCGGTGTCTTCCGAATCGAACTCGAGCGGCGGATCGAACTGCTTGTCGAGTGGATCGTTGTAGACGAGCGACTCGTACAGGATCTCGCCATCGGGCGCCTCGTACCAGAATCTCTTGCCGCGCTTGTGCGTGTGCGAGTTGAGCCCGGTCAGACGCGCCCCGCGCGGCAGGATCGTCTCGCCGCACATGACCTTCTCCGTGTACGGCGCGGCTCCCTCCACGATCAGCCGGGAGATGCCGAAGTTGTTGTCCCCGCCACCATACGTCTGGATGGGATGGGTCCGGTCTCTCGCGAAGAGCCAGTTCACCCGCGCGTGCATCCGCGTGTCGGACGTCGTCAAGTTGAACGCGTGCGAGTTCCAGAACACCAGACCCTTGATGGGCGCGGGCGCGTAGACGCCCGGATGATTCTGCCGTCGGTACTGGGGCTGCTGTGTCCCGGTGAAGGTGATCGGCGTCACCGAGCGCGCGTACTCGTAGCCGCTGCAGCCCGTCCCCACGCGCACCGGTCCGGCGCACGTGCCGGCTCCGCACGCACCCTCGTCGAGCGGGTCACACGGGTCTCCCTCGTTCGCCCCGTCGAGACACGCCCAGCCCTCGACGAGCCCCGGGTCCGTATTGCTCCCTCCGAACGCCGCGATCGGTGCCTGCACCAGCAGGTGGTGGCTGGCCGGGTCCTGCCGAATCTCGAACGCCTCCCACCAGAAGAGGTTCCCATCGGGCGACTTGAACTCGTCCGGCACCACGTCGGTGAAGTCGTAGTAGGTCGGAAAGCAGACCTCGGTCTCGGAAGCCGCCTCGAGGAGGAAGGCCGGCATCTCGAGCTGGACGCCCTCCCCCGGAGCCGGCGGCGGGAGCGGCTCGATGAGGATCGGCTCGGGCTCGGGAAGGCAGCCGTCGACGAGACCGTCGGTCTCGAGGACCGTACCGGCTTCCGGCGCGCCGGCCTGGATCCAGAGGCGCACGAGATCCAGCTCATCGGTGCCGAGGGGGGTCGCGCCGAGAGGCATCGGCGACCCCGCGATCTCGATGGACTCGTCGGTCGCCGCGAGGAGCTTCAGCCAGAGGAAGCTCCGGTCCTTGGCTCCCGGGTGAACCCGCGAGAGCGACGAGGCGGTGGATGGCGTATCGAAGAGATTGCCGTAGGAGACCTCGGCCCGGAGATCGAGCCCGCCCGCGCTCGCGCCGCCGTGGCAGGCTTCGGCCGTGCAGCCCTTGCCCTCGAAGATCGCCGACTGGATGGCGTCGTACGTCGAGTCGAAGGTCTCATCGCAAACGGGGTCGGTCGGGGCGGGGTCGGTCGGATCCGTCGGGTCGGTCGGAGCGGGATCGGTCGGATCCGTCGGAGCGGGATTCCCGGGAACCTCGGTCGTCGACGAGCCGCCGCTTCCCGAGCTGCCGCACCCGGCAACGAGGACGGCCCCCAGCAGGGCAACGGAAAACACACCGAGGGCGGAGGCGGCGGCTCTGAATCCACGCATGATCGCACGGTGGCCATCTCCCCGTGGGCCCGCAAGCCAGAAGCCGAACGACCCGTCGGAATCCGGTGCCCAACGGCTTCCCCGCCGCGTCCAGGGTCGGACCTCCTGCCGGCGCTGGTCCGTCGCCCCCTTCCTGGACTACAGGAAGGCCCATGTCGGTTCGATTGTTCGCGTTCACGTGCGGCTGGCTCGAGGCGAGCCTCGACCTGTTCCTGCCCGACCACGAGGGGCGCATTCGCGTCCCCGTTCCGAGCTATCTGATCGAGCACCCGAAGGGTCGCGCCGTGTTCGACACGGGGATGCACCCGCAGACGCAGACGGACGCGCGCGGTCGACTCGGCTGGCTCGCCGACGTCTTCGACGTCGGCTTCGCTCCGGGCGAGGAGCTCACGGGTCGACTCGCCGCGGCCGACGTCGATCCGTCGCGGATCGATCTCCTCGTGAACTCCCATCTTCACTTCGATCATGCCGGGGGCAACGAGCTGCTCGAGAACGCGCGCTGGGTCGTCCAACGCCGCGAGTGGGAGGCGGCACGCGATGCGGACATCGGCCCGCAGCACGGCCTCCATCCCGAGGACTGGGACCACGGGCACGACGTCCTGCCCATCGACGGGGAGCACGATCTCTTCGGCGACGGGAGTGTCGTGTGCCTTCCGACCTGGGGCCACACGCCCGGTCATCAATCGCTTCTCGTCCGACTCGACTCGGGCGACGTCGTCCTGACCGGCGACGCCTGCTATCTGCGCCGGACGCTCGAAGAGATGCTCGTACCACGGATCGCCTGGGACGCGGAGGCGATGCGCGAATCGCTCCAGCTCCTGCGCAGGCTGCAACAGCGCGGGGCACGGCTGTTCTACGGCCACGACCCGGAGTTTTGGCAGACGGTGCCGCAGGGCGTGGCGATCGAATAGGCAGATCCGGGCTGCCACGACATCGCCGCCCCCGCTCCGGATGGCCCGACCGGAAGTGGAGACGCGGACCTCTTCCGCGACGCGAACCGAGAGGCGCTCGAGCCCCGGATCTGCCAGAATCGGACGCCATGAACGCGCCCACGACGGAGGACCGTTGGTTCGAGGGAGGCTGTCACTGCGGTGCCGTGCGGTTCCGCGTCCGGCTTCGCTCACGCGAGGTCTTGGACTGCAACTGCTCGATCTGCGCGAAGAAGGGCCATCTGCACGCCTTCGCCGAACCGGAAGACTTCGAGCTGACCCAGGGGGAGCCGGAGCTGCAGACGTACCGCTTCGGCACTCGGACGGCGAAGCATCGCTTCTGCAAGATCTGCGGCATCGCCCCCTTCTACATTCCGCGCTCCCACCCGAGTCACGTCGACGTGAACGCGCGGTGCCTCGACGAGCTCACCGCGGACGACTTCTCCGTGAAGCGCTTCGACGGCCGAAACTGGGAAGACAACGTCGACACGATTCGATAGGCGCGGCTCGGGCAGCGTCGACGCGCGGCGCGCGAACAGGAGGCGAGGAAGCCGGCCGA
>JAUIFY010000012.1 GCA_030430245.1 bacterium | reverse complement strand
CAGTACCGCACGCCGGTCGACGAGCACGTCGGACGCTTCGGCCAGCCACTCCAGGCGGCGAGGTTGCTTGTTCCCGAGGTAGAGGGGACCGTCGGTGACGACGGACGCATCGCGACGTCGCCCCTGGTGGAGGTCCCAGGACGGCACGTAGCCGAACCCGAGGTGGCTCGCCGCGATCCCGAGACCGACCCGCATGCGACGACCCTGCTCGCCGGGGGCGCCCGTTGCAACTTCACGCGTGCGGCCCCGCACGCGGCGTCTCGTGGCCGCTCAGGGCACGGCGAAGTGCGCGCAGTGCGCCTCGACCTCGTCGCGGATCTGCCGGAGTGTGGTCTCGTCGGATCCCGCGCGCAAGGCGCGCGTGATCCAGCCCGCGAGCAGGCCCATGTCCTCCTCGCACATCCCGCGTGTCGTCGCCGCCGGTGTGCCGATCCGGATTCCGCTCGGCCGCAGCGGCGGACGTGGGTCGTCCGGAATGACCTGCTTGTTCGTCGTGATCGATACCTCGTCGAGGACGCGTTCCGCTTCGCGGCCGTCCAACCCGAAGCTCGACACCGTGTCGACCACGATCATGTGATTGTCGGTGCCGCCCGTGACGAGGGTGGCGCCTTCGGCCATGAGGGCGCGCGCGAGCTCCTTCGCGTTGCGAAGCACCTGGCTCGCGTACGCGCGGAAGCTCGGCTGGGCGGCCTTCTTCAAGGTGATCGCGGTCGCCGCGATCGTGTTCATGTGCGGTCCCCCCTGGAGTCCGGGGAAGACGGACTTGTCGATCTCGCTCGCCAGATCCTTCCGACAGAGGATCATGCCGGCACGAGGTCCGCGCAGCGTTTTGTGCACGGTCGTGGTCACGACGTCGAAGCCCGCGTCGAATGGATTCTGCATCACCCCACCGGCGATCAGCCCGCCGACGTGGGAGACGTCGGCCATCGCGAGCGCGCCCACTTCGTCGGCGATCCGACGGAACTCCGCGTAGTCGTAGTCGCGGGGGTAGGACGTGTACCCGCAGAGCACGAGCCGAGGCCTGGTGTCGCGGGCGGCGTGTCGAAGCTCGTCGAAGTCGATCGCGCCCGCCGCGCCGGGATCGGTCTTGTAGCGGACGAAGCGGAAGATCCGGCCCATGTGCGACACGGGCGCGCCGTGCGTGAGGTGTCCCCCGTGCGACAGATCCATGGCCAGGACCGTGTCTCCCGGCTCGAGAAGCCCGAGATAGACGGCCTGGTTCATCGGGGAGCCGGAGAGCGGCTGCACGTTCGCGTGCTCCGCCCGGAACAGCGCACGGGCACGATCGCGTGCGAGGTTCTCGACCGCGTCGGTGAACTCCTGACCGCCATAGTAGCGCCGCCCCGGGTAGCCCTCCGCGTACTTGTTGGTGAAGACCGATCCGAGCGCGGCCAGGACCTCGGGGTAGGTGTAGTTCTCCGACGGGATCAGCTCGATCCCCCGTCGCTGCCGTTCCTCCTCGCCGACGAGGGCGCGGTACACGTCGGGGTCGAACTGGGCGAGCTGCTCGCGCGGATCGGTCTCCATGGGGAGAGCCTCGCCTGCAGGAGGATTGCACTCAAGTTAAAAGGATTTCCATAATCGTTCGATTTGACTAAACTAAGGAGATCGGAGAAGTACCCGGGAGTGCGCCTCGACCAGATCGACCTGAACAAGCTGCAGGTCTTCTTCCGCGTCGTCGAGGAGGGCGGCGTCGCCGGAGCGGGGCGGGCGCTCGGGCGTACGCCGTCGGCGATCAGTCAGTCCGTGGCATCGCTCGAGGGAGTGCTCGGCCAGGCTCTCTTCGATCGCTCGAGCGGGCGCCTCGTGCTGACGCGTGGCGGGCGGACCCTTCATGAACGATTCCGCGGTTACCAGGAGGCGCTCTCCCGTGTGGTCGACGAGGTGGCCAACGAGCGGGGCGAGGTGCGCGGCACCGTTCGCGTGGGGCTCTTTCTCGGCTTTCCGCGCCAACGGTTCGCCTCCTTCGTCTCGAGCTTCGTCGGCCGCCACCCGGCCGCGGGGATCCGCGTCGTCTACGGCGCGGCGGACGACCTCGGGCGCAGGCTGGTCGAGAATCGGATCGACTTCGCGTTCTCGTTTCGCCCGGCCGACGCGAGACCGGGGCTCCACGCCACGCGGCTGTTCGAGCGAGAGCTCGTGCTCGTCTCGGGAAAGGGGTTTTTCCGGCGTGGGTTCGATCGCGGGGAGCTCGAGCGAGTACCCATCGTCGACTACTACCAGAGCGATCCTCTGATCGATCGGTGGGCGCGCAAGCAGCTCGGTCGAAAGGCGTCGGCCCTCGACGTCACCGTCTGGGCGGCCACCACCGACCTCGTCCTCGACCTGGTGTTGGAAGGAGCCGGGGTCGCGGTCCTGCCGCTCGACCTCGTCTCCGGGCACGCTCGGGCGGGGCGCCTTCGGGTCCTTCGCGCGGGGCGGCGTCGACTCGTCGACCATCTGTGGCTCCTGGAGCCGGCGGGCGCGTTTCGGGACGTCACGCAGGTCGCGTTGCGGGAGGCGGTGCTCGACGAGTTCGGATGCTCAGACCGAGAGGTCCGGTAGCGGCCACCCTCGTTCCCGCAAGCGCCCGTTCCACCGCAGGGCTTCGTTTCCGAGAAAGACGAACGCGATCGATCCGGCCATCAGGACGACCGAGTAGATCCAGAGATTGAACTCGTCGAAGAGGCCGCCGTAGCAGCCGTAGAGGTCGCACGCGCCACCGTAATGGTAGAGGAAGCCGTTGTGGGTCAGCATCTGACCCAGGTACAGGCCGAAGGAGTGCCGGCCGAGCCACGAGAGCGTCTTCTCGAGAGGGCCGATGACGTCGATGCGTCCCATGCCCCAGAGCAGCACGACGGTGAGCGGCATCTCGACGAAGCGGTCCCCGAAGCGCCACATGCCGGGCCACCAGAGCCGCTGCTGCCACAGGTAGAACGGGATCATGATCGCGAGCGAGAGGAGGACCGCACGGGGCCCGATGCGCCCGACGCGTCCCGCGAGCAGCATCCCGAACGCGACGTGCACGAAGAATCGCGGCGGGAAGAACAGCCAGCCGGCGACGCCGAGCTCCCCGCGGATCCAATGGGTGAACATCAGCGTGGGCATGGTCAGCACGAAGCAGATCGCGAACAGGGCGTAGCCGCCGATCTTTCGCGATGCCCAGTGGAAGATCGGGAACAGGAGCACGAATTGGATGATGAGCGTGACGAACCAGCTCGTGCCGATCTGGCTGAGCCATCCGATCGCGTGCCAGAAGGGGAGGCCGAGCGTGAGCCGAACCATCGGCTCGGGCGGCTGCAGGATCAGCACCATGATCCACCACACGGCGACCGTCGCGTAGGCGGGGACCAGGATCCGCTTGAAGCCTCGCCCGTACCACTCCCGGACACGGCCCGTGCGGGGCCGGCTCCGGAACCAGGTCTCCGAGTTCAGCCCGAACAACACCAGGAAGACGGGGACCGCGTGGTAGAACAGCAGCGTCATCCACAGCGAGTCCGCGAGCGCCCACGAGTGGATGAGCGTGACGCCGATGATCGCCCACCCTTTGACCATGTCGATGGCCGGGATGTGCGTGGAGCGGCGCGGCGTCGCATCTCCCATCAGGAGGTGCTCCTTAGCGGGGCCTCGCCGCGGATGCGAGAGTTCCGTTCGCGGGTTAGGCTACAGCGGGTCGACGGCGATGTTCAGCGTCAAGGAGATCCTCTACACCCTGCAGGGCGAGGGAGCCCGCGCGGGTCGTCCGGCGGTATTCTGTCGCTTTGCGGGGTGCAACCTCTGGTCCGGACGAGAGCGGGACCGTGCGGCCGCCGCCTGTGACTTCTGTGATACCGACTTCGTCGGCACGGACGGTCCGGGCGGCGGGACCTTC
Source organism: bacterium (assembly GCA_030430245.1). Taxonomy (GTDB): domain Bacteria; phylum Desulfobacterota; class Binatia; order UBA12015; family UBA12015; genus VGTG01. The sequence continues at coordinate 38,825 of JAUIFY010000012.1, read as the reverse complement.
GCGAGCGCGACCGAGCTCGCCGATGCGATCGCACGCACCTGGCCGGAGGGCCACGGCGGTACGCCCTACGTCGTCTTCACCGGCGGGGAGCCTCTCCTCCAGCTCGACGCGGCGACGGTCGCGGCGTGCAAGAGTCGGGGCTTCGAGGTGGCGGTCGAGACGAACGGTACGCTCGAGCCGCCGCCCGGTGTCGACTGGATCACCGTGAGCCCGAAGCCCCGCTCGGAGCTTCGGCTGCGGACGGGCGACGAGCTGAAGCTGGTGTTTCCCCAGGAGGTCGCCCCCGAGGCGGTCGCCGATCTCGACTTCCCGCTGTTCTACCTCCAACCCCTGGATGGGCCCGATCGCGAGCGGAACACGGCGCGCGCGATCGAGTACTGCCGTCGGAACCCCCGGTGGCGGCTCAGCCTCCAGACCCACAAGCTGATCGGCATTCCGTAGGAGGCCGGGCGCGGGGGGTGCCAGCGACCAGGTGGTCGAAATGGAGTGTCGTTCTGCGACACTTCGCTACAAACACGGGGCGGGGTCGCCAGAAAAACCCTTAAAAAACAGGCCCTCGGTTTCGGCCCACATGTTGCACTCTCCTCGGCTCACGATGGCGAACTTCGAGCTCAGCGCGACCGGACATCTGTCCGCCAATCCGGCCCAGGTATGGGCCCACCTGGTCGACCAGGATGCCACGCCCTGTTGGCTGGAGGGCGTCAGCTCCGTCGTCATGGACGGAGACCAGCTCATGGTCCACCTCGGGGGAGATCTGGGGCCCGGGTGGATCACGGGCGAGGTCGTGAGCGCGTCGGTGACGCGCGACGCGCTCACGGGCGAGGTCGTGCCGCAGCCCTCGCTGCGGGCCGAGCCCCGGGAGCGACTCGAGCTCCGCCTCGAGGCACCGGCCGCCAACCTGGCCGAGGCCCGGGTGGAGATCGTCCTGCACGAGGACGAAGCTGGCACGATCTACGAGCTCAACGTGACGGGCCTCCCCAGCCTGTTCGGAAGCCTGATGACTCCCCTGCTGCGCTTGCGGACCGAGGTCGCCATGGCGCGCGCGGTCCGCGGGTTCCGGGCGTCGCTCGACGCGCGGGGCCACCGCAAGGCTCGTCCGTTCGACGGCCCCTGCCCCGAGCGCGCCGAGCCTCGGCTGGAGATCGCGGCGGCGGTCGCGGGCTGAGCGCGCCTCCGGGCGCTCTTCTGCCGGCGCGTCGGCGCGCGCTCCGGGATGGGATCGGCTCCGGCGGACGCCTCCTCTCGACGCGTCGGGACCCGTCGCCGGCTTCCAGGGGCGCGCACCCCCGCACACGGTTCGGCGGTCGGCCTCTGCGCCTGCGACGGCGGACGCGACGCCCGCGCCGTCTACGAAGGTCGGAGCGTCCCGGGGCGTCGTCCCGGCTCGGCGGCGGCACCGCCCGACCGCGAATCCGCCTTCACGAAGGACGTCGCGCGCCACGGACCCCGGCGCTACCTTGACCGCGCAAAGGCTCCGGAGGCACCTTGCTCTCGGACGTACGACGATGTCCCAGAGCTTCCCTGACACCCCGCGCGCCTCCCGGGCGGTTCGCATGGGCGCGATCGCGATCGCGCTGGTCGTGATCGCCATCGCCACCCGAACGACGATCACGAGCAGCGCGCTCGTGGGCGAGGTCTTCCCGGGCTTCCTCGTCCTCGACAATCGCGTGATCGCCTCGATCGGGTTCCCGAGCTGGCCGGGGGCGCAGGTGCCCGGGCTCTACCAGAGCGAGATCCTGGCGATGGACGATCGACCGGTGACCCGGAGCGAGCAGGTCTACGCCCGGGCCGCCGAGACGACCCCAGGCACTCCGGTGACCTACCGGTTGCGTCGCGGGGGAGTCGAGCGGACCGCGACGATCGCGACGGCGCGCTTCGGTGCCGTCGATTGGCTGCTCCTCTTCGGCGCCTATCTCCTCAGCGCCGCGGTCTACCTCGCTGCGGGGCTGGTCCCGTGGGCGATGCGCCCGCGATCCTCCTTGAGCCGGGTGCTGTTGATCTTCGGCCTCACCTGCGCCGTGTACCTGCTCACGTCCATGGATCTCTACGGGCACGAGATGTTCCGCCTGCACGTCGCCGCCGAGACCCTCTTCCCCGCGGCCGGCTTCCATTTGACGCTCCTCTTCCCGACTCCGCATCCCCTCGCGCGCTACGCGTGGGTCGCGTACGCCCTGTCCGCGGCCCTGTTGATCCCGTACCAGCTCGTCGTCTACGACCCGGCCGGTTACACGACGGCACACACCGTCGCCGTCCTGTATCTCGGCTCGGCCGCGGTCCTCTTCGCGGCACGGTTGGTTCAGGAGTACCTACGGGGTCGCTCGCACCTCGCGCGTCAACGCATCCGGGTGGTGACGCTCGGGAGTGTGATCGGCTTCGCGCCGGCCGGGATGATCTTCGTCGCCTCTGCGCTCACGGGCGGCGCGGTCTCCGAGAACGCGGGCGCGCTCTCGTCGTTCCTCTTCGCGATGGCCCTCGGCTACGCCGTCGTCAAGTACGACTTCTTCGAGATCGACGCCATGGTGAAGCGCGGCGCGTACTACGTGCTGCTCACGGCCTCGGTCGGCGGTGCCTACGTCGCGGCGGTCGTGCTCTTCAATCTCACCCTGCAGGCGGGCGCCGTGACGAACTCGCCCGCGTTCCCGGTCGCCTTCACCCTCGCGGTGCTGCTCCTCTTCGACCCTCTGCGAAGTCGGGTCCAGTCGATGGTCGATCGGTTGTTCTTCCGGACGCGCTACGACAGTGCCGAGGTGCTGGCGGCGGCGGGGGCCGAGCTCGCCTCCGCCCTGGAGCGAGGCCACATCGCCGCGCTCGTCCGCGAGACGGTCGAAGCGGCGATCCCCAACGGTCACACGCGGCTCTTCGTGGAGAGCGCCCCGGGCGGCGAACTGCGTGAGGTCGACGGAACCGCGACGATCGGGGCTCCGCTCTGCGAGTGGCTCGCCGAGGGGCGGGTCGCGACGGCCTTCGATCCTCCGGAGGTGTACGAGGACCCGGGGGCACAGGAGGCGGTGCGGGATGCGCTGGCCGGTGTTCGGGCCGAGGTCGCCGTCCCGTTGGAGCTGCGCGGGAAGCTCATCGGCGTGCTCACCGTGGGTGCCAAGCGCTCGGGGCTGTTCTACACGGCGGGCGACGCGGGCTTCATGCGCGCGCTGGCCCACCAGGCCGCCATCGCGCTGCAGAACGCGGCCTCGTACGAGGAGGTGACGGAGCTGAATGCGCGCCTCGAGGAGCGCGTCCGCGAGCGCACCGCGCAGCTCGAGGCCACCAATCGCGATCTCGAGAAGATGATGGCCGATCTGGGCCAGGCCGAGGCCCAGCTGGTACAGCAAGAGAAGATGGCGTCGATCGGTCGATTGGTGGCGGGGGTTGCGCATGAGATCAACAACCCGGTGAGCTTCATCGCAACCAGCGTGCAGCCATTGCGACGCCGGCTGGGCAAGGCGGCGGACGCCGCCGCGCCCCCGGTCGCGAAGCTCCTCACCGACAGCCTCGAGATCGTCGACGTGATCGCGCGCGGCGCCGAGCGCACGGCCGCGATCGTGAAGGACCTGCGGACCTTCTCTCGCCTGGGCGAGGCCAGTCGCAAGGTCGTCGACATCCACGAGGGCCTCGACGTCAGCCTGCGCCTTCTCGAGCCCCGCTGGAAGGACGGCCTGGTCATCCATCGCGACTACGGCAGGCTTCCGGGCGTGGACTGCGATGCGGGGCAGCTGAATCAGGTGTTCGTGAACCTCCTCTCGAACGCCTGCGACGCGACGGGCGGCCACGGCAACATCTGGATCGCCACGCGAGCGGCGGGCGACGAGGTCACCATCTCGATTCGGGACGACGGCGGCGGCATTCCCGAGGACCTCCTCGGGCGGATCTTCGATCCGTTCTTCACGACCAAGGACGTGGGCGAGGGAACCGGACTCGGCCTGGCCATCAGCTACGGCATCGTGAAGGCGCACGGCGGCCGCATCGAGGTCGAGAGCACTCCGGGCGAGGGGACGGAGTTCACGGTGACGCTGCGGGCCGTCGAGACGGCAGCCGCCGCCCGAGCGGCGGGTGGAACCGGGTGAGCGCGATCGACCTCCAGCAGTTCCCAGTGCTCGTCGTGGACGACGAGCCCGACATCCTCCTCTCCTTTCGTTTCAACTACGGTGACGATCTTACCGTGGTCGAGGCGAACAGCGGCGCCGAGGGCCTGGCGCGCCTCGAGGAGCGCGACTTCGCCGTGATCGTGGCCGATCAGCGCATGCCCGAGATGAGCGGCACCGAGTTCCTCGAGCGCTCGATGGCGGTGCGCCCCGATGCCCTGCGCATCATCCTGACCGGCTATGCGGACATCGAGGCGATCGTTCGGGCGATCAACACGAGTCGGATCTATCAGTACGTCACGAAGCCTTGGGACGTCGACGATCTCCGGCTCATCCTCGAGAGGGCCATCGAGGCGTTCCACCTGAAGCGCGAGAACGCGCGCCTCGTGACCGAGCTCGCCGAGGCCAACGAGCGTCTGAACGCGCAGAACGAGTACCTGCGCGGCGCGGCCTCCAAAGACGTGGAGATCGTCGGCGACAGCGCGGCGATCCAGAAGGTGCTCTCGCTGGTCGGCAAGGTCGCCCCGTCCTCCTCGACCGTCCTGATCGAAGGCGAGACGGGCACCGGGAAGGAGCTCGTCGCGCGCGCGATCCACGATTCGAGCCCGCGCCGCGAGCAGCTCTTCGTGCCGGTCAACTGCGCTTCGCTCTCCGAGGGCATCCTCGAGAGCGAGCTGTTCGGGCACCGGCGCGGCGCCTTCACCGGTGCCGACGAGGATCGCAAGGGCCTGTTCGAGGTCGCCGACGGCGGGACGCTCTTTCTCGACGAGATCTCCGAGACGAACGGGGCGCTCCAGGCCAAGCTGCTGCGCGTCCTCCAGGAGGGGGAGATCCGCCGCGTAGGCGAGAGTCGCCCGCGGCCCGTGGACGTCCGGATCATCGCGGCCACCAATCGCCGACTGGAGGACGAGGTCGACCGGGGACGGTTCCGCAAGGATCTCTTCTATCGGCTGCGGGTCTTTCCAATCCAGCTCCCCGCCTTGCGGGAGCGCCGTGAGGACGTCGGCCCCCTGGCGCGCCACCTCGTGCACCGGCTGTCGGCCCAGCTCGGAAAGCCGGTCGGCGATCCCACCGACGAGGCCCTGGCGCTGCTCGCGCGGCACGCGTTCCCCGGAAACGTCCGCGAGCTCGCGAACGAGCTCGAGCGCGCGATGCTCCTGGTGGACGCCGGGGAGCCCATCACCGACGACCTGCTCTCGGAGCACATCCAGGAGCTCGCGGCGGACGGCCGGTCGTCCGGCCAGCTCCGTCACCAGACCGACGTGTTCGAGCGCGACCAGATCGCGGCCGCGCTCGCGCGGGCCGGAGGTGTGAAGACGCACGCCGCCGAGGAGCTCGGCATCACCTACCGAGGGCTCCTGAAGAAGATGCGCCGGCTGGGCATGTAGCCGCCCGGCCGCGGGTCCCACGGCCCGCGGGGTGATGTGAACGCACGGGCCTGGTCGCCCGCCGCGATAGGAACCGGAGTTCCTACTCTACCTGCCTGACGCCCGAAAAGTGCCCTAAAGACGAGGCCATCGGGAGGGGCACATGATTTGCGACAGCGAGTCGTCGGGAGGTCGACATGGCGACTCGAGAGACTCCGATCCGAATCAAGGCAGGCCCGGTCGCGGTCCATCCGCCCCTGCCGGGCGACGTGATCCGCGGGTACCGCTTTCTGGTCTGCTCGACCTCGGACGAGATCGATCGAGCCCTCGACGTGCGGCGGCGCGTCTATCGCGGTGGCTGTGGCTACCCCGTACCGGTCCCGGATCCGTACGACGGCCGCTCGTGGCTTCTCCTCGCCGAGGACGAGGCCACGGGCGAGGCGGTCGGGACCCTCCGCGTGACGCCGCGGTCCGAAGGACCCGTCGAGGCGGAAGAGTACCTGTCGCTGCCGGAGTCCGTTCGGGTGCGCGAAGCGGTCGAGATCTCCCGGTTCGCGATCCTTCCCGACCATCGCAAAGGGCTCACCGGCCTGCCGGGAGTCTCGGTGGGGCTGTTCAGTCTCGCGACCCGGTTCCTTGTTTCCCTGGGCATCCAGGACGTGATCATCTGCAGCAAGCCGACGCTCCTGCCTCTCTATGAGGCGCTGAACTTTCGACGCACCGGCGATTCGGCCGCCTACACGAAGCTCGGAGGGGCGCTTCACGAGCTCATGCACCTCGAGCTCCCCCAGCCGATCGCGAGCCTGATCGGCAACCCGATGCGCCCGTTTCTCGAAGGAGCGGAATTCCCCGAAGTCCGGCTCCCGAGCCATGTTCCGCAGCTGGGGCTGCAGCCGGCAGCGCTGCCGCTACGGAAGGCGGTCGGCGCCTGATCCGCGGGATCCCCCGCGGATCCCCCTCGTCGCTGGGAGCGCGCACGCTCCCGATCCACGGCGGCCGCCTCTCTTCGGAGACGCCGAGCCCCGGCCGGATCCTGGAAGGTTCCCGGTCCTCGTCCGGTTCGTCCGGTTCCGGGGCCGGTCCTGGAAGGTTCCCGGTCCTCGTCCCGCTCTCGCGGCGATCACCAGCGGTTGCGCGCTTCCTCCGCGAAGCCATCGATCCGGGCGAGCTCCGCGGTGGCACCGTCGTCGCCTCGTACGCGTCCCGACCAGGCGCCGAAGCATTGGTGCACCTCCATCTTCAGCAGCTTCAGGTCGGTCGAGTCGTAGCGGTCGAAGAACGGCGCGAGCGTGACGTCGACGGCGTCGGTGGAGGGCGTCCGCACCCGCCACGGGCGCATCGGGCGATCCCAGTCGTAGCTCCACTCGAGCTCCTCGTGGATCTTCGTCAGGCGTCCGTCGATGCAGAGCGCGTTCTCCGTGAAGCCCGTGCCCTTCGTCCATTTGCCCCCGAGCTGAAGACCGACGAGCCGACCATCCGCGGCGTGGCCACAGGCGGCCGCCCAGTTCCAGCGGTTCGCGTACGGCCAGATGCCGCGCCCCAGGTCCTGCACACCCCACGCGGGGGCGCCGTCCCCCACCTCGATGCGGCGCTCGCCGACCCCTACGGAGCCCTCCGCCGGCCGCGAGTTCTGCTTCGATGTGAACTGGAAGCGCCGATCGCTCCAGGGAATCACGACGTTCAGGGACTCGACGTCGGGCGGCTTGGCCACGCGGACATCGATCTCGATCGGCCCCAGCGCCGACGTCGTGGCGCGCGCCGAGAGTCGCGTCGCATCGGCCGACTCCTCGATGGAGAGATCGAACCCGGACCGCGAGACGGAGACGCGACCGGTGCAGACGTGCTCGGGCAGCGCGAACCCGCGGCCCAGCGGCACGACGATGCCGGCGTCGGCGCTCTCGTTCCTGGTGCGATCGAGGACCCAGCAACTCGCGAGCCCCGCGTAGTCGATGTCGGCGTAGACGAGCGAGGCGATCACGTCGGGCGCGATCACGCACCAGTAGTCCCATCGCTTCTTGCGGAAGGGGGCGCCGCGTAGATTCGCCCGGAGCATCGGACGGCGCGCCCAACCCCGGGCCGCCGCGGATAGGCGCCCGCGATCGTCGCAGAGATCCACCGGCTCCTCGATCTCGCGTTCGGTTTTCAAGACCTCCGCAGCCTAGCATCGCCCGCCGAGACGTTCCCGAGGTGCCTGGACACACGTCCGTCGAACCATGGATCCCGTTGCGCGCGTGGCACGTTCCCGCCCTGTTCTTGACTCAGGGTCTGGCCGCTCGCATCGTCGATGGACCGGCTCGAGAGAGCTGCAAGGCCAAGGTGGGGATCGAGGGAATGTGGCAGACCAGGCGTCAGTTCCTGAAGACCACCGCGGCTGGCGGCGCGACGGTGTTGATCTCGCGTCTGGTGCCGTGCGACGGTCCGACCGAGGCCGGCGCGACGGTGAGGGATCCGCCGGACGCGTGGAGCGGCGCGGCCGGTCAGGCGCGCTACAGGATCGACGGGCTCGCCAAGGTCACGGGCCAAAGGATCTACGCCCGCGACTTTCTTCCCGAGGACCTTCCCGGATGGCCGGCGGAGTACCGGCACGCGCTCGTGCTGTGTGCCCCGTTCGCCGATCACGTCTTCGCCGGCATCGACCTCGACGCTCTGCCCCGCGATGGGCGACCCGCGGTCGTCGTTACCGCGGAGGATCTGGCGCGAGACGGGATCGGCGTCGCGGAGGACCAGTACCCGGCCGGCAAATACCTGGTGAAGCGCGGCCATCGGCCCGACTACCTCGGCAAGCCGGTGGGAATCCTTCTCTTCGACGATCGCGCCGCCTTCGCGCAGGCGCGTAAGATCCTCGCCTACGATCGGAAGGGAGTGCGCGCGGGCGAGAGGGTCGAGGTTCCGGCGCCGACGGACTATTCGTCGACGAGCATCGTCCACGTCGTCACCCACGAGGGGCAGCGCACGTTCGCGCGGACGATCGACGGTCCGGTCCAGGGCTCGGAGAGTGACGCCAGCGACGAGGGCAGCGCCGAAGCGATGCAGTACGTGAACGAGATCACGAAGCGCTTCGAGACCGAGCCTTGGGATCTCTACTCGCGAACGTACGGCACCCAGGTCGTCGATCCGATGTTCATGGAGCCCGAGAACGGGCTCGCGTGGCTCGATCGGAAGACCAAGACGCTCGAGTTCCTGGTCGGCACGCAATCGCCGGGATCCGATGCCGGCGACGTCGAGGCGATGCTCGCTCCGAGCACGCTCGGCGTCGAGAACGCACACATCTACGCCGCGTACCCGGGCGGCGCCTTCGGCGGTCGGGACACCTCGATCCTCTGTCTCTATCTCGGCCTCGCGGCCGCCTACTCCGACAAGCCCATCCGGATCTTGCACGATCGATTTCAGCAGTTCGCGCAGGGGAACAAGCGCCACGCCTCGCGCATCGATCTCGCGATGGGGCTCGAGCACGACGGGACGTTCCGGGCGATTCGAAATCGCACCGTCCTGAACGGCGGCGGCCGCATCAACGTGAGCAAGTACGTCGCGGACACGGCCGCGATCCTCGGGGCGGGCTGCTATCGCTTCCGCTGGGCCGACATCTGGTCGCGTCCCCAACACACCCAGTCCCTCGTCGGGGCGGCGATGCGGGGGTTCGGCGCGCTCCAGGCCACCTACGCGCTGGAGTCGCTCGTCGACGAGATCGCGCTCGCGCGCGGTGTCGATGCGATCGACCTGCGGCGACGGAACGTGCTCGGCCCGGAGGACTCGATCGTCACGGGCGTTCCAGCCGCGCCGCCCGGCGTCGAGGCGATCCTGGATCGAGCGCAGGCGCACGAGCTCTGGAGGAATCGCGACGCGGAGAGGACCCGGTCGGAGGGTTCCGACCACGCCTACGGCGTCGGCTTCGCGCTCGCGATCAAGAACTACGGCACGGGCGCGGACGCGGCGAACGCCGCCGTCTCGGTCGAGCCCGACGGCACGATCCTCTTGACGACGAGCGCGGTCGACATGGGGCAGGGGCTCGCGACGGCCCTCGCCGTCTCGACCGGGAGCCACCTCGGTAGGAACGCGGACGAGATCCGCACGGGCCAGATTCGCGCGTTCGACGCGCTCCAGCAGGTGGGCGACCTGGAGATGCGGTCGGACGATCCGCGATGGACCCCCAGCGTGGGGACCTCCACCAAGGCCTCGTCCGGCTCGTCGCGGTGGGTGCACGCGGTGGAGCAAGCGAGCGCAATTCTGCTCGAGGCCGGGGTCCTGCCGGCGGCCCGCGAGCTCTGGGGCCGGGACGCGCACGCGCTGGATGCGCGGTCGGTTCGCTGGGTGGGCGGGGCGCTCTCTGCCGATGGGTTCCCACCGATCCCGTTCTCCGAGCTCGCGCGGGTCATGCACGACAGGGGGCTCGTCGTCGCGACCATGGTGCACGCGTTCTTCAGCGCACGCTGGATTTCCGCCGAGTACACGGTCGACGGCTCGAGCCGTCGGTGGGAGATCGACGGACTCGCGGTGCGCCGCGGTCGTGCACCGAAGTGGGATCTGATCGACCGCCGGGACGCCGATCTGTTCACCGTGCAGAGCCCGTACGACAGGGAAGGGATGACGCTGGGTGCGGCGGCCGCTCTGGTGGCCGTCGAGGTCGAGCGCGAGACGGGCGAGGTCCATGTCGTGCAGGGTGTCCATCTCGCGGCGCCCGGGAAGATGATCGTCCCCGCGCTCGTCGAGGGGCAGATGGACGGCTGCTGGGCGATGGGCATCGGCCAGGTGCTTCTCGAAGACATCCCCGCCGACGCGGCCGGCGGATCGTCAGGCAAGTGGAACCTGAACCGCTACCACGTCCCGCTCGCCCGTGACTGCTCGATCCACGCGACCGAGAAGATCATCCTTCCGCCCGAGGGCCCCGACGCGCCGGCTCGCGGCATGGGCGAGGTCCCGCTCAACTGCGTCCCCCCAGCGATCGCGAACGCCGTCGCCCACGCGACCCGAACGCGCTTGCGCGACCTGCCGATCACGGCTGAGAAGGTTCGCGCCGTCTGGAGCTGACGCGCGCCCGCGTGGGATGCAGTACGATCGGAGGCTCGGAAGCGGACCCTCTGCCCCCGCAACTCGAGAAGCTGGCGCTGACCCGTGTGCTCGTGGAGACGATGGCTGCGGCTGTGGCGGGAATCGAGCCTCCCGCAGCCAGACTCCAGCCCGCGGACCTCAGGGAGTTCGCGACGGCCGGCATCCAGGCCAGTCTGGCGTTGTTCCAGAGCGGTAGCCCCGGGCAGACCGTGCGACTCGACAGGCTGCGCGCCTTTACCGAGGACGGCCAGCTCACTCCGTGCCGTCCCGGCGCGTCTATGGTGGGCCGGTCGTGCCGGCCGGTGGTTCGCTTGCAACCGCGGGTCTTTCGCGAAAGGGCTGCTGCGGCGCCGACCGCTTCTTCCGCCGAGCCGGCGGCCGTTGACGCGCGCCCGCTACCCATGAACGACACTCGACTCGCGACGCCCCCGAAGCTTCCGCTCCCCGTGCGGGCCCTGAACGAGGTCGTCGGCGCGCTCCGTCGCGTCGGTGTGCCTCTGGGGCGCCTCGACGAGGCTTCCCTGGTTCGCGAAGCCGTCGCCGCTGCCGGGGGCGCCGACGATTTCGGCGACGGTCCCTTCTTGGAACCGCTCCGACTCCTGCTGGGCTCGCTCGAGGGCGAGGCGGAACTGACATTCCTCGGCCGCACCATCGCGCGTCGGACGCTGGTCCGCGTGATCCGCAATCGTCTGCAGCTCGTGGCGGATCGCAAGCGTCATCCCGAGATCGCGTCGGTCGAGATCCGCCGGCCTCTGATCGTCGTCGGGCTGCCGCGCACCGGCTCGACGATCCTCCACGACCTGCTGGCGTGCGACCCGGCGAGTCGTACGCCGCTCACGTGGGAATGCGACGCCCCTTCACCGCCGCCCGAGAGCGCGACGCGCGAAACGGACCCACGCATCGCCGCGAGCGACGCGGAACTCGCCGGGGTCGACCGGCTCATCCCGGGCTTCCGCGCGATGCACCCCATGGGAGCTCGGATGAGCCAAGAGTGCGTCGTGCTCAACATGCACGCCATGGCGACGCCGATCTTCCACAACTCCTACCGCGTCCCCACCTTCGAGGACTGGCTGGACGACCGATGCGAGTGGTCGCCTGTCTACGAGTTCCATCGACGCCAGCTGCAGCATCTCCAGTGGCGCTGCCCCGGCGACCGTTGGGTCCTGAAGTCCGGCGGCCACATGTGGGCCCTGGATCGGCTTCTCGAGACGTATCCCGACGCCTGCATCGTGGCGACCCACCGCGATCCGGTGAAGGTGGCCGCGTCCTTCGCGAGCCTCGCGACTCTCCTGCGGAGCATGGCGAGCGACTCCGTCGACGCGCGCGAGGTCGCGGCCGACTGGACCCCGCGCCTGGCGAAGGTGCTCCACTGCTCGATCGACGTTCGCGACTCCGGCCGATTCGCCCCGAAGCGCTTCTACGACATGCACTTCCCCGATCTGCTCACGGATCCCATCGGCGTCGTCGAGAGGATCTACGACCACTTCGATCTCCACCTGAGCGGCGAAGCCGCCGACGCGATGCGCGCCTTCATCGCCGACAATCCCCAGGGGAAGCACGGTGTGCACCAGTACACGCCGGAGGAGTATGGTCTCGATCCGGACCGGGAGTGGCAGCGCTTCGGCCGCTACGTCGAGCGCTTCGGCATCCAGCGCGAGGGGAGACCGCTCCGCGAGGGGGCGGTCCGCGACCTGTGAGTCGGGCCTACGAGGGGCCGAGCGGGCAGGCCGGGAAGCTCACCTCGATGTAGTCGTTCTGCTCGGGAAGGAAGTCCTCGCCGACCGCGGCGTCGATGGAGCTGCCCAGGAGGAGCTGGAAGAACAGCGACCAGGCGGCGCCTGGGTCCACGGAGGCACCGGACAGCGTCCGCAAGGCGCGCACGTTCCCGATGGTGAACTCGAGATCGGGTCGACTCGCGGACGGGGCAGGGTTGCGGTTCTCGACGAACGCCGGGGCCGCGGCCAACTCGCGGAGGAAGCGCCCCCACAAGAGCTGCGAGGAGGTCTCGTGGTGTTCGTAGAGGCCGAAGCAGTGCGTCATGCTCAATTCCTCGTCCGGGTCGGTCACGCCTACCGTGCACGGAAGCGGCGGCTCACCCAGCGGCTGCCGTCCCGGAACCCCGAGCACGGCGTCCCAGGGGACCTGGGGATCCGGAAAGACCGTCGGAAGGACACCCGCGACGTCGAGATCGAAGTCGAGGGCCATCGCGACGGACTCCTCCTGCGAGAGATCCGGGGTGTCGATGCCGCCGAACAACGAGCCGAAATCCGGCGCGCCTGCCGATGGGTTGCCGTCGCCGTCGGCATCTCCGCAGGTGCCGAAGCAGTCGATCCCGATGTGGAGCTCGTCGGCTTCGGGCTCGTACGCGAAGAAGACCCTGCGGACGTCCCATCCCGAAAGGCATGGGCCGCCAGCGCAGCTCGGTAGGGGCGGCACCCCCACGTCGGGTGCCACGACCTCGCCGAGCGGGTCGTCCACGAGGTAGGGCTCCTGGTCGTTCACGACGACCGTTTGGAACCCCGTCAAGCCGACGAAGTCGGACTGGGCGTCGCCCGTGAACGTGATCGTTCCCCCGGAGCAGTTCGAGCCGCAGAGAGCGCCCGGTGTCCCGTCCGCGTCTTCGTCGATCGTCCCGTCGCAGTCGTTGTCGATCGAATCACACGTCTCGACCTCGGGTAGGACGGCGCCCGCGCACGAGCCGAAAGTTCCTCCGGAGCAGGTCTGCGTCCCGAGCGTACACTGCCCTACGTCGACACCGCAGGCCCGTGTTTCGCCGTCGACGCACGTCCCACCAGAGCAGCTGGTCGTGTCGAACGACCCACAATCGAGCGCGCAGCCGAGCACTCCACCGGAGAATCCCAGGCTCTCGCACGTCTCACCACCGAGAGAGGAGCCATCACAGATTTCCCCGGGACCCAGCAAGCCGTCCCCGCAGTACGGGGTGCCGCGGACGGCCGGGGTGCAGACGAGTCCCGTTCGGACGAGCTTGACGGTGCGCGAGCCGAACGGATCGGTGACGACAGGAGCGGCAATCTTGCGCTTCCGACAACGCGTTGCGTAGCAGACGCGGTCTCCCTGGGCGGCCTCTCCCACGAAGGGCAACGCAACTACGGGTGCTCCTCCGATCGTCGCGTCGACGGCGCCGGGCGTCGCCTCGGTCGGCGTGCAGAAGTACTTCGGCTTTCCGATCCGGCAGTCGGGGTCGAGGCCGGCTTCCAGCGATTCCAGGTCCACCGTGCCGCGCAGCTGGAGGCTGTCCTTGATCTGGAAGCAATGAAGATGGTCTTCGACGGCGGCGGCAGGGGTGGCGACGAGAACCGCGAGAACGGCGACGACGAGCGGGAGGAGATCGGGGAGCGTAGCCTTTCGACGTCGGCCGGGGGGCTGCGCTTCGGATGCGGAGAAGTCCGTTCGGTAGATCATGGCATCGACGATCGACGAATCGTCAATCGACGGTCAACAGCAAATTCGATGCGATCGGCAGTTGCCGGGACGCAATGGAGAGCTACCTATAGGCGCGCGCATCAACGCCATAGGGAGGTCGGTGGCGTGAGATCGGCGGCGCCTCCGCCGGAACATCGTCCTGGGTGAGGCGCGGGCCGCGGCCCTCGCGGGCCGAGCGGATCGTTCAGGAGTCTGCGTCGGCGCTCGTCTTGGCCGTGCGGCTCTCGATCTCGGCTCGCATGCGCCGGTAGAACGTGCGCTGGAGGCGGGCCATCGCTCCCTCGGAGAGCCGGTCGATCCAGCGAACGATCTTCCAGGGGAAGGGCAGCACGATGATCTCGCGATTGCGTGCGACGTCGTCGAGTGCCTTGGTCGCGAACTCGTCGACGTCCATCGCGCGCTCGATGTCCTTTTCGCTCGCGTCGAGTACGACGGCGGCGCCCCGAACGCGGCCGTACTCGCCGCCCTCGCGCAGGATGCGCGTGTTGATCACGCCGGGGCAAAATGCGCTCGCGCGTACTCCGTGCTCGGCCGCCTCGACCCGGAGGCTTCGGGTGAGGCCGACGACCGCATGCTTGGTCGTCCCGTACGCCGCCAGCCCCGGGGTGGGGCATTGGCCGGCCATCGACGCCGTGTTCACGATGTGACCGAAGCCCTGCTCGATCATGCGCGGATAGGCGAAGTGGCATCCGTACACGACGCCCAGAACGTTGACGTCGATGATGTAGCGCCAGTCGTCGAGCGTGTGGTCCTCGAACCGGCCGCCGACGCCGATCCCGGCGTTGTTGAACAGGTAGTCCATGCGGCCGTGGTCGGCGAACACCTTGGCGATGACGGCCTCGACCGCGTCCGCGTCCCGCACGTCGAGCGCGACGCCCTCTGCCTTGCCGCCCGACGCCTCGATCTCGGCGGCGACGCGTGTCGCTTCGTCGACGTTGCGGTCGGCGAGGACGACGCGGGCTCCGCGCCGAGCGAGCTCTCGGCCGAGGGCCTCTCCGATGCCCGAGGCTCCTCCGGTGACGAGACAGACGGCGTCGGTATACGTGCGAAGCATGGGGAGAGTCCTCACCGATATTGGGCGGTCGATCAAGCGGCGGCGCGGCGACTCGTTGCACGGTCGCGAGGGATCTGGTTTCCGTGGGGCGCCGCTCGGATCGCGGGCGGGAGCGCGAAATGCGGACTGTCGAGACGAACGTCGCTCGCATCCTGGTGATCCGCCGGCGGTACGTCGGCGATCTGATCCTCCTCGAGCCCTTTCTGCGGAATCTGCGGGAGGCGCGACCCGGGGCCCGGATCACGGTGGTCGTCGACCAGGGGTACGAGGACGTCCTACGCGGCTGCGCGTCTCTGGACGAGATCGCCGTCCTGCCGGTCCGCGGTGGGCTCCTCGCGCGGCTTCGCGGGTGGTGGCAGCTGCTCGGTCAGGTGCGACGGTCCGATCTCGCGTTCGATTTCTCGCGTAACGAGCAGTCGGCGTTGCTGCTCGCGCTCTCGGGCGCGCCCCGACGCGTTTCGCACGAGATCACCGACGACGCGGCGGTGCGCCGGCGTCGCTGGAGCGATCGGCTTCGGCGCAGGTTGACCTCGACGGATCTCGTTCGCCTGACGCGCGCCGAGCAGGTCGCGATGCACGCCGTCGACTACGAGAACCTCCTTCTTCACGCGGTCGGGATCGAGGCGCCGCATCGTCGGCCCTCGCTCCGCGTGGCGGAGGAGGCACGCGAGCGCGCGCGCGAGCTCGCGGAGCGGGCGCGAGGGGATGGGCGCGATCGTCCGCTCGTGCTCGTGCATCCCGGTGGGAGAGGCGAGTCCAAGCAGTGGCCGGTGGAGCGGTTCGCCGCGGTCGCCGACGCGCTCGAGGCGGAACCGGGCGCCGCGGTCGTCTTCGTCGCCGGGCCGGGAGAGGGGCATCTGGCGCGGACGTTCCGGGCGGCGCGTCGATGTGGCGGCGGCCTGGTCCTGGACGAGGTTCCGGCCCTTGCCGACCTCTACGCGCTCCTCGCGGAGTGCGCGCTCTTCGTGGGCAACGACTCGGGCCCCGCACACATGGCCGAGGCGGTCGGCACGCCGACGCTGACTCTCTTCGGCGCCACCCGGGTCGCGGTGTGGCGACCGCTGGGCGAGCGCGACGTGGCCCTCCAGCCGGATCTCCCCTGCCGGGAGGCATGCCTCCGACCCGCCGCTTGCGGCGACGGGAAGCCGCGGTGGTGCGTGCAGCGGATCGAGGAGGGGGAGGTGATCGCCGCGGCGCGCCGGATGCTCGCCGACGCGGCGCGTGGGCCGGGCGGTCGCAGCGGGAGCGGAGTCGTGGCAGAGGTGGTGGAATGACGACGGCGCGCGTTGGCTGGCTCACGTTTCTGGCGGTCTTCCTGATCGCGGCTTCGTCCGCCCGGGCGGAGGAGCCGCCGCCGTCCGTTCCTTCGGTCGCGAAGGCGCCCGCCGCGGCGGACGCTGCCAGCACGGATCACGCGGCGTGGGTCGGCACCTGGACGCTCGACGAGGACGCATCGGATCCGATCGACAAGATGCTCGACGTGATGGACGTCTCCTGGTACGTCCGCGCGGTCGCGAAAGCCTTCACGCCGCAGTTCGAGGTCGCGGAGGAGGGCAGGGGTTTCGCGTGGACCAGCAGCACGCCGCTCGGCACCCGCACGCAGCATTTCCGGGTCGACGACGTCGACTACCCGGGAGACGATCAGCTCGAGCGAGCGTTCGTCCAGAAGAGCGTCTGGGCGCCCGATCGCCACCTGCTCGTCGTCCGCACGACGACGCTGCCGAGCGGGAAGAAGGTGACGGTCCGCTCGGACTGGTCGCTCGACGGCTCGAACCTCGTGAATCACCTGAACGTGACGCCCGAGGACGCGGATCCGTTCCATCTGCGGCGCGTCTTCGTGCGGGCGGATTCGTAGACGACGAGCGCGCGAGGAGATGCCTGCACCGAGGGGCGCTCGCCGATCTCCCTTCGCACGACGAAGTCCGCAGGTGCGATCACACCGTTCTCTCGGACCGGCCCGACCGACGCCGCCTGGCCTGAGCTCCCGCTCCTGATAGACTCCGCCGGATGAGCGCCGCCGAGGAGGCCCGCGTCTTCGCGGTCGTCGTGAACTACAACGGCGCCGCGGTGACCCGGGCTTGCGTCGACTCGCTGCGGGCTGGAAACGGACCGCACGTTCGGGTCGTCATCGCCGACAATGCCTCGGAGGAGGCCGACCTGGCCGAGCTCGAGGCCGCCTTCGACGGGGACGACGACGTGGAGATCGTGCGCGTGCCCGAGAACCGTCACTTCGCCGGCGGGGTCAACGCGGGGACGGCGCGGGCCCTCGAGCGCGGTGCGACCCACGTGTTCGTCTTGAACAACGACACCGTGATCGAGCCGGACTGCGTCGCGCGGCTCCTCGAGGCCTTCGACGACCATCCCGGTGCGGGCCTGATCGGCCCCGCACTTCTGGATCTCACCGACCGACACCCGCTCTCGCTCGGGGAACGCTACGATACGTGGTCGCTCGCGGTTCCGCGCACGCTTCTCAAGGTACGCTCCCCCGGAGACGGCCGGCCGTATCGCGTCGGCGGGATCATGGGCTCCGCCCTCCTCGTGTCGCGCGAGTGCTTCGAGCGCGTCGGTCCCTACGACGAGAGCGTGCTCGTCTACTACGAGGAGGTCGACTTCTGCCTCCGGGCGCGTGCGGCCGGCTTCCAACCGATGATCGCGCCGCGGGCGGTCGTTCTGCACGACGGCCTGCGCGGCTTCACGGCCGGGATCACACCCTACGCCGCGTACCTGAAGTGCCGCAATCAGCTCTGGCTCATGCGAAAGCATGCGGGTCTCCTCGCGTGGCTCGTGTTCGTGCCCGTCTACGCCGGACTCGTCACGTGCAGTGCGGCGATCTACGCGGTGCGCGGACAGTGGAGCGTGGTGAAGTCGATGTTCGAAGGGACTCGCGACGGGGCTCGCGGCGGAAACGTGGACGCGCTGCCCACCTGGTGAGCCGTGGCGGGGGGACCGGCCCCGACGGGGCCGGGCTGTCAGGATGGTACGAGCGCCGGGCGCAGCCGAACGCGAGTGATGCCGAGTCCCTCGCTCGGGACGACTTCGAGGTGGAGCTGCCGGACGTCCGCGAGTGATTCGGCGCGCCGTCTAACGTCGCCGCACGGTGAACGCGACGAGCGCCACCAGGATCACGCCCGCCGCGGCGATCGCGAAGTACCGGACCAGCTGCCACGGGGGCCCGTCGCCGGACACGTAGCCGATCACCCACGCGCCGGCGAACGCCAATCCGAGGACGAGCAGCGTGGCCATGAGGAGCGTGCCGCCCTCCTGCGATGATTCGCCATCCGGCATGAAGGACTACCCATCGGCCAGGCGGCGGGGCGAGTCAAGGCACGGCGGCCCGGCCGTGGTCTCGTACGGAAGACCGCTACCGGAACTTCGCCATGACCTCGGACGCGAACATCTCGAGCGTCTCGATCGACGGGCGGCGCCCGAAGCTCAGCATCAGCGTCGTCGCCCCCATGTCGATGGTCTTCTGAACGCGCTCGACGCACTGCTCGGCCCGCCCTGCGATGACCAGGTCGTCGCCTCCCGACAGGAACGGCAGCTCGCCGACGACGCGCTCGGTCGCGACCTTCGCCTCCGTCTCGGTCTCTCCGATCGCGGCGAGGACCTGCTGGGAGACCTCGATCTCGGCGGGGTCTCTCTTCAGAGCCTCGCAGTGCTTGTGCAGCACCTCGATCTTGTGGGGGAGGAGACCGTGGGCCCACCCCATGTTGTTCCAGATGTCGGCGTGTTCGGCGACGATCTTCAGAAGCACCTTCTCGCCGGATCCGCCGACGAGGATCGGCGGGTGCGGCTGCTGCAGCGGTCGCGGTTGGCAGTAGGCGTCCTCGACGTGGAACTGCTCGCCGAAGTAGCTCACGGGCTCCTCGGTCCAGAGCTTCTTGATCAGGTCGAGCGCTTCGTCGAGCTGGTTGAGGCGCGTGCCGATCGACGGGAACGAAAGGCCGTACGCCTTGAACTCCTCTTCGTTCCAGCCGGCGCCGATGCCCAGCGTGAACCTTCCTCCGGAGGCGTGGTCGAGCGTCGCGGCCATCTTGGCGAGGACCGACGGGTGCCGGAACCCGACGCAGAGCACCTGGTGACCGAGCCGGATCCGCTCGGTCGCGCCGGCGAGCGCAGCGATGGCCGTCCACCCCTCGAAGATCGGGATGGACGGGTCGGGAACACCTACGAGATGGTCGATCGCCCAGAGGGAGTCGTACCCCAAGCGCTCGGCGCTGCGGGCGAACTCGAGAACCTCGTCCCACGAGCTTCGTACCTGCGTGAGCGCGAGACCGAATCGAATCGGACGTTTGGAAGGGCTCATCGTCTGTCCGCGATAACCTGAGAAGACCCGCGACGGATCAGTGGTCGTGGTGGTCGTGATCGCCGCCTTCGTCGGGCGGGTCGAGCGGGACGTCCTGCACGGGAACGGCCCTCAGGATCTCCGCGACGCTCGGATAGGCCTTCTGGAGGGTGTCCAGCCGGGCCGCGGTGCCGCCGACGCGCCGCGCCAGAAGCTCCTCGTACTCGTTCAGGCAGGCGCGGAGCGCATCGTCGCACCCGTCCTTGATCGCTCCCGATCCTTCGATGTTCTCGTTGATCTTGTCGGCCAGCTCGTCGAGCTTCCCGCCGACGTCCTCGTTCAGGCGGTGGCCGATGTGGTCGGCCCAGAGCGCCTGGAAGGCGTGGGTCGCGGGGACCTCGCGCCGGAGCCCCGAGCTGAGCTGGTAGAGGCGCGAGGAGATGGTCTTCACGCTGTTCAGCCCCCGCCGGGAGTGGAACGCGTTCAGGCGGCAGAGCCGGTCCCGAAGCTTCTCGGGCGGCCCTCCGTCCGCCAGGACCGTCATGCACTGCTCGAACTCTTCCAGGGTCAGGTTAGCCATCTCCGCCGAAATCTCCTCCGGGGCGCGGGGCCCCGCAAATGGAGACGGGAGCATACGAGCCCGGCCCCCGTGATGCCACTCCCGCGGACGCCTCCCGGGGCCCCGGCCTAAAGGTCGGCCCCCCAAAAACCGAGAGAATCCGCGGTGGTTTGGGTATTCACGGCTCTCCTGATCGGTCTGATGCCGGTTGCGCAGGGGCAGGCCGCATCCGACGCAGGTGCCGAGGTGCGGGCGCGCCACGTGTACCACCTGACCAAGTTCGTCCAGTGGCCGGCGAGCGCGTTCACCGATGGGAACGCGCCTCTCCGGGTCTGCGTCGTCGGCGACCTCCCCGCCGAGCTCGAACGGCTCGAGGGGCGGACGGCGCGGGGGCGGCGGATCGAGGTGACGTCCGCCCGGCCGGGCGGACTCGCCCGCTGTCAGATCGTCGTCTTCCCCGAAGGGCTGCCGGACGCAACCGTTCTGGCGGGCCTCGGCGCCGGGCCCGCGCTCACGGTGGGGCAGGGCGGGGGGTTCGTCGAGGCGGGCGGGATCCTCGGGTTTGTCGAGCGGGAGAACGAGGTCGGATTCGTCGTGAACCCGGCGCGGGCTCGGACGGCGGGCCTGCGCATCTCGTCGAGGCTCCTTCGACTCGCGGAGATCGTCGGCGCGGCGGACAGGCCTGCGCGATGACCTGGGCCGACCCGCGCGGGAGCCGGTCGCCGTCGATCCGCGCCAAGCTGATTCAGATCATCACCGCCACCAGCGTCGTCGCGCTGGGGCTGGCCGCGGGCGCCTTCTTCGCGGAGACCTGGTACCTCGGGCGCCAGGCCGCGAGCGAGGATCTCGCCGCCACGATGGCCGTCATCGCCGAGAACAGCGTGGCGGCGGTCGCGTTCGACGATCCGGGAGCGGCGACCGAGGTCCTCCGAACTCTGAGGGAGATTCCGGGGGTCGTCTCCGCTGCTACGTTCTCCTCGAACGGTCAGCCGATCACCACGTTTCAGTCCTACGACGGCGCGCCGCCGTGCCCGCCCTCGCTGGATCGCGCGACGGAGTTCGTCCGCGGGGATCTCCTCGTTCGCCAGCGGATCGAACTCGACGGCGAGGTCATCGGGTCCGTCTGCGCACGCTCCGAGATGCGCACGCTTCGGACTCGTCTCCGGGGGCAGGCCATGGTTCTGGTCTTCGTGGTCGCCGCGTGCGGCGGGATCGCCTGGCTGCTCTCGACGCGTTTGCAACGGGCGATCTCCGGACCGATCGTCGCGCTGGCGGAGGTGGCCGAGCAGGTTTCCGAGAAGAAGGACTACTCGCTGCGGGCCTCCAAGACGAGCGACGACGAGCTCGGCGTTCTGGTCGAACGCTTCAACGAGATGCTCGAGCAGATCCGCGTTCGTGACCGTGAGCTCGTCTCCTCGAAGGACCGCGCCGAGGCCGCGACTCGCGCCAAGTCGGAGTTTCTCGCGAACATGAGCCACGAGATCCGCACCCCGCTGAATGCGGTGATCGGCATGACGGGCCTCCTGCTCGATACCGAGCTCACCAATGAGCAGCGCGACTTCGCGCAGACGGTGAAGGGCAGTGGGGAGCTTCTCCTCGCGATCATCGACGACATTCTCGATTACTCGAAGATCGAAGCGGGTCGGATCGAGCTCGAGCGTGCACCGTTCGTCGTGCGCGAGTGCGTCGAGGACGCGCTCGACCTGGTCGCCTTGAAGGCGGCCGACAAAGGTCTGGAGCTGACGTACTCGTGCGCCGATGACGTGCCCGCGGGCGTGCTCGGTGACGTGACGCGCGTTCGCCAGGCCCTCGCCAACCTCCTGTCGAACGCCGTGAAGTTCACCGAGGCGGGGGAGATCGAGGTCGCGGTGACTCGCGAAGGCGGCGAGGGGGAGCCGCTCCTGCACTTCGCGGTGCGCGACACGGGTATCGGCATCCCCGCGGATCGGGTCGAACGTCTCTTCCGGGCCTTCAGCCAGGTCGATGCCTCGACCACGCGCAAGTATGGCGGTACGGGCCTGGGACTCGCGATCTCGAAGCACTTCTCGGAGCTGATGGGCGGGGACATGTGGGTCGAGAGCACGCTCGGCGTCGGATCGACGTTCCACTTCACGATCTTCGCTCCCGAGGCCAACGGCGAGGAGGACGCGCTCGCCAAGGCCGCGGCCGCCGCCGTCGAGGGCAAGCGCCTGCTGATCGTGGACGACAACGCGACGAATCGCCGGATCCTGGAGCATCAAGCGCGGTCGTGGGGCATGGTGCCGCGGGCCGCCGACTCGGCCGGCGAGGCGCTGGGGTGGGTGGCGGCGGGGGAGCCCTTCGACCTCGTGGTCCTGGACTACGTGATGCCGGAGCTCGATGGCCTGCACCTTGGCGCCCAGCTGCGAGCGCTGCGCCCCTCGGGCGACCTCGCACTGATCCTGCTCAGCTCGGTTCGACCGGCCGGCGATCTTCCCGACCACGACGCGACGGAGCGGCTGGCGATCTTTTCGGCGATCCTGACCAAGCCGGCGCGCTCGTCGGCCCTCCTCGCAGCGTTGGCCGACGCGTCGGGCGGTCCCCGGGCGGCGCGGCCGCGCCGTTCGTCGCAGACGATCGATTCGAGCCTCGGGGATCGAGTGCCGCGTCGGATCCTTCTCGTCGAGGACAACGAGATCAACCAGAAGGTCGCTCTCAAGATGCTCGAGCGCATGGGCTATCGGGCCGACGTCGCAGGCAACGGGCGGGAGGCCGTCGAGGCGCTCGAGGAGAACGACTACGACGTGATCCTCATGGACATCCAGATGCCGGAGCTCGACGGGATCGAAGCGACGCGCACACTCCGCCGGGATCTCAGCGAGGCCCGGCGACCGTGGATCATCGCGATGACGGCGAATGCGAGCGCGACGGACCGCGCGATGTGCATCGAGGCCGGGATGGACGACTTCGTGAGCAAGCCCGTCGTCGCCACGGCGCTCGGGGCCGCGCTGCAACGCTCCGCTCCCTCGGGCTCGTCGAGGTCGGTCGAGCGCGCGGGCTTCCCCGCGTGAGCGCTCGTCAGGCGTTCATCTCGTAGCGGTCCGACAGGGGCGCGACGTGGCCGCTCCATACGCGGTCGTAGCGCGCCGGATCGACGACCGGACGCCGCAGGATCTCGCGGCAGCCCTCCATCTGGCGCTCCGTGCTGCTGGGCTTGCTGAAGAGCTGGAGCGCGAATTTCGACATGTCACGCACCATGAAGTCGAAGATCTGATCGAGGAGGTCGTCGTCGGTCCCGTAGATCGGGGCGTTCTCGAGGAGAAGCTGTGCGTAGACGACGAGCGCGAACATCTCGCCCATCGAGAGCAGGAAGTCGACGTCCTTCATCTGGTCGGGGCCCGGCGGTGCCTCCTCGAGCATCCTCCGAAGCGATTCGGTCTGCTCGGCGAAGATCTTCACGTTCGGAAGGGAGCAGTCCTCGAAGACGCGCCGATAATCGTTGAACTGGATCTGAGAGAGGCCCTTCGTGCTCCCCTGGTCGAAGAGGAAGTCGTCGTTTCCGCCGTGGCCCTGCGTCTCCACGTCGGGGTACTCGGCAGGGTTGAAGAAGAAGTTCGGCATGAACTTCACGATCAGCGCGATGTTGACGTGGACCGTGCCCTCGAGTTTGGGCAGTGCGCGAATGTCGACCGCGGCCTGCCCGAAGTACGTGCTCTTCTCGAATCCCTTGGCGGCGATCGCGTCCCACAGGAGATCGACGACCTCTTCGCCCTGGGTCGTCACCTTCATCTTCACCATGGGGTTGTAGAGAAGGTAGCGGCGGTCCTCGGGGGAGGCCACGCGCATGTAGTCCGCGGCGCGCAGCGCGAAGAGCTTCATCGCGACGAGACGACAGTACGCGTCGACGAACATCTGGCGGACGTGGGGCATGTCCGTGACCGCGTGTCCGTAGAGGATCCGATGGCTCGCGTGGGTGATCGCCTCGTAGAGGGCGTGCGTGCAGATCCCGATCGAGGCCCAGCCGAGATTGTACTTGCCGATGTTCACGGTATTGAGCGCGGCGTTCCACGCCTCGCGACCCCGGTGGAGGATGTCGTCCTCTCTCACCGGATAGTCCTTCAGCTCGAACTCCGAGACGTAGTTCTGGCTGGCGACGACGTTCTGGATCAGATCGTACCGCTCGTGCTTCGGGTCGGCGGCGAAGAAGACGTATTCGTCCTCGTCGGCGAGCCGCCCGAACGTCGAGACGATCGCGGCTTCATTGCCGTTGCCGATGTAGTATTTGCGGCCGTTGGCCTTCCATCCGTCGCCGTCGCGGGTGAGCACCATGTCGGTCGAGTAGATGTCGGCTCCGTGGGCGCGCTCGGACAGGCCGAAGGCGAAGATCCCACCGGCTTCGAGCGCCTCGGCCGCGCGACGGCGCATTCCCTCGTTCTGCGTCATCCACAGAGGGCCGAGCCCGAGGACCGAGACCTGCCAGGTGTACCAGTATTGAAGTCCGTAGAAGCCGAGGATCTCGGCGAACTCGCAGTTGCGCCAGGTGTCCCATCGCGCGTCGGCGGCGCCCTCACCGGCCGGAGTGCACATCGTCGCGAAGATCCGGTTCTGTCGGACGAAGTCGAGGAAGTCGGCGTACCAGACGCGGTCGTAGTAGTCCTCGAGCAGTCGCTTCTTCCCTTTTGCCTCGAAGAACCCGACCGTCTTTCTCATCACTTCTGCGGAGCGGTCGTCGGGATATGGGCGCTTCAGATTTCGAGGGTCCAGCAGGATCATGCAGCCCTTCCTACACCGAACGTCGACCCCCTGGCGAGTGCGGCGGTCGGCGCGGGACCTCGCAACGGTCGCGCGTGCGACGGGTGTGGGCCGGCCGCGGGCGCGCCGATCGCGTGACGGGCGTGGCCGGGCCGTGGGCGCGACGAGGTGCTAGCCGTTCGCGCGGCGCGCGGTCGGGTGCCTGCTCGGTCGTGGGTCGCTGCGCCGGCGCGCGACTCGCGGGCTGCTCTGCCTGCGGCTTTCCGATGGAGGCGCGGCCGTCGAAGAACGCACCGGCGTGTACGACGAGGTTCTTCGCTTCGATGTTGCCGAGGAGACGCGCGGTGGGCTCGAGCTCGACCGTGCCGCTTCGGATCACGTCGCCGCGCATGGTGCCGGCGAGGACCATGTGCTGCGCGCTGACCGTGGCCTCGAGCTCCGCGGCCTCGCCGACGAGCAGGAGCTTGTCCGCGCGGATCTCGCCCTTCAGCTGGCCGTCGATGCGAGCGTCGCCGGGGAAGTGGATTCGGCCGGAGATCGAGACACCCGCCTCGATCTGGTGCCGGAAGCGTTTCTCCGGGCTCGGTGCACCGGGTTCCGCGGCGACCGCGGAGCGCTCGAGATCCGGCACGATCGCCCCGCCGATCAGTTCTGGCCGATTTCCTTGATGCGCGCCGCGCGACCGGAGCGCTCGCGGAGGTAGTAGAGCTTGGCGCGACGAACGCGTCCGCGCGTCATGACCTCGATCTTGTCGATGCGCGGCGAGTGGACCGGGAACGTGCGCTCCACGCCGACCGAGTACGAGACCTTGCGGACGGTGAACGTCTCGCGAATTCCACCGTGCTTGCGGCGGATGCACACGCCCTCGAACACCTGGATGCGCTCCTTCTCACCCTCGACGACCTTGACGTGGACCCGCAGGGTATCGCCCGCCTTGAAGTCGGGGATGTCGCTCCGGAGCTGCTCCGTCTCGATTGCCTTGATGATGTCGCCCGCGCCCATGATGTCTCTCCTGTGCAGTCCTCCGACGGCTCCCCGGAGGGACCGAGGCTGCCGGATGGATCCCGACCCTTTAGCGGTTTCGGGCGGCGAACGCACCGTCTGGGGCGAGAAAGTGGGCGTGGGGCCGGGCCGGGCCAAAACTCCCGAGAATGGGGAGCTTTTCGGGGCCGGCGGGGGCGCCCGTCCGTCCGCCGGCCCCGCGCCCGGGCTCAGCCGGCGGCCGCGGCCTTCGCGCCGCGGTCCTCCTCCATCAGCTTCCGGAACGACGGCCTCCCATGGACGCGCTCGAGGTATGCCGCGAGTCGGGGCCAGCGCGATGCGTCGACCGACCCGTCGCTCAGCACGAACGTCGCGAAGGCGGAGCCGAGGGCGACGTCGGCGATGCTGAACGCGTCGCCGGCGATCCACTCGGAGTCGCCGAGGTTCTCCTCCAGATAGTCGAAGTACGGGGGGAGAATCTCCTCGGTCGCCTCTTTGATCTTCGCCTCGTCCGGTTCGCGCTTGAAGAACAGGGGCGCGAGCACCCGCTCCTGGAAGACGGTGGTCGTCCCCGTCATGATCCCCGTGTCGGCGAACTCCTCGATCCAGATGGCTCGAGCGCGCTCGTACCCGTCGGACGGGTAGAGTCGGGGGCTGGGTGTGAGCGCTTCGAGATAGTGTGCGATCGCCGACGAGTCGGGGATCACCCGATCGCCGTCCTCCAGGATCGGGATCTTCCCCATCGGATGCTTCTGCTTGTACTCGTCGGAGACGCCCATCGGGAGCATGGGATCGTGCTCGTACGCAAGCCCTTTCTCTTCGAGGACGACGCGCACCTTGCGGACGAACGGGGACAAGCCGACACCGGTCACTTTGAGAGCCATCTTCGTTTCTCCTTGCGATTCAGTCGCCGCCTTCCGGAACGAATCGGAACAGGCGGGGTAGATCCTCGAGCGCCGAACGGTCGCCCGAGAACTTCGCGCCTTGCTGCTCCGCTTGCTCTGCGGGCAGGAAGCCGCTGATGAGTCCGATCAAGGTCTGAGGGTCTGCTTCGATGCGAAGGTCGACTTCGGTCGACTCCGGGACGACGCGGGTGCCGCGCGCCCCGCCGGCGAGGTAGACGTGGGCCGAGCTGCCATCGGAGACGGCGGTGAGCTGGTACCGTCGCTCGGGCGTCTCGTCGGAGGAGGCGAACGCCTCGACGCCGAGGCGGATCCAGTCCGGCTCCATGTGATCGCCGTCGACCGCGGGGAGGAGCCAGCGCAATCCCCAGCGGGTGAGCTGGAGCAGGATCGGCCGCAGGGCCTGGCCGTGCTCGGTCAGCGCGTACAGCCGTGCCGGCGTCGGTGGCCCGACCTCGCGTCGCTCGACGACGCCGCAGCGTTCGAGCGCCTCCAGCCGCTCGGTCAGAACGCTCGGGCTCACCCCGGTCAGTCGTCTCTTCAGGTCCGCGAACCGCTGCGGACCGCAGAGGAGCTCGCGAATGACGAGCAACGTCCAGCGCTGGCCCAGGATCTCGGTCGCCCGCGCCAGCGGGCAGAACTGCGCGTATCGGAAGGACTCCGGCGGCACGGTGCCGCTTCTATCGGCGTGAGTTCTGAAATACAAGCATTTAGTTCGAAAATAATAGCGCCTTCGAGAGCCCGCTTTCGACACGCCTGCGGCCGTCTGCCAACGTAGGCCGGTTCTTCGATGTCGAAGCGGGTCTTCCATCCGGGCCTCGAGGGCTTGCGCGGAGCTTCGGTGCTGGCCGTCCTCGTCTTCCACGCCGATCTGGGCTGGCTTCCCGGCGGTTTCCTCGGCGTGTCCACCTTCTTCACCCTCTCGGGCTTCCTCATCACCGGGCTGCTGGTCGGCGAGTTCGAGGAGACGCGCACGATTCGCCTCGCGGCGTTCTGGGCGCGTCGGCTTCGTCGGCTCTTGCCGGCGTCGCTGGTCGCTCTGCTGGGGATCGCGATTCTCGGCCCGGTTGTCGCGGACGGGACGCAGGCGGCGCGGCTCTCGGGGGACGGACTCGCGGCGCTGTTCTACGTCTCGAATTGGTGGCTCGTCGTCACGGGTGCCGCGTACGACGACGTCATGGGATCGCCATCCCTCGTGCAGCACTTCTGGAGCCTCTCGGTCGAAGAGCAGTACTACTTCGTCTATCCGCTGTTCTCGCTCGGCGTGCTGCGCGTCGTCGGCGGCTCGCGGGGCGCCTACGCCGCTCTGCTCCTCGTCCTCGCGCTCGCCTCGTGGACGTGGATGGATTGGCTCGCGACCACCGACGTCGCGACGGCGCGCGTCTACTACGGTACCGACACGCGCGCGGGCGAGCTGCTCGTCGGCGGCGCGGTCGCGCTTCTTCTCGGCCCGAGCCCGGTCTTCGGGGCAGGGGCGACCCGCGCCGGCCTTTGCGTCGCGGGCGCCGCCGGTCTCCTCGTCACGCTCTATGGGTGGAGCGTTGCCGAGGTGGAAGCGGCTGGCCTGTACGCGGGCGGGCTCGCGGCGTATGCGGTGGCAAGCGCGGCCGTCATCGCCGCCGCCGTGCAGTCGGTGGGCCCGGTTCGCGCGCTCTTGTCTCTCGGTCCGCTCCGCTGGCTCGGGCGGATCTCGTACGGCGCCTACGTGTATCACTGGCCGGTCTTCCTCGCGCTCGAGAACGACCTCCTTCGATTCGTCGTCACGCTGGGCCTCGCGGATCTCTCCCATCGGTTCCTCGAGGAGCCGATCCGGGTCGGTCGACGCGTTCTGGGTTGGCGCCGAGTGGTCGTCCCGCCGGTCGCGATCGTCGTCGTCGCGATCGGGCTCGTGGCGGCGGCCCCGTCCGCGCCGACGCTCCGGCCCGAGAGCGTCGAGGGCCCCGCTCCGCGCATCCGCGGACGCAAGCTGCGCGTCGCGATGGTCGGCGACTCGCTCGGACGCGACGTGGGCGAGGGGCTCGACATGTGGGCGCGACGCGGCGGTGACATCGAGGTCGAGAATCTCGCGATTCGGGGGTGCGGCATCGCTCGGGGTGCCTGGCGCGAGGGGTTGGGTCGGAAGCGGAAGATCTGCGACCGCTGGCCCGTCCGGGTACGCAAGCGGCTCCGGGAGTTCGATCCCGACGTCGTGGTTGCGCTGACCGCCGGGTGGGACATCGCCGATCGGGAGCTTCCCGAGTGGGGCGCGCCGAAGGCCCCCGGCGATCCGGAGTTCGATGCATGGATCGTGACGCAGTACGAGGAAGCCGCGGATCTCTTCGCGTCGACCGGCGCTCGGATCGTCTGGATGACGATCCCCTGCCGCCGAAATCCCTACGGGCTTTCGAACGGCTCCTGGGATCCGGCGCGCGAGAAGCGCATGAACGAGTACATCCTTCCGACGGTGGCGTCGCGGCGGGCGCCCGGGGAGATCACCATTCTCGACCTCGGCGCGGCGATCTGCCCGAACGGCGAGTACGCCGCGACCGTGCACGGCATCGAGGGCTTCCGCCGCGACGGCACGCATCTGTCCGATGCCGGGAAGCTCTGGGTCGCCCGCTGGCTCGGGCCCCAGCTCCTGCGCGCCCCGGACGGCGACCCGGATTGAACCGAGCCGACGCGGCGCGAGTCGGCATCAGGCGATCAGGTCGTGCACCACCTCACCGTGCACGTCGGTCAGACGGAAGTCACGGCCCTGGTAGCGGTAGGTCAGTCGCTCGTGATCGATCCCGAGGAGATGGAGGATCGTCGCGTTCATGTCGTGGACGTGAACCGGGTCGCGAACGACCTCGTAGCCGAACTCGTCGGTCTCGCCGTAGACGAGTCCCCGCTTCGTCCCGCCCCCGGCCATCCAGACGCTGAACGCGTCGACGTGATGATCGCGCCCCGGCGCCGCCTTCTGCCCGAGGCCGTTGACCGCCTGCGCCATCGGCGTGCGCCCGAACTCGGTCGAGAAGACCACGAGCGTGTCGTCGAGGAGGCCGCGGCGCTCGAGGTCGAGCACGAGGGCGGAGGCCGGGCGGTCGACTTCGTTGCACTTGGCGGGGAGGCGGCTGGCGATCCCGTTGTGGTTGTCCCAGCCCGAGTCGAAGAGCTGCACGAAGCGGACGCCGCGCTCGACCAGTCGACGCGCGAGAAGACAATTGCGGGCGAAGCTCGGCTCGCCGCGGCTCGCGCCGTAGAGCTCGTAGGCGTCGTCGGGCTCCGTCGAGAGATCCATCGCTTCGGGAACGGAGGCCTGCATCCGGAACGCCATCTCGTATTGCCGGATCCGCGCCAGGATTTCGGGGTCGCCGTACTCGGCGTGCTCGATGCGATTCATGTCGCCGATCGTGTCCACGAGTCGTCGGCGCGCCGCGCGATCGACGCCGCTGGGGTCGTCGAGGAAGAGTACCGGCTCGCCCTTCGCGCGGAGCTCGACCCCCTGGTGGTCGCTCGGGAGAAAGCCGCTTCCCCAGACCGCGTTTCCGGCCCCCGGATAGTTGCCGTGTACCAGCGCGACGAACGCGGGAAGGTCCTCGTTCTCGCTCCCCAGGCCGTACGACATCCACGCGCCGAAGCTCGGTCGGCCGAACCGAGGAAAGCCCGTGAGGAGAAGGAGCTGTGCCGGGCCGTGGTTGATCTCGTTCGTCTTCATCGAGCGGATCAAGGTGACCTTGTCCGCGATGCTCTGCAGGCCGGGGAGGAGGTTCGAAATCTCGACGCCGGAGGCGCCGCTCGGCCGAAACTCGCGAAGCGCACCGAGGATCGTGGGACGGTCCTTGATGAAGGCGAAGCGTTTGCCCTCGAAGAGGGAGTCGGGGCAGGGCTCGCCGTGGAGCTCGCGCAATGTCGGCTTCGGGTCGACGAGATCGACGTGGGAGAAGCCGCCTACCATGTGGAGGTAGATCACGCGCTTCGCCCGGGCCGGGAAGTGTGGGGTCGGGTGGTCTCCCGCGCGGGCGGTGCCCCGCAGGAGCGAGCCGAGCGCAACCGACCCGAGGCCGGCGCCGAGAGAGGCGAGGAGCGTGCGGCGCGTCAGTGTCGGAAGGGAGGCGTGCGGAGGCATGGGCTTCAGCTTCTCGTGATGGTCTCGTCGAGATTCAACAGCGCGCTCGCGACCGCGTCCCACGCGGCGACGTCGGTCGGATCCAGATCGGCCGGTGGCTGGTAGCCCTCCGAGCTCGCCAGAAGGGCACTCGCTGCACCGGGATCGTCATCGAACCGCGCGCGCTCCGACGCGAGCAGCGCGCCGAGGAGGTCGAGCTCGGCGGAGCGGGCCGGCCGCGCGACGACGAGCCGCATCGCGTGGTCGATGCGGTCGCGTTCGTCGAGGTACTCGCCCTCGACGAGGATGCGGACCGCGAGCGCGAGGGTCATCTCGACGTACGCCTCGTCGTTCAGCAGGGTAAGGGCCTGGAGTGGCGTGGTCGTCCGTGCGCGCTTCACCGTGCAGGTACTCCGGTCGGGCGCGTCGAAATTCACGAAGCTCGGGTAGGGCGCCGAGCGACGATGGATGGTGTAGATTCCACGGCGAAACCGATCGGGGCCCCAGCTCGTCTGGTAGTCTTCGACGATGCTGCCGACGTGCTTCCACAGCCCGGGTGGCTGCGGGGGGTACGTGGGACGCCCCTGCCCGCCGTTCTCCAGGAGGCCGCTCACCGCGAGCGCGTTGTCCCGGATGAACTCGGCGTCGAGTCTGCGCCGGGACTGTCGCGCGAGAAGCCGGTTCTCGGGGTCGTCCCGGAGCCGCTCCGGCGTCGCCGCACTGGTCTGCTTGTACGTCTCGGACGTCACGAGGAGGCGGACCATCTTCTTCCGCGACCAGCCCCTCTCGATGAACTCGGTGGCGAGCCAGTCCAGGAGGTCGGGATGCGTCGGGCGCTCGCCGCGCGTGCCGAACTCCTCCGGGGTGCGCACGAGCCCCGCTCCGAAGAGAGACGCCCAGAGCCGGTTCACGGTGACCCGAGCGACGAGTGGGTTCGCCGGGTCCACCAGCCAACGTGCCAGGCCGAGTCGATTCCGCGGAAGGTCGGACGTCATGGGCGGGAGCACGGTCGGTGTCCCCGGCTTCACCGGATCGCCGGGCGAGAGGTGGCTTCCGCGGATCAGAACGTTCGAGGTGCGCGGCTCGGGGAGCTCGGCCATGACCAGGGACGTCGCGGGACGCAGGCTGACGGCCCGCTGGCGGAGCAGGGGCAACGTCGAGGCGGCTTCGAACCCGTGCTTCGAGAAGTAGGCGAAGATCTCCGCCTCGTCCTCATCGGAGCTCTCGCGTGCTCGCAGCAGCTCGCGAATCCGGGCGGGAAGGACGAGGATCTCCCGCGGAGCGTCGGTGACCGCAACTCGAAACCGATCGAGGGTGCGCCCGAAGCCGTAGCTTTGAGAGAGGGTCAGTCGGAGCGTCGAGTCGCCGGGGATCGCTTCGAAGAGATACACGGGAGGGCCGGCCATCGGCCACGGGGACTCGTCGTCGTCGTCGATCGTGAGCCACAGGTAGGCGAGCTTGGGGTCGTCGGGGGGCTGCGTGATCCAGATGGGGACGTGCTCCCTCTGGCCCCGACCATCGGTCGTGGTGCGTTCGAGGTGCACTTCGCTCAGCATCGGCAGGCCGCGGCGGGGGCGTTTGCCGCCGTCGGGCCCCGGAAGTGCGCCGAGGCGCTCCACGCGGATGGCCGTGATGCGGTCGAGTGGTGCCGTGAACCGCACGCGGTGCTCGACCGTATCGGGAATCGAGCCGTGGAACGCGACCGATCCATCGTCCTCGACGGTGTGGCTCTCGTCGCCGCTGGACTCGACCTCGAGGATGTCGACGTTCGTCCACTCGATGGGCGCGTCGAGAAGAGTCTTTCGATCGTCGCGCCAGAGCGCGAAGGTCGCCTTTCGGTCGATCGCGGCGAAGCGGCGGCGCTCGGCCGCGATCTGGGCGTGGACCTCGTCGAGACGCGCCTGTCGTTCGGGTGGATTCGGTAGATCGATGCGCGGTCCGGCGAGCTGATAGGCGACGCCTTTCTTTCCGATCTGCTTCACGTCGGGCGGGCTGTTGTTGAAGAACGCGAAGAGCTCGTAGTACTCGCGCTGCGTGAAGGCGTCGAACTTGTGGTCGTGGCACTGCGCGCACTCGAGGCTCGAGCCGAGCCACACGACGGCGGTCGTGTTCACGCGGTCCATCACTTGCCGGATTCGGTCCTCTTCCGGATCGACGCCGACCTCGACGTTCACCGTAGCCGCCCGGTGGAAGCCGGTGGCGACGATCTGGTGATCTTCGGCGTCTGGAAGGAGGTCTCCGGCGAGCTGCTCGATGGTGAACCGATCGAAAGGCATGTCCGCGTTGATCGCGTCGATCACCCAGTCCCGGTAGCCCCACGTGTGTCGGAAGTTGTCCTTCTGAAAGCCGTTCGAGTCGGAGTAGCGCGCGGCATCGAGCCATGGGGTCGCCCACCTCTCGCCGAAGCGGGGCGAGGCGAGAAGCTCGTCGACGATGCGTTCGTAGTGCTCGGCCGATGGATCCGCGACGAAGGCGCGTACGTCGGCCGGAGTCGGAGGGAGGCCGAGCAGGTCGAGGTGGAGCCGACGAAGGAGCCGGGCAGGCTCGGCTGGGGGAGATGGCTCGACTCCCTCGGCCGCGAGCTTCCTCCGCACGAACGCATCGACGGGGTGTCCCGGCCCGGGCACTTCCGGGCGGCTCGGGGCGACGTAGGCCCAATGTGGCGCGCGGACGTCGGGCCAGTCCGCGCCCGCCTCGATCCACCGGCGGACGAGCTCGATCTCGTCGGGGGACAGGGCCTCGCGCTTGTGAGGCATCCGCTCTTCGGGATCCGACTCGATCAGGCGGTCGTGGAGAAGGCTCAGCTCCGCACTCCCCGGAGTGATGACTTCGATGCCGTAGTCGCCCGGAGTGAACGCGGTCTCGCGCGAGGTGAGGCGAAGGCCCCCCTCGGCCGCCGTGGGGCCGTGGCATTCGTAGCAGTGCCGCTCGAAGATCGGCCGGATCTCGCGGTCGAAGTCCGGGGGCTTCCGCTCGGCGCCGGCCGGGCCGATGAGGAGGACGCTCACGAGAGCCATGTACGCGAGACGAGACATGGGCTGCGCGCGACGGGATCTGCCGCGGATCGAAAGTCTCGTCGAGCCCGTTTGCGCGGTCAAGCGCCTCCGTGAAGGGGCCGCCGGCGTACGCCCCCGCCGGAGCCACGTCACCGGGCGGGGCCGGGTTTCGCGCCCTTCCAGCACGACGCAGGGAGGTTGGTCAGGCCGCGCCGCAGGGCCGCCGCGAGGATCTCGTGGGACCACTCGTTCGCGTGCTTGTTCCCGGGCGCCGCCCACATCGAGCGGTCGGTCTCGCCCTCATACAGGTCGAAGGAGTGCGCGACCGAGAGTCCACGTCTCTCCGCGGCCTTCGCGACCCGTTCGTAGACGTCGTGGAATGCGTGTCGGGCGTTCAGGCTCTCGGGGTGGGTGTGAAGGAGCACGATCACGCACGCGTCCGAGCTTCGACCCGTCTCGGCGAGACGATCGAGCTGTCGGCGGAACGCCTGCCACGCCGGAGCGCCCTCGGCGTAGTTCTCGTGGATCTCCGCCGCGTACGTTCCGCCCATGCGGAGGAGCTCCGCGAGATCCCGCCCAAGCGCACGTGCGGCCCGGACGAGCGCGCTCGACGAGTCGGCGGAGCCGTTGCGCCCCGTGGGCGTGGCCGTCTTCGAATAGACCCCCGGCAGCCGGATGTCGGTCAGATTGAATCCGTAGACGATGAGGTCCGGCTCGTACGCGAGCCCGATGCGCTCGAGTCGGGCGAGCGCCACCTCGAGGTTGGCCCCGGCGATCGCGACGTTGACGACCTCGATCGGGGACTTCGACGTGGCTGTGAGCTCGCGCTCGACGCGAGAGGCATAGGTGTCGTCGGCATCGACCCAGGAGCCCATGACGTTGGAGCCACCGACGACGACCACGCGGAACGTACCGGGTGGCTTCGGCGTGGCGTACTCGCGATCCCGAATGCCGCGCGCGTTCGTCTCGTAGAGGGTTCCCCGGAAGAGGCCGCGGTGGCTCTTCCGGACGAGGTCCTTCAATCCGCGAACGGGAGGAAGGCCGGCGGGTGGGGCGGGCCGGGCTGGCCGCTCACGTACCCGTTCCGAGGGCGCCGCCCGCAGCGCGAGCTCCACGCCCGCGAGCAGGAGCGCGAGCGCGCTTGCCACGATGACGATCCTGCGGAGCACGGTCTCACGGTGCCAAAGGTGTGAGAACCTGTCGACGAGATCCCACCCCACGGAGATTCCCGCCGTGGGACTCTCGAACGAGCCGCGCTTGCGTCAGGTGCGTCGCGCGACCAGGAGCGTGACCTTCTGCGTGAGGACGGGGTTCCCGTCCGGGGTCTCGAGCCGGTCGGCGAGGATGACGATGCCGCGATCGGGTTTGCTCTGGGACGGCCGCTTCTCGATGCAGGTGGTGGTGTAGCGGAGCTCGACGTCGGGCCGGGCCGGCGCCGGGAGACGCAGCTCGTCCTTTCCGAGCATCGCGAGCGTCGCGATCGGATCCTTCATGTCGAAGAAGAGGCGCGTGCAGATCGCGAAGAGATGGAGCGACGACAGGGTCAGCCCCCCATACATGGACTTTGCGGCGGCCTCCTCGTCGACGTGGTGGGGCTGCGGCTCCCACCGGCGGGCGAGATCGATCGCCTCGCTGCGCGACGGCGTGTAGCGGCCCACGAGGATGGGCTCGTCCGTCGTCAGGTCTTCGAAGTGGCGTCGTGGCACCGTCTCAGGCGCGCTCCCACCGTTCTTCGTCCAATCGGCGGACCCGCCCCTGCGAGAGGAGTCGCGTCAGGTGCTGACGCGCCGAGCGCTCCTCGACGGGATCGGCGAACGAGACCGCATCGCCGGGACGGTACACGAATCGGTGCTCGACGATGTCGGCCATTGTGCGCGGTTCGGAGAGGAACTCGAGCAGGCGGGTCTCCCGTTCTCCAATCTTGGCTTCGAACCTGTCCAGACGCGCGAGGTACGCGTCCCGGCTCTCGAGGACGCCGATGTGATGAAAGGTGGCGTACCAGTCGGCCTCGATCGCGCGGACCCGGGCGAGCGAGCGTTCGAAATCCACGAGGTCGGACCACGCGTCGCCGTAGTACGGGCCGAAGCTCGTGAGCTCGATGTCGGCGAGGTAGAGGAGGCGGCGCCTCGCGCCGGCCTCGAGCCACTCGATCTCGAAGCAGCAATGCCCCCGCGTATGGCCCGGCGTGTGAAGGGCGCGGATCGTCACGTCGCCGAGGTCGAAGACGTCGCCCTCGACGAACGTCTGCGGATCGTCGCACGCGACGAAGTGGAACTGGTCGACGAGGGCGTCGCGGAAGCCCGCCTCGATGTGGGGCGGAAAGCCGTAGATCTCGAGAAGCCCCTCGATCGAGCGAATGCCGGAGGCGTCGAGCTCGTGGAAGTGCCACGGCACGTCCGGGAAGAGGTGGCTGCCGGCGATGTGGTCCTCGTGGCAGTGGCTGTGCAGGACGCGCGAGATCTCCGGAAGCGGACCCTCACGTCCGAGGATCCCGAGACTGGGGTCGACGATCACGCTCTCGCGGGAACCTTCGACGAGAAGGCTGTTGCCCTCGGGGTAGCGCCCCTTCGCGGGGCCCTCGAGCATCGTGACCGGGCCGAACCGGGGATCGTAGGGAAGCGTGCCGGCACTCATCGTTTCGACCCTATCGATTCCGTCCGACCTTCGCGACGTCGCCGCCCCCGAGTGTGCTCGAGGGCGGCGAGGTGCGCTCAATACGCGGCGGTGACCGGGAAGATCATTCGCGAGTGGGGGCGAGGCTGGCTCGGAAGATCGGTCGCGCCGAGGCCGACGAGCACCGCAGTCCCGTGGACGCGACGGGTGGCTTTCGCCTCGACCCAGCCCACGAAGGGGAGGTCGGCGGGGTCGATGAACTGAGAGACGAACACGAAGCGCACGCCTCGGGCCGGGATCTTCAGCGCGTGCGTTCCGAGAGACCGGCCGTCGTGGTTCGTGGCGGCCATCTTCACCTCGACGTCGTCGTTCGACGTGTTCGTGTACACGAGCGCCGTATTGACGGCGGGCGCCGGCGGCTTCTGGTCGATGATGTCGAGTGCCACGACGAGGTCGGCGTTCGCCGATGCCGGTGGTGTGGCCCACGTCCCCAGGAGCAACGCTCCTCCGGCCAACGTCGCGAGAATCCATCCTCGGAGCTGCATGTTCGTTCCTTCCTTCCTCACGCGGGTCGCGCGCTCTGGCCCCTCCCGTGGGGCATGGTGGAGAAACAAAATCTGTTAGTTTTGCGAACTAGAGTCAACCCTTCTTTTCGGATGTTCTTCCGGGCCGCGTCCGCTATCGAGACGTGCCGTGGCGGGTGGGCTCGAGAGCATCGACTCCGGAGTCGGAGCCTCCCCGGCTCCCGGCGCGGCCCCGCACCCGCTCGAGCCGATCGGGGTCCGGCCTCGATACGAGCCGCCTCGATCGATGATCGACCCCGATCGGACCCGGGGCTGGCTCCGGAGGTTGTGGCCGGTGGTCGCGGGGCACCGCGGGATCTTCGCCGGCGCGCTGCTCGCTTCCCTCTTCAGCCTGATGTGCGGCGTTGCGGTGCCGCGCGTGATGATGGCGGCGATCGACTCGGCTCTCACGACGCGAGTCGCTTCGCTCGAGACGTTCGTGATCGTGATCGCGCTTCTCGGCGTCGCGCGCGGCGGAGCCGGATTCGTGAGTCGCTTCTGGATCTTCCGTGTCGCCTACGCGATCGAGAACGACCTGCGCGTGACGCTCTACGAGCATCTGAGTCGGCTGTCGTTCTCCTTCTACGACCGCGTTCAGTCCGGCCAGCTCATCTCTCGCGCGAACTCGGACATCCGGACCGTGCAGATGTTCCTGACCTTCGGGCCGCTCATGAGCTTGACGCTGCTCTCCTTCGTCGCTGCTCTCGGCTTGATGCTCTCGATCAGCGTGCCGCTGACGATCGTCGCCGTTCTTCCCCTCCCGTTCGTGGGGGTGCTCGGAGCTCGACTCGGCCGCCTCACGTTCCCGATCTCGTGGATCGTCCAGGCACGAATGGCGGACATCGCGACGGCGGTCGAGGAGAACCTGTCCGGGGTCCGGGTGGTCCGGGCGTTCTCGGCCGAGCGCGACCAGATCGGTGCGTTCTCGCGCGCGGCCCGGCGACTCCAGTGGATCAACGTGCGCCAGGCCGAGGTTCAGGCCGCGCACGCGCCGGTGATCGAGGCGATGCCTCGGGTGGGCATGGCGTTGGTGTTGCTCGTCGGCGGCTGGCTCGCGATCGAGGGGAGCCTGACGGTCGGTGCGATCGTCGCGTTCACCACGTACGTCGTGTTGCTTCAGGCGCCGTTCCGTATGTTCGGCTTCTTCCTGATGATGCTGCAGCGGGCCGCGGCCTCGGCGATGCGGATCTACGAGGTTCTCGACGAACGTCCGGAGATCGTCGATCGACCGGACGCCCTCGACCTGGAGGATCCCCAGGGGCGGGTGCAGTTCCAGAACGTGACGTTCGGATACGGCGAGGGGCCGTCGGTTCTGGCGGGGTTCGATCTCGACGTTCCGGCCGGGCAGACGGTCGCGCTCGTCGGACGCACCGGATGCGGGAAGTCGACGGTCGCGCGGCTGCTCGCGCGCTTCTACGACGTCGACGGGGGCGCGGTGCGGATCGACGGCGTGGACGTGCGCGATCTCACGTTGGCGAGCGTGCGGGCCCACGTGGGACTCGTTCCCGACGAGCCCTTCCTGTTCACGACGTCTCTGCGCGACAACATCGCGTACGCGCGTCCCGATGCGTCACACGACGAGGTCGTCGCGGCGGCGCGCGTCGCGGGCGCGTCCGAGTTCATCGAAAAGCTGCCGGAGGGATACGATACGGTCGTCGGTGAGCGCGGGTACGATCTGTCCGGAGGTCAACGTCAGCGCATCTCGATCGCACGTTCGATCCTCGCGAACCCACGCATCTTGATCCTCGACGACGCGACGAGTGCGATCGACGTGCACGTGGAGGAAGCGATCCACCGCGAGCTCGAGAGACTGCTCGCCGGCCGTACGACGATCGTCATCGCGCACCGACTCTCGACGATCGCGCTGGCGGATCGGGTCGTTCTGCTCGAAGGCGGCCGTGTCGTCGCCGACGGGACGCACGAGGAGCTCCTTCGCGACGAGCCGAGATACGCCGACGTGCTCGCGCACCTCGACGACGATCGGGCGGCACGAGTGGAGCCGAGCGCGGAGGCGGTGACCCCATGACGTTCGGCGGAGGCGCGTTCGCGGGCGGTCCGCTCTTCGGCGGTCTGCTTCTCGGTTGACTGATTCTCGGTTGTCATGGGAGGGCTCCTGCCCGTGCGGGCGGGGTGTGGATGTCTGAAGGTCGGCCCGGTCCG
>JAUIFY010000318.1 GCA_030430245.1 bacterium | reverse complement strand
TGCCGGCGCTCCCGCTCTCGCAGACCGACGACGTCTCGGTACGCGTCCACCACTCGTCGAACGGAAACTGCTGGGGTGCCGACTTCCCCCCGAGTACGACGGTCAAGAACGACGGTCAGGTCTTCAAGGCGAAGTTCAAGTGACGCGGCGGTCGGCCGAGCTCGCGGCCGGGCGCGGGAAGACGGGGGGAGAGTCCTGCGCGGGCTCCGCGCACGGCACCCGAACGCGAAAGCGCGAGCCTCGCCCCAGCTCGCTCTCGACGTCGACCGTCACGCCGAGCTGGTCTGCGAGACGGCGTACGATGTAGAGGCCGAGGCCGACGCCCCCCCGCGCCTGATCGACCGCTCCCGGGACCTGCTGGAACATCTCGAAGATCCGATCGAGGTCGTCCGCCGCGATGCCCTCTCCGGTGTCTTGGATCGACATCTCGTATCGATCGACGATCTTTCCCGCGACGACCTCCACACGCCCCTCGCCCGTGTACTTCAACGCGTTCGTGATCAGGTTCTTCAGGATGATCTTGAGCTTCTTGCGATCGGTCGAAAGGATCGAGTCGCCGGCTTCGACGTGCCACGTGAGCTCGACGCCGTCGGCACGAGGAAGCGCCCGGAGTTCGTCCTCCAGCTCTTCCATCAGATCCCCGACCCGGAACCGTCGAAACTCGGGCTCGTCGCGACCGGATTCGAGCCGGTTGAGGTCGAGGGTCGCGTCGATCAGCTCGAGCAGCTCGGTCGCGGCGAACCGAACCTTGCGGACGACCTCGTCCGGTGTAGCGACCGCGTCGTCCAGCATCTCGGTGTACCCGAGGATGACGTGCAGCGGCGTCCGGAGCTCGTGTGACATCGTCGAGACGAACTCCGACTTGACGCGATTCGCCTTCTGGAGGTCCTCGACGAGCCTGGCGTTGGCCAGCGCGATCGCCGTCTGGTTCGCGATGCCGTGAACGAGCTCCCGCTGCGCGGCCGAGAATGGCGCGCCGTCGGCGGCGCGCGCGAAAGTGAGCGATCCGAGGAGCTCTCCCTCGCGAAGCATGGGGGCCACGAGAATCCGCCCCGCCTCGCCGGCGTTCCAGACGGGCTCCCGTCCGCGAACCCCCACGTCGCCGGGAACTCGAACGACCCTGCCCTCCTCCAGCGCCGCCAGGAGGTCGGGCAGTGGAGCGAACTCCAGCCCGAGGGGGGTGTCTCCCTCGTCCCGGACACGGTCGATCGCCTCCATGCGAAAGACCGACCTCTCGGTATCCCAGAGCTGCAGGTCGACGGCGTCGCACGCGAGGAGTGGGCGCGCCAACTGCACCACCCGCGCGACCAACGACGAGATGTCCGGCGCAGCGATGAGCTCGCGGCCGAGGTCCAGCAGCAGCGCTCGATCTCTCGCGAGGAGACGCGCCTGCTCCCGCTCGACGAAGGCCACGCGCCGATACCGATCGAGGAAGAAGGCGCCGAACACCGACAAGAATCCCGCGATGGCGTAGAGGAGGACTCCCTCGGTCACGCGAGTCGGCGGCACCCCGGACACGGGGAACACGAGGAGAAGCCAACCGAGGAGCGCCACCACGAGGCCCGCCTGGGGCCGCACGCCCCAGGGGAAGAAGAGCGCCGCGGCGATCACACAGACGATCAGGTAGCCGATGAGGATCTCGAACTTCGCGGGAACGACCGCCACGGTGAGGGGGAGACACGCGGCGAGGGCGACGAGGAAGCCGCCGGCGAGCGCGTCGGACCGCTCGGCGGCCCATCGCTGCCCCGCGCACCAGAACGCGGCGGCGCACACGGCGGCCTGAAGCCCCACGCCCGTGAACCAACCGACGGTCCACGCCGGCTCGAGAAGCGGACGGAGCAGCAGCGCCGCGCCGATCGCGATCGACGCGAGCAACGCCGCCATCCGCACGCGAGCGAGAACGGCCGCACGCCGATCGTCCAGGAAGTCCTCGGCGACGCCCCCTCCGTACCGCAACGCCATCCCGAGGCCGCCACCGAGCCGCCCCATGCCGCACGGATCGTAGCCCCGCTGCCGTGGCCTCCTCAAGCCGATCTTCACCCCTCGCCGTCGTTCGTCGGCGAGAGCGG
Organism: bacterium; assembly: GCA_030430245.1. GTDB lineage: Bacteria > Desulfobacterota > Binatia > UBA12015 > UBA12015 > VGTG01. Next base: position 5,176 of record JAUIFY010000318.1, on the reverse strand, counting down.
GCCATAGACGTAGTGGCCATCTTCCGGATGGTGGTACCAGCCGGAGGATGCGTGCGTGCCTCCATCGACGTGAAGCGTCTCGCCGGTGAGGTATCGCGACAAGTCGGACGCGAGAAACACCGCAGCACCGGCGAGATCGGCCGGGTCGCCGAGGCGCCCCAGCGGCACCGTGTTCGCCGCTCGGCGCAGCGCCTCGCCGGTCATCAAGTCACGGAGGCCTTCCGTGACACAAATGTCCGGCGCGAGCGCGTTCACTCGCACTCCGTGCGGCGCGAGCTCGAGGGCGAGGGTCTTCGTGAAATTGATCGCGCCGGCCTTGGCCGCCGCGTAGGTCGCATACATCGGTGCGGCGCGGACGCCTTCGATGGAGACGACGTTGATGATGCTCCCACCGCCGCGGGCCACCATGATGCGACCCACGTGCCAGCAGCAGTGATAGATGTGCTTCAGGTTCGCCCGGTGGAGCGCGTCCCAACCCTTCTCGGTGGTGTCGAGGAACGGTGCGGCGAAGACGCCGCCGGCGTTGTTCACCAAGACGTCGACCCGACCGAACCGGTCACGCGTCGCCGCGACCGCCTCGCCGACCGCGTCCCCGTCCCGGACGTCGACCGGGACCGCCAGAACGTCCGCCCCGCCGGCGGCGAGCTCGCGGGCGGCGGCGACCGCTCGCTGCTCGTCCCGCTCGAACAACGCGACTCGTGCGCCGAAGGCGCAAAACCCCGCCGCGATGCCGCGACCGATCCCCGCACCGCCACCCGTCACGATCGCCACCTTGTCCGTCAGCATCGCGCAGCTCGGATCCATGCTCAGGCCTCCATGCTCTCTGGGGAACCGTCGTGTCGCCGAACCGACCTGGCTCGCCGCCGCGCCGGCCGTCCGAGCCCATCGTACGAGGCCCCGCACCGATCCGGAAACGCGCCGGTCCCGCGCGCCTCGAGGCGGGCCCATGCGGTGCGATTGCGGGCGTCGTGCAGACGTTGTAAACAAACGCTCGTTTATCTGCACCCATGGAGCCCCCCATGAACACTCGCTCGACCATCCTGGCGTCCTTCCTCCTCCTCGGTGCCGCGAGCGCGGTCTCGGCCGCGACGATCCCGATGACCGGGGGGCGCGCGGCGGTGTTCCGGTCCACGCCTCTGGCGTTCAAGAACAAGGCGGTCGTGAAGTTCGTGAAGGACGCCGCGATCGCGCCGCTCACCAACCCGATCGACTGTCCGACGTCGACCCCGTCGCTCCGCATCACGGCGAGCAACGGCTACGACTCGGGCGCGATCGAACTCCCGTGCGGAAAGTGGGTCACGACGGGCTCGGGGTACAAGTACAAGGACAAGCTCGCCGCGTCCGGCGGCGTGCAGACGGTGGTCTACGCGAACGCGAAGCTCATCGTGAAGCTGAAGGGCGAGAGCTACCCGGCTCTGGTCGGGCCGATCGATGGCCCCACCTGGGTCGAGGTCGGCCTGGATACGGGCGCCGCCCGGTACTGCGGCAGATTCGAGAGCTTCAAGAAGAACGACACCTCGAAAGTTCAGGCGAACAAGGGCTCGGTCGCCTGCGTTTCGGAGGAAGCCTCGTGCCCCGACGGTCTGACATGCGCCGCGTTCGACGTCGCGCCCGGACCGGGCGCTCTCCTCCCGACGGACGACGGCGTCTCCACCTGGCTCCGTGTGTTCGACTTCACAGGCGCCGGCCTCTTCGGCAACGCGACGAACGGCGGATTCGGCCCGAGCCCGATCCAGCTCGCGAAAGGGACCGAGGACGCGAACGGCGTCGCCCCGCTGGAGTTCGTCGGGCCCGCCTACCTGGGCGCGAACTTCCTCGACATCGCCCAGGGCCTCGGAACCACCGGCACCGTCTGCGTGAAGATCGAGCAGGATCCCTTCGAAACGGGCTGGATCGACTGCGATGGCGGGACGAACGCCGCGGTCGACCTGTCGATCGACTCGAACGGTGCGGGCCCATCCGACCCGGCGGTTCTGACCATTCCGGGGGGTGCCGACGCCTCCCCCGCCGGCGAGGCGCTGGTTCGCGTGCTCCTCCAGTTCGCGATCGATCCCGAGAACGACGCGGACTGCTCCGCGCTGGGCTACCTCGGCACGCCGTCGATCGCGACGGCGTTCACGAGTGGCCAGGCGACCGCCACGATCACGGACGACTGGATCAACGGCGCGCCCGGCACCGCGCCCAACACCGTCACGCTCGGCGGCACTCCGCTCGCGTGCGACACGTGGGGGGGCACGAGCGAACCGACCTCGAGCCTCGCCGCGCCGCTCTATGCGATGGACTTTCTCGCGCCGGTCCTGGGCCAGGTCGTGGACGTCTCGCAGGTTTTCCGACTCGAGCTCGAACCGACCGACCTCCCGGGCGAACCGACGCCCACCCCGACGCCCGGAGGCCCGACCCCGACACCCGACCCGACGCCGACCGCGGAGCCGAGCCCCACGCCGACCCCCGATCCCACCCCGACACCGGAGCCGACGCCCACGCCGATGCCCACTGCGACGACGGTGCCGGCGACGATCGACGGCCTCGCCATCACCGACGACACGACCAACTACGGCCCGGACTACCAGGCCTTCGGCAACTGCTACGAGCAGGTGAAGACGGCCTCGAGCGTCCTCTCCCAGACGACCGGAGCGTTCTCGACTCGCTTCGGCCAGAACGTCGCGACCGACTGCGAGGCGGTTCTCACGGGAGGAGGCGGCATCCAGGCCGCCGCGCCGACGAGCTACACGATCGACTTCGACGTCACGTGTCCCGCCGGCAGCACCTACGAGATTCGAGTCGACACCGCGGCCGCGGGCGCCCTCACGGTCAACCGCGACAACGGAGACGGCTGCGATCTGCCCTTCTTCGGGGCCACGGGGAACTCGACGGCGACCATCGGCGTCATCGCCGGCTCGCAGACCGGCGCCACCCTCACCTCCGGCAACCTGAGTGTCGGTCCGCTCGGCGGCCTGACGAGTGGGCCGGACGCGAACCAGGCGATGTCCGACACCGCGAGCGCCGTGCTCACCGGCTCGGGCACCGGCGCGGCCATCGGACACAGCCTCACATTCTCCTGGAACGCCAGCTGCTCCAGCAACGGGGACGCGACGGACACGGGCTCCGAGTGCTCGGTGCGCTTCGGCCTCGACTCCGATCTCGCCCCGAACGGGATCGGCGGCTGTATGGACGCGGACGACTACCCGGGCGTCGGCGGCCGCACCGCGGCGAGCGATGGGCATTTCGTGGACGTCGTCGCCGAGTGCACGTTCCTCGGGGTACCTCCGACGCCGACTCCGCAGCCCACGAACTCGCCGACGCCGACCCCGCCGGCCCCGCTCGGTACGCGCAGCTTCACCATCGCGACGGGCCAGGGCGGTTACTGCCCGAGTGACGGGTCGGCCGGCTCGTTCCTGAAGACCCACGGGAGCCCCACCGGAGGAATCCCCGGCACGGTCTGCAACGGGACCCAAGGGAACTTCGACGCGGGGCCACTGGAGATCGAGGCCGGCATTCCGGACGTGGACGGCAAGGCGACCCTCACCCTCGCCTCCGCGGTCGTGCTCGGCGCGAATCTCGACGCCCAGACCCCGAACTGCGGCGGGCAGTGCGTCGCCTGCTGGCGATTCGAGGACGACGCGACGTCGACGAGCTTCGTCGACTGCGATGGAGGCTCGAACGCCGACGCGGCACTGACCGTCGACAGCAACGACACCGCCGCGCCACCGTCCCCCGAGTTCGACCCGGCCTGGCTGACGGTTCCCGCCGGCGCCGGAGACGACGGCGCCGGAGCCGCGATCTTGTACGTGAAGGCGAAGCGCCTGCGCGTGAACGGCTCCTCGAGCTGTCCGGGCCCGGGCGACACGGCCTGGACCTCCATCACCGAAGAGCGCGTAGCCCTGGTGACCGGCGAAGCGACGACGACGATCGAAGATCGACGTCGATGCTCGGGCAGCCTCTTCGGCACCGCGTGCCCCAGTGCGAACCCGTACACCGTGAGTCTCAGCGGCGCCAACTTCGACTGCTCGAGCTGGACGTCGGGTTCGGGCGCACGCTTGGTCACGACGTTCGCCAACCTCGACGAGAACATCGGCGGTTCCTTCGGTACGGGCGACATCGCGCAGGTCTTGCGCCTGAACGACTGAAGCTCGCACCAGGCCCCCGGAGACGCTACTCATCAGAGACGTGTCCGAGGATCGACGCGACAAGTATCGTCCGCGCTGGGAGGCCAAGGACTTCCGGGGAGTCGGGATCTGGCAGGTCCGCCGCCGCCTGGCGTCGGCCATGCGCACGGTGATCGAGCGCCTCACCACGAGTGACGCGCCCGAGGCGGAGCTCTCCGAGGCGGCGCGTCGTCTGGAGGAGTACGGCGAGCACCTGGCCGGGCATCCCCGACGGGATCGCTACGAGGGATTCGGAGAGACGGCCGTCGCGGCACCCGAGCAGCAGGCCGGAGGGGGCCACTTCGACTACAGCCCGTGGATCGGCCTCTCCAACCCCCTCGCACCACCGATCACCATGGAGTCCAGGGACGAGCGCGTCTTCGCCACGGTCACCTTCGGCTCTGCATACGAAGGGGCCCCCGGATGCGTCCATGGCGGATGCGTGGCGGCCGCGTTCGACGAGATCCTCGGCTACGCGCAGACCTTCAGCGGCCAACCCGGAATGACCGGCACTCTCACGACGATCTACCGATCCCCGACGCCGATCCACACACCCTTGCGGTTCGAGGCCTGGACCGAGAAGGTCGAGGGACGAAAGGTCACGTGCCAGGGAACGCTCCACGCCGGGGATCGACTGTGCGCCGAGGCGAGCGCCATCTTCATCACGCTGCGACCCGGTAGCTACGAGAAGCTCGTTCGGGAACGGGCCAGCCGCGTCCAACGCGACGAATCGTGACGCGGACCGTCGGAGGCTGATCCGGATGGTTCGCCGCGCCGTGCCCGCGCTGGGTGCCCTCCTCGCCTACGCGGCGTGCGTGCCCTGGATCTTCCGCCCCTGGTTCCTGTCCGCGGACCTGTTGCCCCATTGGCCCCCGCCGGTGGGGGCCCTGATCGATGCCGATCTCAACCTCAACATCTGGATCCTCGGATGGATCGCACACGCGACCTTCGTCGACCCCGCGAGCCTCTTCGACGGCAACATCTATCATCCGGCGCCGAACACCATCGTCGGGTCCGAGAACATGCTCGCC
>JAUIFY010000317.1 GCA_030430245.1 bacterium | reverse complement strand
TCATCACCTCGCGGCCGCCGCCAGGGAAGACGAGAACCGCGTGTCCCTCGCGGAAGAGCCTCGCGCATTCCTCGCGCGTACCGCGCACGGCTCCGAGCTCGATCAGTAGATCGCGCCAGCCGGGCAACGAGAAGTGGTTGTGGTCGGCGAGGCCACGCACGCGGCGACCCGTCGCGTCGAAGATCTCGAGTCCGAGCATGGGAATGTCGAGCAACCCGAAGACCGTGTGATTCCCCGTCAGGAGCACGGCCCCCTCGCGCGGGATGCGCTCGAGGCCGATCGCCACGGGGCTCAGCAGCCTCCGGATCGGCTCCATCGTCTGCACGAGGAACTCGTTCACCAGGGTGTCTGGCGAGGGGTTTCTCGGCGGCCGCTCCATGCCGACACCCTACTTCACGTCCCACCTGCCCTTAAAGCCCGCGCCGTTGGCTCGCGGCCGACTCTGCGCACGGAGGTAGCCATCGACGACCATCGTGCCATCGACGGACGATCGGCGCCGTTTGGCAGGAGATCGCGGCAGTGCGGCTCTTCGGCCGGCCACTTGAGACTGACACGGGTCATCCGGGAAGTCCCACGCAGAGCATGTCCCGCGGCGCCGGCAGTGGTCGGCGGAGTCTCGGCCGCGCGACGCGTCGGACGATCGACTTCCCGGCCCTGGGAAAGGCCCCGGTGTTTCCTCTGACGAGACGCCTTCTCGGTCTCTCTGTCGAGCGGCACGGGTCCTGCAAACCACCATCTCGATGACGCCGAACCCCCACCGTCCGCACGCCCCGAGCCGAGCGGCCACACTCGCCTCGGCTCTCGTCGCCCTGCTGATCTCGGGCGCCGCACTGGCCCAATCCGGATTGCAGATCACACCCGACGGCAAGCGCACGCTCGTCAGCAAGGACGTCGCCGCCGAGCGTTGGGCGATCACGCTCGCTCCGGACGGATCCGTCACCGGAAACGTCTTCTTTCCCGACGGAGGCGAGCCCCGGTTCGTCGCATGCGATCCGACCGGCGCGGGTGACGACCCCCTCGAGCTCTCGTGCTGGGGAGCCGACAAGTGCCCGATCGCGCCGTGCACGAGCGACCACTGGGTCTTCATCGCGAACGTGAGCCTTCCAGCGTCATTCTTCCTGCCGCCCGAGAACGGACCGAGCCGGGACGATGCGGTCGAGCGAGCAGCAGGAGGTGCATCGAATGTGCCGTCCGGCTTGCAGCTCACGCTCGACCAGGATCGCACGCTGGTCTCGAAGGACGTCGGCCCCGAGCGCTGGGCGATCACGCGAAACGAAGACGACGGCACGGTGACCGGGAACGTCTTCTTCCCGGGAGGGGACGAGCCGCGCTTCGTGTGGTGCGAAGAAACCGGCGCGAACGACGATCAGGTCGAGTTCCGGTGCTTCGGTGCGGATCGGTGCCCGGCGGCGCCGTGCTCGTCCTCCGAGTGGGCCGAGATCGCCGAGGTCGCGCTCCCCGTCTCGTTCTTCCAAGCCCGGACTCGGGTGCCGCTGGAGGACGTGGTCGACGCGGTCGGGGCGACGTTCGGCGAGCGCGACGGGTTCGACGCCGTCGTGCTCGCGCTCGATGCGGGTTACTCGCTCCGGCAGATCGTGGACGCGGTCCTCACCGGCCGACTCATGCAGGGCGGCGCGATCCGTTCGCGACGGGGCAAGCCCGAAGACCCCGACGGTCCGGCACTCGGCGTGTTCTCGCTGGAAGAAGTCGCGGGCGCGGGCTCGTCTGGCATCCTTCTCGACGAGCTTCGCCGACAGGCGACGGCACAGGCAGCCCCGACGGGCTACGTCGCGCTTGCCCACCTGCTCGCGCTCGTCGACTTCGGATATCCGCTGGGAGACGTCGTGGAGGCCTTCCTCCTGGGCAAGGTGAGTCTCTCGGGCGAGTTCGGGCTCACCGACGACGCAGGAAACGTCATCCCCCCGCCCGTCGACCCACTCAGCCTCTTCCCCGGCGAGAACTGCGGAGACGCGGTGCTCCGCTACGGAGACACGCTAGCGGGCTACGAGTGCGACGGCGCCGACCTCGGCGGTCGTACCTGCGAGAGCCTGGGCTACGGCGGCGGTTCGCTCACGTGCATCGCGGAGAGCTGCAGGTTCGATCTCTCCGGGTGCATCGATCCGTCCGCGACGCCGACTCCCGTCGCGACGCCGGGGCCGACGCCCGACGCGACGCCTTCGCCCACGCCAGAGGCGACGCCGGGCACCACGCCCACCCCGACACCGAGTCCCAGGCCCAGTCCTTCCCCGAGTCCGACACCCACGGGGCCCGCATGCGGCGACGGCGTCGCCGAGGGCGACGAAGAGTGCGACGGTTCGGATCTGCTGGGCGCATCGTGCCTGACCGAGGGCTTCGCTGGTGGCACACTTCGATGCACCGACTGCGCCTACGACGATAGCGACTGCACGCTCTGCGGCGACGGCACCGTGAACGACGTGGGCGAGGAGTGCGACGGCGCCGACCTCCGAGGCTCGTCGTGCGAGGCACGGGGCTTCGCCGGCGGCACGCTCACCTGCTCGGCCTCCTGCACCTTCGACGAGAGTGGCTGTCAGGCGGAGCTGTGCGGCAACGGGACCATCGACGCGGGAGAAGACTGCGATGGCGCGAACCTCGGCGGTGCAACGTGCGCGAGCCGGGGGTTCGCAGGTGGGGCCTTGTCATGCTCGGCCGGATGCTCCTTCGACGAAGCCGGCTGCTGCGCGGGCCAGATCTGCAACGGCGCTTGCATCCCCGCGGACGCCACGTGCTGCCCCGGCCAGGGCTGGTGCTCGCCGGAGTTCCCGGTCTGCGGCAACGGCACCTGCTGTCCCGCCGGCACCGAGGCCTGCGGCGCGGGGTGCATGGTGGCGGGCGCCGTGTGCTGCGAAACCTACGCGTGCGCCCCGGGGAGCACGTGTGGAGTGAGCCCGTGCCTCCCCTAGAGAAGATACCGACCATCCTCGCCGAGGCACGGTGTTGGCGACGAAGAAGACGATCTGCAGGTCGCCGCCTCGCTCCGGGCGCGTGGCCCTTCGGGACGGCGATCGCCTCTGGTGCGTACGCCCTCGGAGCCTCATGAAGAAGGTGGACCAACGCGGAGACCACCCCAACACCAGCGAGAAGCCGGACGTTCGTCCGCGACTCGGCATCGGCCAGACGCTCACCGAAACGGCGGTCCATGCGGCACTCCACTTCCCCGCTCTGCGTGGACCTCGCGTCGAAGCGAGTCTCCATTCGGCGCTCGGGCTCGGAGAGCTCGGTCGACATCGCATCGAAACGCGCGCCGGTCCGCACTTCGAGCTCTCTCACGTCGGCCTTCCCCGCGAGCGAGTCGGTCACCGCCGCGAGCTCCTCCGTGAGCCCAGCTCCACGCCGCCGAGGCACGTATTTCAAGCGTGTCGAGAGCGACCGCCATCAACCGAAGCATGGCACCTCGAAGCGGCGGCGCCGATGGTCAACTATACATGAATCCAACGAGCGAAGACCGCTGCCGGCAGGCTGGAACGTTCCCGGTCCTCGTCCGGGCCATCCGGGGCGGCGGCGCCGGTGCGGTCGCCCGCGCCCGGGAAAGTTCCTGGTCGTCATCTGGACCCCCGGGATCCTGGAAAGTTCCTGGTCATCGTCGCGTCCGCGCTTCGTGCTACGATTCGCTCGTGGCGGATTTTCATTGGCCCTCGGCTCGGCCTTCCCCGGCCGCGCCTGCCCGCACGCCGGAATCTCGCGACCCCGCGATCACCGGCTCGTGCCGAGCAGCGACGCAGGTCCTCGACGGCGTTCCCGATAGCCGAGCGCGCGGCTCGCGCGGACGGACACGTTGCCGAGCTCGCCGCGGACTGTTCTCGCGCGACTGCCTCGACACGATGGATGAGCCGACAGCGATGGACGGGAACGTCTTCGTGCCGCCCGAGACCCCTCTCGGGCCCGCATGCACCGACCAGACTTGATGGGAGCGACCATGGACGCAGGACCTTCGACGAATCGCCGCTCCGCCCTCGTCACGGGCGCCTCCGCAGGAATCGGGCAAGCGTTCGCCGAGCGCCTTGCCCGCGACGGCTACTCACTGACCGTGGTGGCCCGAAGCCAGGAACGCCTCGATGCGCTCGCTCGGCGGCTCTGCGCCGATCATTGCGTCGAAGTCGACATCATCGTGGCCGACCTCACGCGAAGCTTCGACGTCAGCCGCGTGGAGGACTGCATTCGGGACTCCTCCGACCTCGACCTACTCGTGAACAACGCGGGGTTCGGGACGTACGGCCGATTCGCGGAGCTGCCCCCCGAAGGTGAGATCGCCGAGATCAATCTGAACGTCGTCGCGCTCGTCCGCCTCACCCGAGCGGCCCTCCCCGGGATGATCGGTCGCGGTGGGGGTGCGCTCATCAACGTATCGTCGATGGCGGGATTTCAGGCCGCGCCCTTCAACGCGACCTACGGTGCGACGAAGGCCTACGTGACGAGCTTCACCGAGGCGATCTCCGAGGAGCTGCGGGATACGGGTGTTCGCGTCCAGGCGCTCTGCCCCGGCTTCACGAGGACGGAGTTCCAGGACCGGGCCGGGATCGACGTGAGCGGGCTGCCTTCGCTCGCTTGGATGTCGGCCGAGGCCGTCGTCGATTCCTCGCTGACCGCCCTCGACTCCGGCGACGTAGTACACGTGCCGGGCTTCACGAACCGACTGGTCTCCGGGGCAGCCGGTCTCGTTCCACGGTCGCTGCTGCGCTGGGTCGGCGGGAAGGCTCTCGCGAGCCGCGGCGGGTGAGGTCTCGCACGGACTGACCGCTCCGATCGAGCAAGAAGCCCCGCTGCCGGCTTCAGGGCCTCCGCCGGGCGCGGAGCCGTGGCGCAAGAAGAGACGCGTTCATCGCCGGAGCCGGACTCCAATCGGTTCCGGACGTGCGGCGCTTCGGGACGACGATCGCTCTTCGCTCGTTCGTCGCCGAACGCTCAGCCGAGGCGCACCAGCGCCGAGACCACCGCGAACCCGGCGAAGAGCCGAACGGTCATCCGCCACTCGACATCGGCCAGACGCTCGCCGAGACGGAGGTCCATGCGGCGCTCGATCTCGCCGACATCCGTGGTCATCGCACCGAGACGCGGCTCCCTTCGGCACTCCGCCTCCTGAGTCGACATCGCTTCAAACTCCGTTCGGCGCTCGAGCTCCGAGAGCTCGGTCGACATCACTTCGAAGCCGCACCGGTCCGTACTTCGAGCTCTCTCAAGTCGCCCTTCTTCGCGAGCGAGTCGGTCATGGCTGCCGCCAGCGCCTGGGCGGGTCCCGTCGCGACCTCCTCCGTGAGCTCAGCTTCACGACGCGCGTATCCGAGCCTGTCGAAAGCCACCGCCACCGATCGAAACCATGACACCTCAACGCGCCGCGACCCATGGCCAACGATACATGAATGCGACGAGAGAAGATCGGTGCGGGCGGCCTGGAAGGTTCCCGGTCTTTGTCTTGCTCCCGGTCTTTGTCTTGCTCGCTTCCGGCCGACCCCTCACACCGACGCGACGTCGATGTCGACGTCCGTCGGACCGACGGGCTCGACCGCTACATCGAGCCCCGCGGGGACCGAGACACTGTGGCGGCCCGCCTCGGCCCGATAGCGGATCGCGATCTCGCCCGTCTCCATCGGGACGCGGATCTCCCGCATGCCATCGCCAGCGAAGGGGGCAATCCGGATCCGGAGGGAGTCCAGGGGTCGTTGGTCGACGTGGTCGGCCACGGGTGCGAGGGGGACCACGCCCCCTTCGCGCATCCAGAGTGGGATCGTGTCGAGGCCGGCTTCGACGTCGATCCAACGCGGGCCCGCCGTCTGCGCGCCCGTCCACCAGTCGGTCCACGATCCCTGGGGGAGGTAGGCCTGCCTCCGCCCGCTCTCCTCGAGGATGGGCGCCGCGAGAAGCGAATCGCCGACGAGCCACTGGTCGGCAACGACGCGGGTGGTGGGATCTTCGGGGTACTCGAGAACCAACGCGCGGGAGACGGGAAGCCCCGCGGCGATGGACTCGCGCGCTGTGGCCCAGAGGTAGGGGAGCAGCTCGTAGTGGAATCGGATCGCGTCGCGGCAGAGGCGCAGGGTCTCTGCGTCGCGCTTCCACAGCTCGCGGTCTCCCGTGCCGTGAATCCGGGGATGGGAGAAGAGGATGCCCGCCTGCATCCAACGCACCAACAGGGGCCCGCTCGCTTCGCCCAGGAACCCGCCGATGTCCATGCTCCAGAACGGGAAGCCCGAGAGCCCGAGAGAGAGACCACCCTGGATCTGAGGCCCCAGGTTGTGCCAGTTCGCGCTGCTGTCGCCTCCCCAGTGAAGCGGATGGCGCTGGCTGCCCGCCCAGGCGGAGCGCGCCCAGACGATCGATTCGCCGGTGGCCTCCTCGGTCGCTTCGGCTACGGCCTGATTGTAGAGGAGCGGGTAGAGGTTGTGCATGCGGTGGCCGGGCGTCCCATCGTGGTAGACACCGTCGAGAGGGGCCTGCTCGCCGAAGTCGGCCTTGATGACCCGCGCGCCGAGGTGAAACAGGCGACGCAGATGGGACTGGTAGACTCGCGTCGCCGCGGGATTGGTGAAGTCGATGCACCCGACCCGGCCCGAGAAGCCGGGCGTGTAGCAGATGCCCACGTCGTAGAGCTCACCCGCCTCGGTCTCGACGAAGCCGCCCACGTCCGCCAGCTCCTCGAAGAGACGGGAGCCCTCCGGGACGTACGGGAGCTGCCAGAGGCTCACCTTCGCGCCGAGCTCCGACATCTCCTCGTGGAAGGCCGCGGGATCCGGAAAGCGGTCCTTTGCGAACTCGAGATCGCAGCGCCAGTCCTCCTCGAACCAATGGGTATCGAGATGCAGGACATCGGTGGGGATGCCGTGCGCACGATTGGCGCGCACGACCTCGAGAGCCTCTTCGGCCGAGCGGTATGAGATCTTGCTCTGCCAGAAGCCGAAGCTCCAACGCGGGGGCATGCGGCTCTTTCCGGTGAGCTGTGTGTAGCGGTCGAGGATCGTCTTGGGCGGACCGACGAAGAGGTAGTAGTCGAGGAAGTCGTCCTCGATCGCCACCTGGAGATCCGCGGCCGCACGACTTCCGACCCAGCAGCTGATGCGGGCGGAGTGGTTCAGGAAGACACCCCACCCCCGCGTCGTCCAGAAGAAGGGGATGTTCTTGTAGCTGCGCGGCGTCGTGGTTCCACCGGCCTCGACCATGTTGAGGTCGACCGTCTGACCTACGGTGTCGAGCGGCAGAAACTTCTCGCCGAAGCCGAAGACCCCCTCCTGCGGGTG
>JAUIFY010000316.1 GCA_030430245.1 bacterium | reverse complement strand
CGGTCTCGGTGATCGCCCACGTGCCGGTCGCCGTGTCGCCTTCGAGGCGTACGATCCCGTCGGAGGCCCGGTGCACGATCATCGGGAACTGCGCCATGAGCCGCAGCCACAGCGTGACGACGTCCTCCCGTCCGCGCGGAGAGTGACCGAGAACGTTCCACTCCGACTCCTCGATCCAGGTGTCGCGCCAGATGTCGGTGTTCCGATCCGAGACGGCGTGGCCGTACCTCGCCACGAGTTCGCGGATCTCGATGTCGTCTTCGATGTTGCGTGCCATCTCTACTCCGGCGCCGGCTCGTCGACGAGAGGAAGGCCGGCCATCTTTCGGAACGTGCGGTGCATGTTGATGAGCGAAGGTTCGTTTCGACCGAAGGTCGTATACCGCCGCAAGCCCGTGTCGAAATTGCGCTGGACGGCCGCGCTCACCCGGTAGTCTTCCCGGTCGACGACGTCGTAGATGAACTGGAAGTGCTCGCGCGCCTCCTGCCACCTCGCGTCGTCCTCCGGCGCTTCCCGCGTGTACGCGCTGTAGCGCGTGAGATGCTCCCCGACGCGCTCGCCCGGATAGAGCTGAAAGAACTCGATCTCGTTCGGAGAGACGAGAAGCGAGATGTTCGGGAAGATGTAGTAGACGAAGTTGAAGTGGGCGTGCGGGTCTCCCCACTCCTCCTCCGGTCGATCTGCCAGGTCGACGACGGACTTGAGGGGAAAACCCAGCCGGTGGTGCTCGCCGTGCCTGCCGTAGCGATCGTAGGTCATCGTGTTCGTCATCGCGAGTGGTGCGATCGTCTCCGGATGGAGTGGGCCGAAGTGGTACCCCTCGCAGAAGGTGTCGAGCGCGAGCTTCCAGTTCGACGCGAGGCGCCACTCTCCCGTCTCGATGAACCGCGCGCGCTCGAGACGCCACCCCGCGAGCTCGGGAGCGAGATCCCCGAGGTGCTCGTCGATGTCGAACGTCGCGTCGGGCGCCGGCGCGACGTAGACGAGGCCGTACTTCTCCTCGCACGGAAGCTCGACGAGGCCGTAGCAGCTCTTGTCGACCGCACCGAACGTGCTCGCCTTGTGAATGCCCGCGAGCCTGCCGTTCAGATCGTACGCCCACGCATGGTAGGGGCAAACGAACGTCCGCACGCCCGATCCCGCTCCCTCGGCCACCCGCATCGCGCGATGCGCGCATGAATTCAGGAACGCCTTGACCCGCCCATCGTCCGTGCGAACGACCAGCATGGGCACGTCGAGGTCGTCGTGCGTGCGATAGTCTCCGGGATTCGGCAGGTCCGAAGAGAAGCAGATCAGCTGCGGCTGTCGACCGAAGATGCGCCGCTTCTCGAGCTCGAACTGTGCTTCGTCGGTGTAGGTCGAGATCGGGTTCCGCCGGGGGCCCTCCTCGTGGGTCGCCGTCGTGCCAGCGCGGGCGTACTCGATCATCCGTCTGGCGACCGCAATGAGTTCTTGACGTTCCATGCTAGTGGATCCTCCTATCACGATGACGACACGAGAGACCAAACGTCCGTTCCGTTTCGCCGTACAGTCCTACAACGCTGCCTCCGCCACGGAATGGCGTGAGCGCGCGCGTCGCGCGGAGGCGCTCGGCTACTCGGCGCTCCATCTCGCCGATCACCTCGCCGGCCCGGGCAAGGTCGTCGACACGACGCATCATCCCGTCCAGTCGATCGCAGCCGTCCCGGCGATGGCGATGGCCGCGGAAGCCACCTCGACCCTACGGGTCGGGTGTCGGGTCTTCTGCATCGACTACCGCCACCCGGCCGTCCTGGCGAAGGAGGCGGCCACCCTCGATCTGCTCTCCGACGGACGCCTCGAGCTGGGGCTCGGAGCCGGCTGGCTCTCCGCCGAGTACGAAGCGATCGGCATCGACTTCGATCCGGCCCGGACACGCATCGACCGTCTCGAGGAGACCGTGCATTTCCTCCGAGCGCACATGTCCGGAGAGCCGCTGAACTTCAAGGGCAAGTACTTCGCCGTGCGTGACTACGCGGGCCTGCCTCGTCCCGTGCAGCGGCCGCATCCGCCCTTCATGATCGGAGGCGGCAGTCGACGCGTGCTCGAGCTCGCGGCGCGCCAGGCCGACATCGTGAGCCTGAACTTCAACAACCGCTCCGGTGTCATCGGGGCCGATGGCGTCAAGAGCGGCACGGCCGACGGCACGGCGCAGAAGATCCGCTGGATCGAAGACGCGGCCGGCCCGCGTCTCCCGCAGCTCGACCTCGAGATCGGCGCATACTTCACCTTCGTCGGCGAGGACGACGGCACCGCCGACTCGATGGCGCAATCGTTCGGGATCACCCCCGAGGAGATGCGCCGCCACCCCCACGCACTCTTCGGGCCACCGTCCGCCATCGTGGAGGAGCTGCTGCGCCGCCGCGAGGAGTACGGCATCAACTACGTGACGGTCTCGGAGCCGGCGCTCGAGCCCTTCGCACCGGTCGTCGCCGAGCTCTCCGGCAGGTAGCCGAGCCGGGCGCGCGGGCCCGTCCGACACCGGACGGGCCCGCGCCGACCGTCATCCGTCACAGCGGATCTTGACCGGTGATGGCGGCGTGCAGTCGCCGGCCTCCGCCGCCCGAACCAGCCCCGACGTGTGCTCGATCTTGAGAGTCAGCGGGCCCGTGAAGGCGGCGTTCAGGTTCAGCTTCTTCGCCTGGAACTTCACCTTCATGGAGCCCGGAAGACCCTTCTTGTTCGGCTTGAACTTGAGCTTGTGGGACTTGTCCGCCGTCCGACAGGTCACCTTACCCTTCTTCTCGACGCAGTCGGTCGGAACGAAGGTGGCGACGTAGGTGAAGCCCGACCCGTCGGTGACCGTGACCGTGTATGATCCTTCAGCGTCCACGATCTCGCCCTGCGACTCGTCGGTCACGAGCGTCGACTTGGCGTTGATGCGGCCGTTCGCACTCCCTCCCTTGATCCCGATCTTGTCGAGGGTCGCATCGCCGTTCGAGAAGTCGCACACGTCCCCCCGACCGTCCGTGTCGGAGTCCTCCTGAAGCGGGTTGGGGTCGTCGGGACAGTTGTCGTCGAGAGCACAGATGAGATCACTGTCCGGATCTCCGTCACCCGAGCCGATGCAAACGCCGGCTTCACACGAGTCCGGAATCGAGCAGGTGATGCCATCGTCGCACTCCGTTCCGTCGACCAGCGGGGTCACGACGCAGCCCGTGCCCTCCACGCACGATGTCGAGTTGCAATCCGGGCTCCCACCGCCCAGGTCACAGACGGGCGGCATCCCGGCCCGACACAGCCCATTCACCACGTCGCAGGTCTCCGCGCCGTTGCAGATCAATCCGTCGCTGCAGTCGGCATCGACCACGCAACTCGAGCAGTTGCTCGCCGCGGCGAGGAACGGAACGACCGTCGTCGGTCCGATCACGATGTCGCATGCGGCGTCCGGCGGGCCGGCCGCACATCCCCTCCAGTTGAACGCGGCATCGAGGGTGTCGGCCGAGTCGTTGGCGGAGCCGATCGTGTTGCCCTCGATGTCGTTGCTGTTGAAGGTCACGCCGGCGAGCGTCGCGGCCGAGGCGCTCACCCGGATTCCCAACAGATTGCCGCTGAACGTATTGCAGCGCGCGATCGTATTCGTGGTCGGCAGCCGGAGAGCATTCCCGGCGATGTCGATCGCCGCCACCGTCGAGAGGTCCGTGATCGTGTTCTGCTCGATGATCGTGTCGGTCCAGTTGCCGCCAATCCCGGCACCAGGCGCCGCGCCGGCGTAGTCGCGAAGGAGGTTGCCCCGAATCGTGGAGAGCTGCAGGTAGCCGGCGATGCCCAGAGGGCTCCCGACGACCTCGTTGCTCTCGATGGTCATCAAGGCGCGAAGGTCGTCCGCGGGATCGGCCGTGCCGGCATCCGTCCCGGCTTCGATCCCGACGACGGCGACCGTATCGACGAGGTTCTGCTCGATCGTGCCCGAAAGCGCGTTGGAAAGCACGATGCCGCTGTGGCCTCCGTCGACGAAGACGTTGCGCACACCGAGACCGACGAGGCTTCCCGCATCGGCGAAGACCGCCGGACCCGTCGCACTCGTGATCGTGAAGCCGTCGACCGATCCGCCGTTGCCTCGCAGCAGAACGCCCGTGGGGAGAATGGTCTCGCCCGTCGACGTGTCCCGTACGCGCGCGTCCTGGCCCACCTTCGCTCCGCGGAGGCGCACTCCGACGGTGTCGATGGGCGTCTCCGCCCAGGTACCGGCCGGCACGTCGATGGCCGCCGTCGCCCCCGAGCCATCGATCGCGTCCTGGATCGTGGTGAAGTAGCCGTCGCCGTCCGCGAAGGACACGAGGCTGCTCTTCACGAAGGTCCCCAGCAGGGAGGTATCCACGTTCGCGAGCCGTGCGATGTTCGCGATCAGCGTCGGAACGCCCGAGAACAGGGAGACGTCCTCGATCACGTCCGCGGCGTTCGCGAAGACGATCGCACCGACGTCCGCACCCGCGTACGAGTTGCCGGAAACGAGCACGCCGGACGCTGCCACGGTCGGATCGCCGAGGGCATTGTCCTCGGCGAAGTCGACGTGAACGCCGATCCCCAGGTCCGGCCACGCATCGAGCGTCGCGAGGTCGTGAAGCGCGTTCCCCGTGATCCGCGCGCCGTCACCCGCGAGGGGGCCCGCGACGTTCGCGACGTGAATGGCCGCGCCGGCCGAGGTCGGTGCAAGACCGATGTCGAAGATCTCGTTGTCCTCGATGAGAAGACCGCTCACGACGTTGCGCGCCCCGGCCGTACCCGTCCGCGCGAAGATGCCGTGGGCGAGATTCGCACCGGGGAGAAGAGGACTCGGGAGCTGCATGCCGTGGATGAAGTTGCTTCGAAGGACGACGTCCGGCTGATCGACACTCCCGACGAGGCCGATGCCGAAGCTCGTCGAGGCGTCCCCGGCGATCTCGAGCCCTTCGATCGTGACGCCGCCGCTCGCGATGGACACGCCGTAGCTCAAACCGCTCGCGTCGAGGATCGACTCCGCGGCGTCGCCCGGGGTGCGCACGTCGGGAGCGACGCCGGTCTGGGCACCGTAGATCTGCACGGACTGCGCGATCGTCACCTGCTCCGCGTAGTACCCCGGCCCGACGTGGATCTCCGCGCCGAGACCCGCCAGGTCGACCGCGTACTGGATCGTGGCACAGGGATTGCCGACCGCGCGGCAATCGTTCGACGCGTCGCTCCCGGAATCGTCGACGTAGAGCTCGACGTCGCAGGCGTCGCCCACGCCGTCGAGGTCTCCGTCGGCCTGGCCGGCGTTCGGCGTGAAGGGGCAGTTGTCCACGTCGCCACAAACGCCGTCCGTGTCCAGGTCGTCGTCCGGGTCGGCCGGGCATGCGTCGCACGCGTCTCCGATCCCGTCCGCGTCGCCGTCCGCCTGCGTCGCGTTCGCGTCCGCCGGGCAGTTGTCCACGTCCCCGCACACTCCGTCGGTGTCCGCGTCGTTCAGCGGGTCGGCCGGGCATGCGTCGCACGCGTCTCCGATCCCGTCCGCGTCGCCGTCCGCCTGCGTCGCGTTCGCGATCAGCGGACAGTTGTCGACCGGATCACAGACCAGGTCTCCGTCCGTGTCCCCTCCCTCGGTCTCGCACGCGGCCAGAGCCGCGCTCGGACTCAGGAGGACCACGACCAGAAGGAACGAGAAGGCGGCAAGCGGGGACAGGGGCCAGCGGCGGTGAGTCTGCATGATGTGGGTCTCCCGGGGGTGCTACGGTTCGACGGCGTAGAAACACGCCTCCTGCGCGCATATCGTTCGTGCCAAGGCATCCACAACAGCCGAATTCGAGTCGAACGTTCGTGTTGTGGACGCCCCGCGCCCCGAGGGCGCGCTTCTCCTCTCGGCCTGTGCAACACTCAGCCGCCCCGACCATGTCCGAGACGCCCTCCCAGTCGCCGACCCGCGCGCGAATCGAAACGGCCGTCCCCTACGTCGGATTCGTGGTCCTCCTGAACGCGGGCTTCAGCCACTCCCCCGATCTCGACTGGTTCTGGTCACTCCTGGTCGGCGGCGTACTCGTTCTTCGGGACTTCACACAGCGCGCCTGGGGGCACGGCTGCCTCGCGTTGATGGCCCTGGCGGCGGTCCTCTCGTACGTGCTGGGCTCGCCGGAGGTCGCGCTCGCGAGCGCCGTCGCCTTCTCCATCAGCGAGACCACCGACTGGCTCGTATTCACGATCACGCGGCGGCCGTTCGCCGATCGTGTCCTGCTCTCGACGGTCGCCAGCGCGCCGATCGACACGGCCGTCTTCCTGCACCTCGCGGAGCTCCTCGGCTGGGGCCTCTTCTTCATCGGCACCGGAAGCAAGATGGCCGCGGGGCTCGGAATCTGGGCGTTCCTGCGCTGGTCGCGGCCCACGGCGCCGGCGGAACCGCGGAGCGGTGGGTGATCGTGAGACGATTCGCAGGTCAGATCCTCGTGCCGGCCGCGATCGGAGTCGGCACCGGCGCGGTCGTGGCGGCTCTTTCGCTCCTCGTGGAGGAACGAGCTCTACGCGCACTCGCCGAGCTTCCAGCTGCTCTTCCGGCGCTGCCCTCCTCGTTCTGCCTCCTCCTGACGCTTCTGGTCGTGCGCTACGTCACGCGCGCATCGCACCCGACCACGTCCGAGGTGTTCATCGTCGCGTATCACGACGCGAAGACCCCGATCGTCCTCCGCCAGATCCCGGGCCGGGTCCTCGGTGCCGCGACGACGGTCCTCGGCGGCGGGTCGCAGGGCCTCGAGTCCCCGTCGGCGCTGATCGGAGCTGGGCTCGGCCGGATCCTCGGAGCCCGCTTCGGCCCCACCGCCGACGAGGCCCGCTCGTGGATGGTCGCCGGCGCGAGCGCAGGCATCGCCGCCGTGTTCTCGTCCCCCGGCGTCGGCGCGCTCTATGGGCTCGAGGTGCCCTTTCGTCGCGACGTCGACGCGCGGCGACTCATCCCCGCCGCGGTCGCGGCCGCCTCGGCCTATGCGACGAGGGTGGCCCTCGTCGGCGCACGCCAGCTGGTCGCATTCGATGGAGCCCCCAACCTGGACGCGACGTTCGCGCTCGGCTGCGTGCTCGTCACGGTCGGGTCGGGCGTGGGAGCGCGGGCGTTTTCGCTGGGGACCGAGTGGCTTCGCTCGGTCGCCCATCGCTCGAAGCCCTGGGTCCGCGCGGCCCTCGCCGGCGCGGTGCTCGCCGCGCTCGCGTGGTCGGGCCACGCGCTGACCGGAAGCTGGATCACGTTCGGCCCCGGATACGTCGCGGCGGACTGGCTCGCGAGCGGCGATCACGCCGT
>JAUIFY010000315.1 GCA_030430245.1 bacterium | reverse complement strand
GTAGGGACCCTGCGGACGGGGAAACCCCTGCGGCGGAAATCCGGGCGGGCGATCGGTCTCGACGTCCCACAGGAAGTACTCCTGCTCGAAGCCGAACCAGAAGTCGTCGTCGGTGTCCTCGATCGTCGCGCGACCGTTGGACTCGTGCGGCGTCCCGTCGGCGTTCAGCACCTCGGTCATGACGAGGTAGGCGTTGCGGCGGCCGGGATCGGGGAAGAGCGCGACCGGCTTCAGCAGACAGTCCGAGGAGCTGCCGTCGGCCTGCTCCGTGGAGCTGCCGTCGAAGGACCACATCGGGCAGTCCTCGAGCTTACCTCCGAAGTCCGTCTCGACGCGGGTCTTACTGCGAAGGCTCTGGGTCGGCTTGTATCCGTCCAACCAGATGTATTCCAACTTAGTCTTCATCTCGCGATTCGCTCCTCACTCGACTGCCAGCTCTCTCGGCTTGGGAGAGTCCAGGTTGAAAAAGCCGCGTACGTGCAGCCCCCACCGGCCCTCTCGCGCAACGCGCGCCAGGGCCTCCACGTTCCGAATGGAACCACCCTCGATCTCGCAACATCCGCGCCACCGAAAGCGGCCGCGATCATAGGCGTTTGTCGAAGGAATTCAATTCGGTGCCCATGATTCGGGCAGTCGGTCGCACAAGACTTGAGCATCTGCCCAAATCAGCGGCAGGCGTCGCTCATCAAAATTCTTCGAGGGCGGCACGTAGGACCGGATCCGCGGCCTTGGCCGCCCGCAACCGCTCGGTTCCGCGCGCGACGGTCGGATGTCCCTGCTCCACGATCGCGACCCGATAGCTCGGACGCGCACGCACGCGGTCCCACCAGGCCGCGACGGCCGGCCTGCGGCCCGCGCCCAGAAACACGTGGAGGCTGTCGGCCTCTCGCAGCCGCTCGACGATCACGACCCACCCGACGTCGGCCAGCGTGAATTGCGATCCGAGGATCCACGGACCGCCTCGGGCCACGAGCTGCCGTTCGAGCTCGTCCAGGTGCTCGTTCATCGCGCGCCCCGAAGCGCGGATGGCCTTGGCGGCCGGGCCCGACGCCAGACCGGGCAACCCGCGCGCCTTCATCGCGAGAAACAGGAACGGCCGAATCTTGAGCCGATGGAAGAGGAGCCCCTCCAGAATCTTCGACACGCCGATGTCGTCGATCATGGCCGCGAACAGCGGCACGGTGAGGCCGGGGACGGCGTTCCCCGCAGTCTCGCGCGCGTGCGAGACCGGGTCGTCGCCGACGAGCGAGGACTTGTCGACCCACCGCTCCATCTCCGCTTCCGCCGCTCCGTCTTCGGGCACGAGCGAAGGCGCGCCCTCGGGCGCGTGTGCGGCCGCGTAGCGGATCTGCTCGTGCGATTCGTAGATCGGATGCCCGTCGTGGACGAGGACCGGGACGGTCCCCGCCGGGTTCACTCGAAGAAACTCGCGACCGATGTTCTCGTACCCGCCCGTCTCGATGAGATGGACGTGATGCGAGACGTAGTCGATGCCGAGCTCGGCGAGGCACACGCGAGACTTCTTCGAGCAGAGCGAGAGCGCATTGTGATACAGCTCGAATTCCGCCGTGTGGGGCAGCTCGATGTCCGTCTGCAGTCCGGCCGGAACCGCGTGCGTCTTGCGGTGGCTCCGCTCCCAGACGTACCAGCCGAGCAATCCGGCGACGACGAGTCCGATCAGCGCGGGGCCCATGGGCCGGCCTCGTCAGTCGGCGGGCGTGTAGGCCTTCGCGAGCTCGGGATCGTTCGCGGCGAGGCGATCGGCGAGGTCGACCATGACGCGACACTGCTTGTAGGTCGCGTCGTCCTGCATCTTGCCGTCGATCATCACCGCGCCGGTGCCGTCGCCCATCTCCTTGATGACGCGCTTGGCCCAGAGTACCTCGTCCGCCGGCGGGCTGAACACCTTCCGTGCGATGTCGATCTGCACGGGATGCAGCGACCACGCACCGACGCAGCCCATGAGGAACGCGTTGCGGAACTGATCCTCGCACGCGACCGTGTCTTTGATGTCTCCGAACGGACCGTAGTACGGCAGGATGCCGTGGGCGTTGCACGCGTCGACCATGCGGGCGAGCGTGTAGTGCCAGAGGTCCTGCTGCACCGCGGGCCGTGGCGCATCTTCGTTCTCGGGGTCGGGATCGGTCCGCACGACGTAGCCCGGGTGCCCACCCCCGACACGGGTCGTCTTCATCCGCCGCGATGCGGCGAGGTCGGCCGGCCCCAGCGACAACCCCTGCATCCGCGGACTCGCACCGCAGATCTCCTCGACGTTCGCGACGCCGGTCGCCGTCTCGAGGATCGCGTGGATCAGAAGGGGCTTCTTCAGGCCCGCGCGAGCCTCGAGCTGCGCGAGAAGGCGGTCCATGTAGTGGATGTCCCACGCACCCTCGACCTTCGGCACCATGATGACGTCGAGCCGGTCGCCGATCTGCGTGACCAGCTCGGTTACGTCGTCGAGCATCCACGGGGAGTCGAGGCTGTTGATGCGGGTCCAGAGCTGGCACGCGCCGAAATCGGTCGCCTTCGCGATGTCGACGAGTCCCTGGCGCGCCGCGAGCTTGTTGTCGATCTGGATGGCGTCCTCCAGGTTTCCGAGGAGGACGTCGCACTTCTTCGCGATGTCGCCCACCTTCGACGCCATCTTTGGATTGCTGGGGTCGAAGAAGTGGATCATCCGCGAGGGACGGAACGGGATCTCGCGCACCGGCTCGGGAGCGCCGATGGCCATGGGCTGGAAGAAGTCTTTCGCGCTGCGCATGGCCGGGAACCATAGCAAACCGCGGGTTCCCGGCGAGTCGGCCACTCCGTCGCCATGGGCGCCGGCGCGCGGGGCCCGAGCGCGGCGCCGTCCGGATCAGGACGCCAGCGCCGCCTCGACCTTCGCCACCGCGGCCGCCGGATCTTCGACCTCGACGATCAGGCGCGCATAGTGCTCGTCGTGGAGGTCGATCACGATCGCCTTCGACGCGTCGTGGACGTCCCAGAACACCGTGCCGCCGTCCTGGCGGAAGCTGCCCGCGATGAGCCGCTCTCCGAGCCGCGCGCCCGTGAGCTTGAGGCCGGTGTGGCCCTTCTCCCCCGTGATCTCGGGGTCGGCCCGAACCCCGGAGACGTTCGCGAGCGGTACCTCGAGGCGGCTCTTCATCGCCCACAGCTTGTCGAGGCCCTCGAGAACCAACACGAGCGTCCCGTCTTCCACGCTGAGATCCACCATCTCCTACGTCCTCTCCGCCGGCGACCGGCATCCGTTCCGCACGACCGACTATCGACCCGACACCGGAGGGGAATTAGCCCGCGTCCTGCTAGGGTGGCGACATGCTCCGGATCCCTCCCGTGGTGCCCGCGCTCCTCGCAGGCCTGCTCCTCGCGCCCTCGGCCCACGCAGGGAAAGACGCCCGCGGATGGTCGATCCAGAACCGTTCCCCGGACTCGGCGCCGTCGACCTTCGCGGCGAACGAGCTGCGACGCTACCTCGCACTCACCGCGGGCGCCGACGACCGCGTTCGCCTCGGGGAAGCGAATCCGACGGACGGCCGCATCGTCGTCGGCCTCCGGAAGGACCTCGCCGAGGCCGACCGCGCACTCCTCCCCCCGGCCGAAGAGGGCTTCGACGGCTACGCCGTCTCCGTCACCGCGGACGAGGGGGGGCGACCGACCTGGCTCATCGCGGGAGACGACGATCGGGGCGTCCTCTACGGCGTCTACGACGTCCTGGAGCATGTCGGGTGGCGGTGGTTCCACCCGCAACTCGACCGCAAAGACGCCGAGGTCCGGCCCGAGACGGAGGAGATCGACCTGGACGTCGGATCATGGGCCGTCGCCTCTCCGATGAAGGTGCGGTCGTTCATCTGGTACGTGCACCGTCAGCCCATCCTGAAGCGTCCGCCCACGACCGAAGATCTCCGCCTTCAGCTCGACTGGATCGCGAAGGCTCGCTACGACACCGTCGAGCATCGGGCGCTCGAGCTCGAGCCCGACCACCCCCTTCATGTCACGCTTCGCGAGGAAGCCGCGCGACGGGGACTGCGCCTCCAGGCGCCCGGCCACAACTTCGATCGATTTCTCCCCAGCACCAAGGACGTGTTCGCGGAGCATCCGGAGTGGTTCGGAGAGCGAGACGGGAAGCGTCGGCTCCACAGCATCCACGGCGGCACGCAGTTCTGCTGGTCCAACGAAGAAGCGATCGGCGCTTTCCTCGACAACGTCGAGGCCTTCGTGCGCGCCCGCCCGCACCTCTCGGTGCTGACGATGAGCGCGCTCGACGGCGGCAAGATCTCGCCGTGCGCATGCGAGCTCTGCGCGGACGAGACCGCGACGGATCGGTACCTCGCGCTCATGAACCGGGTCACCGAGCGATTGGCCGAGAAGGCTCCGCACGTCCAGGTCGAGGCCATCGTCGGGTACCAACACGTCGAAGAGCTTCCGAAGAAGGTCGAGCCGCACCCTCGGCTTCGCGGCCGGTACGCACGCTGGGGTCGGTCGATCGCGAAGGGATTCGGCACCGATTCCTTCGGCGAGGAGCTCCGGTCGTGGAGCGAGATCTTCGACGGACGCCTCACCGTGTACCTCTACTACAGCGACCACTTCGCCGGACCGGCGCTGGCGCCACCACTGACGACGCAGATGTCGAGCGACCGGGGCGTCATCACCCGCGACCCCGCCGACGGAATGCTCGACCTGCTCTACCCGCGAACCTACTGGTGGCGCGCGAGCTTGAACGCCTACCTCGCAGGCCGTGCCTACTTCGACCCAGCGGAGGACCCGACCGAACTCCTCGTCGACTACGCCCGGCGCTACTTCGGGCCGCAGGGCGGCTCCTCGATGGTGCGCTACTACACCCAGCTCGCAAAGGACCCATCGATCTCGCGCCGGCTGGAGACGATGGCGCTCCAGAAGGACCAGAGACGCCTCGACTACATCGAGAAGAACGCCCTCGACCGCGCCGCGAAGAACGTCCCACCCGATTCCGTCTTCGCGTACCGCCTCGACAAGGAGAGGCGCTGGCACGAACTCGCCCGCAAGACCGCGGCCCCGGGGCTCTGGCTTCGCGCGGCGCGGCGGCTCGCCCGGCAGGGGAAGACCGAGGAGGCGCAAGACGCCGTCGAGCACGCGAGGAGCCTCGCCCCGACCGTGGAGGCGGCATGGCGCGAGGCCGGCGAGCGCGGAGACGGGCTCGCCGACGGGGGCTTCACCGAGCGGTTTCGGCGGAACTTCGACGCCGCCGCGAATCGCACCGAGGCGATCGCCCGGGGCGAGCCCGAGCCGGACCTGAAAGGCCTTCGCCAGCCAAAGGTCCCGGCCGAGCCCTGATTTGCACGGGCCGAATTCGCTCCGGTAGGTAGTGGATTCGGCCGCGCCGACGGCCGAGACAACCCCGACGACTCGCGCACCCTACCGGGACGCGCGTTCTCGTCCGAGAGTCGAGAAGGAACCCCTGAACGTGCGCTTCTACGAGTACGAATCGAAAGCCCTGTTCGCGAGACATGGCCTCCCCCTGGGAGACGGCGCCGTCGTGAACAGCAAGGAGGAGGCCCGCGCCGCCGCCGAGAAGATCGGCGGACCGGTCGTCGTGAAGAGCCAGGTGCTCTCGGGCGGGCGCATGAAGGCGGGCGCCGTGCAGTTCGCCGACACCCCCGACGAGGCCGCCGAGAAGTTCGAGCACGTGCTTCCCATCGTGGTGAAGGGCGAGAAGGCGCGGTCGGTCCTCATCGAGTCGAAGAGCAAGATCGTCCAGGAGTACTTCGTGTCGGTGACCTGGGACGGCCGCAAGAAGCTGCCGGTTCTCCTGTTCAGCGACATGGGCGGCATCGACATCGAAGAGGTCGCAGAGTCGCATCCCGAGCATCTCTCTCGAACGCACTTCTCGACGTTCCTCCCGCTCACGCCGCGAGTCGCGAAGGCGGCGATCGGCAAGACCGGAGTGACGGGCAGTGATCTCAATCGCCTCACGCCGATCGTCTACGAGCTGGCGAAGCTCTTCCTCGAGTACGACCTGACGCTCGCCGAGATCAATCCGGTCGGCAAGCTCGAGAACGGGCGCTTCATCGTGCTCGACGGCCACGTCGACATGGAAGCCGAGGCGCGAGGTAAGCACGCGGCGCTCCTGAAAGAGCTGGGCATCGGCGACGACGAGACGCGCCAGGCGCGACCACCGACGCCATTCGAGCTCGAGGGTGCCCGCCTGAACGCGGTCGATCACCGCGGCGTCGCGGGGAACGTGGTCGAGTTCGACGGAGACCTCGGCCTGATCATCGGTGCGGGCGGCGGCTCTCTCACGCTCTTCGATGCGGTCCGCAACCACGGGGGGAAGCCGGCGAACTACTGCGAGATCGGCGGCAACCCGTCGGTCAACAAGGTTCGGAACCTCACGAAGTTGATCCTCGGCAAGCCCGGCGTGACGAAGATCGCCGTCATGATGAACGTAGTCTCGAACACACGGGTCGACATCGTCGCCCGCGGGGTCATCAAGGGCTGCATCGAAGCGGGCAAGGATCCGGGCGAGGTGATCTCGATCTTCCGCATTCCCGGCTCATGGGAGGAAGAAGGCTTCAAGATCCTCGCGAAGTACGGAGTCGAGTACTGCGACCGCTCCGTCTCCATGTACGAAGCGGCCGGCCGCGCCGTCGCCAAGCTGAAGGCAAGCTGATGTCCATCCTGATTCGCAAAGACACCACCTTCATCGTGCAGGGCATCACGGGCCGTGAGGCCGTGAACCTGACGCGCGAGAACCTCGACTACGGAGCGAAGATCGTCGGAGGCGTGACGCCGGGTCGCGCCGGTCGCGACGTCTACGGCGTACCCGTGTTCGACTGCGTCCGCGACGTCGTCGAACAGGTCGGGCAACCCGAGGGGAGCATCGTGTCGGTGCCGCCCAAGTTCACGGCCGACGCGATGTTCGAGGCGCTCGAGAATGGGATCAAGCTGATCGTCGTCGTCACGGAGAACGTGCCGCGGGGCGAGGTCGCCCAGGCGGTCGAGCTCGCCAACCTGCGGGGCGCGCGCATCATCGGACCGAACTGCCTCGGCATCATCTCGCCCAACGAGGCGAAGATGGGCGGGGTCGGCGGCCCGGCGGCCAATACGCGCCAGGCGTACACCAAGGGTCCGATCGGCATCATGTCGCGATCGGGCGGCATGACGACCGAGATCGCCTCGACGCTCACCGCGGCCGGCATGGGCCAATCGACCTGCGTGTCGATCGGGGGCGACGCCATCGTCGGCACGACGTACGCCGGGCTGCCCGGTGACGTCTCGGTCGGCGACGACCTGCTCATCGACG
>JAUIFY010000314.1 GCA_030430245.1 bacterium | reverse complement strand
TGATCGGCCTGGTACGCGAGGACGGCGCGGGTCGTTCGAGGTCCCACGAGCCCATCGGCCGGTCCCGCGTCGTAGCCCTTCTCGTTCAGGAGTCGCTGCGCGTCGGCCACGACGTCCGTCTCGGACTCGGTGCCAAAGAGCCCTTCGGAGTCGCGCTTCAGGCCCTCCCAGGTGCCGGCGCATCCGCCGACACCGAGGAGGAGGGCGACGGCGATCGATACGAGGACGGTCGCGCGAACGGGCATTCGACGATTCTCTTCGGTGAGGTGAGACCTGTCCATCGCCGCCTCAGGCCGCGGAGCCGTCCGGCGGCTCACGCGCGAGTCGGACGACGCGATGCGGAACGGGTGCCGCAAGGCCCGCCTCGCGAAGGGCGCGCTCGACGGCGACCGCGACGGCGCTCCGCGTCGAGAAGCCGACGTCGAACCGGGTCCAGAAGCGCAGGGAGAACTCGAGCGTGTTCTCGCCGAACGCCAGAAAGAACGCGTTGGGTGGGGGGTCCTCCAGCGTGTTCTCGTGAGCGGCGGCGACCTCGACCAGCAGATCGATGATCTGCTGAGGGTCGCCTCCGTACGCCGCTCGCACCGGCAGCTCCTGGTTGCGGTTCGCGTCGGACAGCGTCCAGTTGGTCACGTTGCTCGAGATCAGGTCGGCGTTCGGGACGATCACCTCCGCGCCGAAGAACGTCCGGATCGTGCTGGACCGGAAGCCGATGCGCTTCACCTCGCCGAAGGTCGTGGCCGCCTGGATGAAGTCGCCGTCGCGCACCGGGCGCTCGAACAGCAGAATCAGGCCCGAGACGAAGTTGTTGACGATGTTCTGGAGACCGAAGCCGATGCCCACGCCCAGGCCGCCGGCGACGAGCGCGATGCTGCCGAGATCGACTCCCGCGACGGCGAGCGACACCAGGAATCCGAGCCCGAGGACGGTGTACTGGGTGGCCGACGAGATCGCCCCGGGAACGCCTTTCGGCAGATCGAGCTTGGGCAGGATGTCGTAGCGGAGGATGAACTGCAGGGAGCGCGCCGTCGCGATCGTCAGCGTGATCGCGACGATGAACACGAGCAGGTTCCCCGCAGACAGCTCCAGGGAGCCGATCTGCCAGGTCGCGCTCATGGCCCGGGAGAGAGCGAGAGTGAATTGCTCCCGTATCTGGAAGAACCGGAGGACCCAGCCCGCCCAGACGACGACCGCTCCGAGGCGCACCAGACCGATGCCGCGTCGGGCGAACATCGGCGCGTTGCGTCGGACGAGATCGATGGTGCCGAGCGCGCCGGTCCGCGGGAGCATGATCATGACGCCCTCGAGGACGCGGACGGCCGCGTAGAGAAGGGCGGCCATGAATCCCGCGTTCAGGAACCCGGTCGTGAAGAGATCCGACAGACCGACGCTGCCGACGAGATTGCCGAAGATCGCGACGGCGAGCCCGAGGATGAGGATGCGACGGCCGATCCGAAGCAGAAACGACCAGATCGACGGAGGTCGATCGGCGGCGGGCCTGAAGAAGCGGTGAAGGACGACGAGGCCGAGGCTCGCCTCGACGAACATGAAGACGCGGTGCACGTCCGACGCCCGATCGACCTGACCGGCGAGGGAGCCGAACAGGTAGAGGGCCGCGACGAAGGCCAGAGCTCCGTCCCGACGGTCGCGGAACGAGTCCGGCAGGAGGCGGTACACGGGCGGGATGATGGCGAGTCCGACGAACTCGAGAAGGCCCCGCGGAGCGAGCGGATGGAGCCAGGGCGTCGCCAAGGCCGAGATGAGGATCGCCGCCGAGAGGGGACGGCGGAGAACCCGCGCGGCGGCCGCGAGAGCGGGATCCTGGAAGCTCGTCCGTCGACTCTGACGATCGAGCGATCCGACGACGAACGCGACGGCCACGGTGAGGAGCAGCTGCCAGGCGAACGGCTCCCAGTGGTCGCGGGCGTAGACGGCGATGGCCTGGGCATCTTCGACCCATTCGTCGAAGATCTGGCGCCATACGGGCGTCTTCAGGTCGAAGTCGGTGAACATCGCCCACAGTGGAGGGCGTTCCGAGCTGAGCAGGCGCTCCTGGCGCTCCCGTCGCGCCTGGTCGACGAGGTCGAGAACGGTCGCGACGTCCACTGTCTCCTCGGACACCGCGTTCTGCAGCTCGAGGACGTTGGCGCGCCGCGTTCGGACCTCGTCCTCCGTCGCCGACAGCTCCTGGAGCGTCGTGTCGACCCGCTGCACGACGGTGTCGGGCAGGTCGTCCTCGTCGGCGCGCTCCTTGACCAGCGACCACTCGTCGATCAACGCCTGCAGCGAGGCGAGGATCTCGTCGAGCTTGCTCGCGGCCTCGGTCAGGACGTCGGTCCACGTCTTGAGCTGAACCGAGGCGTCCTTCCACTCGTTCTCGATGTCGTGGAGGGTCTTCAGGCCGGAGTGCGGCTCGAGCAGCTCGTCCTGCTCCTCGTTCAGGTGGTCGAGCCGCTTCTTGAGCGGAGGAAACGCCCTGTTGATCTCCTCCACGCCCTTGTCTTCGCTGATCTGGCCGTGGAGCTGTCGCAGCTGTGCCGAGGTCGACTGCAGTCGCTCGGCGATCTTCGACGCCCGGGGCGGCACCGGAGGCGCCGCGCTCTCCGCGGGCGCCGGGGCCTCGCCGTCGGTCTCGCCGGCGACCGGCGCGGATGCCTCCGCGCCCGGAGTGGGCGTCGCGTCCTGCCCCCGAGCCGGACCGTCGGCAGCGAGGAGCAGAAGAAGCGCGAAGCAGGTCGCGAGACGGAGAGGGCGCTGCATGGTCAGGTCTTCGGTCGCATATTTTGCCGCCAGTTCCCACACGACGAGCGGTCGAAGCGCCATACCTGGGCGCGGCCCGTCTCGTGGACGAGTGTGAGCGCGGGGTTCCGTGCGAGCCACTCGGGGCGGAGAAGGGGAGTGTCGTTCGGGCCGATCGCCCCGCGCTTGTCGCCCACGTACACGTGGGTGACGCCCTGGTAGCAGTAGTTCCGATGCGACGCCTTCGCGTAGATCTCCGGCGTCTTGGCGGATCGCCGGATCCACGTGGGGAGGACCCAGACGTCGTGGCGCAGCTTCTCGTCCATGCGCTCCGACGCGTAGAGCAAGGGCGGGAGGGTCGAGCTCCTCCTCGTGAACAGCGGGAGCCACCAGCCGCCGTCCGTCCCGACGGCGGTCTTGCCCTCGTACCCGAGACCGACGTCGACTTGAAAGTGTGCGTCGGCCGGGGTGTGTTCGCGGATCCACGCGAACGCCTCGAGATCGGCGGGCGTGGCGAGCTGGAACTCCGCCGCGACGGGGCGGGCGCGGGCGGGGAAGCCCAGGCCGCCGGCGAGGAGGAGGGCGCCGGCCAGTGCCGCGCGGCCGCCCGCCCGGCGCTCCGCGAGCGGTACGAGGTGTGCGGCCACCGCGCCGACGAGCAGCGCGATCGGTACGTAGGCGGCGATTCCGA
The DNA here is from genome assembly GCA_030430245.1 of bacterium. Classification (GTDB taxonomy): domain Bacteria; phylum Desulfobacterota; class Binatia; order UBA12015; family UBA12015; genus VGTG01. Next base: position 3,853 of record JAUIFY010000314.1, on the reverse strand, counting down.
TCGCGAAGTTCGTGACGAAGCCCATTCCGGGAAGTCCGAGGGAGAACGGATTCGTCGCCAGCAGCGCCGTCGCAGACCACGCGAGGATCAAGAAGACCGCCCGGTCGCGCAGGGCGATCCCCGCGGCCGCCGTCAGACCGAGGATCGCCAGGGTCGGGAAGGAGAGTCCCGTGGGGATGGAGCTCCACGCACGCCAGGCGTCGGACCAGGAGAAGACGGCCGGATCGATCGCGGCGATGCGTCCGTGCACCGCGAGGAGGAGTCCGTCGTCGAGTACGCCGAGCCAGGGGGCGACGAGCACGACGGCTCCGGCGCCCATCGCGACCACCGCGCCTGCTCGCCAGAGCCACTCGCCGGGCGTCGCCCGCCACCGCCACAGCGCGGCGACGGGCCAGACCGCAAACGCGGTCGCGGCGAGGAGCGCGACCCGGTAGTGGGTGAGACCGAGGCCGGCCGAGAGTAGGGCCGCCAGCAGGAGCCGGCGCGCCGGACTCCGCGTCGGCCGGAAGCACACGACGTCGAGCAACAGCACGACGACCGGCAGAAGGGCCTGTCCGGCCAGCTGCGTGTAGCGGCCCCAGCTCGCGTAGAAGGCCGGTAGCGGGGAGACGCATCCCGCGACGATCAGCGCGACGGCGCCCGCCGCCCGCCGCCCGTCCGTCAGCTCGAGCGCGAGCGGATAGAGGGTCAGGACGGCCGCGATGCCCGTCAGCTGTCCGACCCAGAGCACGGCCGTCGGCGCGTCGGCACCGGTGATCTCCGACCAGGCGGCGGCAACGGAGTGGAAGCCGAAGTGATAGGTCAGGCTCTCCATCGGTGCGTACGGCGCCCAGCTCTCGAAGAGTCCACGATTCTCGACGAGGAGCTGCGTGACGAAGGAATGCTGCACCGAGTCGCCCCACGCGGGCACGACGAGGCCGCGAACCGCAAGCCATCGGGACAGGACCACCATCCCGATCGTCGCCACCAGGACGAGATCGACCCAGCCCACCCCGGCTCCGGCCCGGGCGTGCGGCGCCGGCGTGCCGCGTCGCGTTCGTCGCACGGTCGTCGCGAGGAGGAGGGCGCCGCCGACGAGACCCGGCGACCAGGCGAGCCACGGGCCCGCCGCGATGCCCGCGGTCTTGCACCACAGAAGCAGCAGCGGCCGCACGGAGAGGCTCGTCGCGACCGCGACGGCGAAGCGAGACAGGCGGTCGTGCCGGTGGTCCGCGTGGAGCTCGGGCCACGCGAATGCGACGAGCCCGGCCCCGGGGAGCCAGTAGAGCAGCGCGACCGCGAGGAGCTCGAACCCCCCGTTCACGCCGGGCACTCCCGGCGCGAGAGCGTCAGTCGGTGGCGCTCCCGTCCGTGATGGTGAAGTTCCAGATCTTCTTCACGGCGATGCGCGGACCGAGCACCTCGTCCACGAACTTCCGGTGGGCGGGGTCCGCTCGGTAGGCCTCGACGTCGTCCAGGCTGTCGAACCGGAGCGTGACGGAGAGATCCCACGCGGCCTCTGCGTGCTCGTCGGCCGGAAGGCCCACGGAGATCCCGCGGACTCCCGGCAGGGAGGAGAGCGCGGCCAACGTCCGCCCCGCCGTGTCGGCACGGCCCTCGGGCGTGGCGTATTCCTTGGTCAATCGAAAGTAGTGATGCCGTTCGATCATGGCGCTCACCAGTCGGCGAGGTCGGCCGCACGCCTGCGGTGGTAGCTCGACTCGCCGAGAAACGCACGGTCGAACATCGCCCGACGGAACCAGAGGTGGAGATCGTACTCCCACGTGAAGCCGATTCCGCCGTGGAGCTCGATCCCGTAGCGGACGGTCGTGTCGTAGAGATCCGTCAGGAGCGCCTTGGCGAGCGCGGCGTGTCGCTGCGACTTGTCCTGGATGTGGTCGAAGGCGTGCGCGGCGTACCACCAGAGGGAGACGGCCGGCTCGAGCTCGCACGCGAGGTTCGCGAGCTGATGCTTCACGCCCTGGAAGGCCCCGATGACCTGGCCGAACTGCTCGCGGGTGAGAGCGTACTGCGTGGTCATCTCGAGGCATCGGTGGGCTCCCCCCGACGCGTCGGCGGCGAGGAGCACGAGCCCGACGTCGCGAGCCTGGTCGGCTGCCGTGCGGCCCGCGGCGATCTTCGTCGCGCGAGCGCCGTCGAAACGGACGTGGGCGACCCGGCGCGTGTGGTCGTTGCCGGCAAGCGGCGTGATCTCCATGCCCGAGGCTCCGCGCTCGACCTCCCAGAGTCCGGGGCCGTCGTCGTCGACGCCCGCGACGAGGACCGCATCGGCGATCTGCGCGTAGGGGACGAGGGATTTCTCTCCGGTGATGGCGCCGCCCGACGCGCGGGTCTGCAGGGCGCCAGCGTCCCACTCGCCGATGCCTTCGCCGACGGCCAGCGTGAGAATCGCGTCGCCGGTGGCGATGGCGGGCAGCCAGCGCTTGCGCGCGCCTTCGTCGCTCGCTCCGAGGGCGGCGGTCGCGATCGCGTTCGCAAGAAAGGGGCCCGGCGTAGCGGCCCAACCCAGGACGTCCGCTGCGAGTGCGAGGTCGAGAAGCTCGAGGCCCGCGCCCCCGTGCTCCGCGTCGATCGTCATGCCGGCGACGCCGAGCTCGGCGAGCCCGCGCCAGAGAGCGGCGTCGTGCCCGTCGTCGCTCTCCATGATCTCGCGGACGCGTGTCGTGGGACATTCCGCTTCGACGAACTTCTTGATCGTGTCCTGGAGGAGGGTCTGCTCTTCCGAGAGGCCGAAGTCCATGCCGATCCTCCTACCGCCTCGGGTCGCGGGGCAGTCCGAGTCCGCGCTCGCCGATGACGTTGCGTTGAATGTTGGGCGCGCCGCCGCCGATCGCGAGCGCGTAGTACATGATGTACGACTGGACCATCATCCCGGCGAAGGGTGCCTTCGCTTCGCCGGGCGCCAGGAGGGCGGCGTCGCTCGAGATGTCCATCGCGAGCTTCGAGACCTCGTGGGCCAGGGTCGACGTGTGGAGCTTGGTGACGAGCCCCGCGAGACCGCCGTCGTGCCCCTTCGCGCTCTCGGTGAGAAGCCGGAAGCCGTTGTACTCGGCCGCGAGGATGCGCGACTCGAGATCGGCCAGGCGGTCGCGAATCACGGGGTCTTCGATCGACGGTCGGCCCCGCACGTTGGTCATCTTCGCGAGCGCGACGGCTCCGTCGAAGGTGCGGCGGGCCATCGAGGCGTTGCCGATCAGCGCGCGCTCGGCCTTGAGGGTCGACCGGCTGACGTACCAGCCCTGCCCGCGCTCGCCGATCATGCTGTCGCGCGGCACGCGCACGTTGTCGAAGAAGACCTCGTTGAAGTGTGCGTCCCCGTCCATCTGGCGCAGGGGCCGGACGTCGATGCCGGGGGTCTTCATGTCGATCAGCAGGTAGCTGATGCCGTCGTGCTTGGGCTCGTCGGGCTCGGTGCGCACGAGGGCGAACATCCAATCGGCCTCGCGCGCGTTCGACGTCCAGATCTTCTGGCCGTTCACGACCCAGTGGTCGCCCTCGAGCACGCCGCTCGTGCGGAGCGATGCGAGATCGCTTCCGGCGCCGGGCTCGCTGTAGCCCTGACACCAGCGGATGTGGCCGAGGAGCGTCTTCTCGACGAACGTCTCTTTCTGCTCCTCCGTGCCGTGGGCGAGGAGCGTCGGGATCAGCATGGCCGTTCCCTGGCTCGCGAGCTCCCCGGGTACCTTCGCCGCCTTGAACTCCTCGGCGATGATCGTCGCCTTGAGGGGGTCGGGTGGCTGCTCGCCGCTGTGATCATGGCGATCACCATCATCGGCATTCCCTGGGCGCGGGCCGCCTTCAACATGGCGCGCTACGCCTTCCTGCCCTTCGGTTTCGCGGCGGTCGACCGCGA
>JAUIFY010000313.1 GCA_030430245.1 bacterium | reverse complement strand
GAGTCCACGAACCCGTCACCGTTGACATCCAACGCGGGACTGGTGGTTCCGGCACCCAACAGAGGGCGGATAATATCGCTCACTGTGGGCGGACGGGTCGGTGTCGGCACCGGTGTTTCGGTCAGGCTGCCGGTGGGTTCAACCGTTGTCGGCACTGTCGTTGTGGGGACGGTGGTGGTTGGAACCGTGGTCGCCAACGTTGCTGTTGGTGGCGCCGTTGTGGGTGGCGGAGTCGTGGTCGGAGGCCGGGCGCCTCCTGACGTTCCCGGATTGGAGTCAGATCGGGAATCCGAATGTGCTCTTGACGGCCGCCACGATCGCGGTGGTCGCGAGTCTCGAGACGCTGCTGTGCGTGGAGGCGACGGACAAGCTCGACCCGGAAGGGCGGGTGACGCCGACGAACCGCGAGCTCCTCGCCCAGGGCACCGGAAACGTGCTGTCCGGTTTCGTCGGTGGCCTGCCGATCACGCAGGTGATCGTACGGAGCTCGGCCAACATCCAATCCGGCGGGCGCACCAAGCTCTCCGCCATCCTGCACGGCATCCTTCTCCTGGTCACCGTGCTCGCCCTGCCGGAGCTGCTCAACCTGGTGCCACTCGCGGTGCTCGCGGCCATTCTCCTCGTCGTCGGCTACAAGCTCGCGAAGCCGGCGCTGTTCCAGGAGATGTATCGTCTCGGTCCCGCTCAGTTCGTGCCGTTCGTCGTCACGGTAGCGGGCATCGTCTTCACGGACCTTCTGGTCGGCATCGGGCTCGGGCTCGCGGTCGCGATCTTCGTGATCCTCAGTCGGAACTACCTCAACTCGCATTTCCTCCACATGGTCGATCGCGGCAACGTCGCGGGGCACGAGGTCTTCACCATGCAGCTCGCGGAGGAGGTCACCTTTCTCAACAAGGGTGCGATCATTCGATCGCTCGCGGAGCTTCCGGATGGCGCGCACGTGCGGATCGACACGTCACGCTCGTTCTTCGTGGACTACGACGTGCAGGAGGCGATCGAGGAGTTCGAGCGATCCGCGCCGGGCCGGGGGATCTCCGTCGAGCGGGTCGAGCGCAAGCCCGTCCCCGGAGCCGAGGCGGAGGGTGTTTCGTTCCTCGAGAAGGATCCGCAGTCCTCTCCCCGTCAGGAGATCGAGACGATCACCCGCATGACCGTGGGGCGGCGCCCCGAGGGGCCGCTCGTCCCGCCGGCGACTGGCGACGGGTGAGCGCGTGACCGCGATCAGCGGCCGCGGAAGCGCGGGGAACGCTTCTCGCGAAACGCGGCCATCGCTTCCTCGGAATCCGCGTACCTCTCGAGGCGGGCCGTGTAGTCCTGCTCGGTGCGATAGGCGTCTCGGAACGGCATCTCGTCGGTCCGATTGAGCGATTCCTTCGCGAGGCGGACCGCCGGGGGGCTCTTGGCGGCGATCTCGGTCGCGATTTCGCGCGCCGTGTCGTCGAGGGCCTCGTGGGGCACGACTCGGGCGAGTCCGCCCATCTCGTACATCTCGGCCGCCGTCACCTGCCGTCCCGTGAAGTACAGCTCGCGCATCCGGTAGGGGCCCACCATCCGCTTCAAGTGGGCTCCCGCGCCAAGGAGGCCCACGCCGATCTCGGGGCAGCCGAACGTCGCGCGCTCCGAAGCCACGATGATGTCCGAAACCGCCGCGAGGCAGAGGCCGCCGCCGAGGGCGGGTCCGTTGACCGCCGCGATCACGGGAACGGGGCAGTCGAGGATGGCCCACATTCCATCGCGAGCGACGCTCCCGGGATCGGTGGGCGAGGGGACCGGGGCCGCCTCGGTCCCACGCGACTTCAGATCGGCACCCGCGCAGAAGGCGCGGTCGACCGAGGACCGAAAGACCACGACCCGGGTGTCCCAGTCGCGCGCCACGTCGCGGAAGACCTCGGCGATCTCTCGGAAGACGTCGGGGGTGAGTGCGTTCACCGGTGGCCGGTCGAAGGAGATCGTCGCAATGTGGTCTCGGCGTTCGATTTCGAAGAACTCGGCCATTCGCATGCTCCCGTGGTCGTCGACTGGCGAATCGTATACAGCACAAGCGGTACATCACGAGGAGGCACTCAAGTGAAGCTCCGATTCGGAGAAGACACGGAGCGGTTTCGCACCGATCTGCGCGCGTGGCTCGACGCGAACCGTCCTTCCGACGACGAGATGGCCGCGGATCCCGCGCTCAGCTCGGCGCACGTGCCGGCGTGGGCTTCGGCATGGGCGAAGCGACTCTTCGACGCAGGGTGGCTTCTGCCCGGATCCCCGCCGGAGCTGGGTGGGCGCAACGCCAACACCATCGAACAGATGGTCTACCACGAGGAGTTCGCCGCCTATTCGGTGCCGCGGACCACGAACCCGCAAGGGGTCTCGATCATCGCGCCCACCCTGCTCGATCTGGGAAGTGAGGAGCAGAAGCAGACGCTCGCGCTCCCGATCCTTCGGGGCGATCTGGCCGCGTGCCTCGGGATGAGCGAGCCGGAGGCGGGGAGCGACCTCGCGGCCCTCGCGACGCGCGCCGTGGCGGACGGTGACGACTTCGTGGTTTCGGGGCGAAAGATCTGGACCTCCGGGGCGCACCACGCGGACTTCTGCTTCTGCTTCGTCCGCACCGACGCGTCGGGTCCCAAGAAGCACCACGGCATCAGTGTCCTCATCATCCCGATGGACACGCCCGGCGTCTCCTGTCGCCCGCTTCCCAGCCTCGCCTCGCTCGACGACACCGACTTCAACGAGGTCCTGCTCGACGACGTGCGGGTCCCGAAGGCGAATCTGGTGGGTCGCGAGGGGGAGGGATGGTCCATCGCGACGCGCTCGCTCGGGCACGAGCGCGGGATGCTCTGGATCAGCTATGCGTCGGCCCTCGATTCGAGTATCGACGCGCTCTTCGCGCAGGCCCGAGCCGAGGGCGAGCTCGACCCGGTCGACGCGGACGAGCTCGTGTCGCTCTACATCGACGCGCAGGCCGTTCGCTGCATGGGATACCAGGGCGTGCGCAAGCTGGCCGACGGCAAGCCGTCGCCGGAGCAGTCCATCTTGAAGCTGGTCGGCTCCGAGTCGGCCCGGCGGCTGAACCGGGTGGGGATGGAATGCCTCGGCGAGCGGGGTCTCGATGCGGCTCTGCCCGCGCCGGTGGACCGCTCGGCGGGCGCACACCGGCGGGATCCGATCTCGTGGGCGATCCGCTACCTGCTGAGCTTCAGCGGGACGATCGCGGGCGGCACGTCCGAGATCCAGCGCAACATCGTCGCGGAGCGCGTGCTCGGTCTGCCACGCTGAGGACGCTCAGACGCCGGTCTTCGGCCCACGCGGAGGACGCTCAGGCGCCGGTCTTCAGGCCGAGCTGTTCGGCGATTCGGCGCCGGTGGAAGCGCGACGAGCCGAGCAGTGCCTCGAGCGCCGTCGCGCGCTTGAGATAGAGCTGCAGGTCGAACTCCCAGGTGTAGCCGATTCCACCGTGGAGCTGGAGTCCGTCCTGGACGGCGATGCGCTGGCAGTCGCCGGCCGCGGCCTTGGCCATCGCCGCAGCGGTGGGCCGCCGTGGGTCGTTCTCGGCAACCGTGAGGGCGCCGAAGTAGGCGAGCGAGCGAGCGCGCTCGACCGCGACGTACATGTCGGTCAGCTTGTGCTTCACGGCCTGGAACGCACCGATCGCGTGGCCGAACTGCTTGCGGGTCTTCGCGTACTCGATCGTTCGCTCGAGGATGCCGCCGCACACGCCGACGCTCAGGCTCGACACGGCGACCAGCGCCTCGTCGAGGGCGCTCCCGAGCGCCACCTTCGCGTCGTGAGAGACCGCGAATACCTGGTCGCGCTCGACCGGGACCCGATCGAGCACGATCGTCGCGAGTCGGAGGCTCGGGTCGACCGCGTTCATCGCCACGGCGTCCACGGCATCGCGCGCGACCGCGAACAGGCCGGGGCCGTCGGGCGCTCGCGCGACGACGATCAGCTCGTCCGCATGCGTGCCCTCGACGACGGCCTGCTTCCGCCCGGTGATCTCGTAGCCGTCGCCGCGGGGAACGGCCGTCGTCGCGAGCTCGTCCCACGACCACGATCCTGCCTCCTCGGTCAGGGCGAGCGTGCCGGTCCGTCCGGAGGCCACGGCCGAGAGCCGTTCGTCGCGTGCCGGCCCCGCGGGTGCCGCGCGAAGAGCCGGCACGTAGAGTCCGGCGGTGGCGAGGAGAGGGCCCGGGACGACGCCGCGGCCGACCTCTTCGAGGAGGATGGCGAGCTCCACCGGGCCCATGCCGGCACCGCCGTGCTCCGTGCCGATCGTGACGGCCGGCCAGCCCAGCTCGACCATCCTCGTCCAGACCGCGTCGACGGGGGGGGCTGCCGGCTCGCGTGCCAGGGTCGCGGACGTCTCGGAGGCGACCAATGCCCGCGCGCTGTCGCGCAGGGTTTCTTGCTCTTCGGTGAATCCGAGGTCCATGGGGGAGTCCGGGGCGGCGCTTTGCTCGCGACGGAGTCCCATACTAGCAATGCAGCCAAAGCCCAACAGGAGACCAGCATGAACAATCCTCTGAGCTATGACGGAAAGCGCGTTCTCGTGGCCGGTTGTTTCTCGGGCATGGGTGCCGCCACCGCGACGATCGTGAAGGAGCTCGGCGCGCACGTGACCGGGTTCGACATCAAGAGGCCCGAGATCGCCATCGACGAGTTCCGCGAGGTCGATGCCCGGGACGACGCGGCCGTGCGGAGCGCCGTCGACGCGGTGGCGGCGAACGGTCCGATCGACGTTCTCTTCTACTGTGCCGGACTCAGTCCGGTGCACCCGGACTTCGACGTGATCCTCGTCAACTTCCTCGGTCTCCGCGAGACCGTGGAGGCCTGCGTGCCGCACATGCCGCAGGGAGGCGCCATCGCGACGATCTCGTCTGCGGCGGGCATGGGCTACCTCGCGTCGATGCCGGAGCTGGCCGAGTTCCTGGCGCTGTCGAGCCGGGACGAGCAGCGGCGCGCCATCGAGGCGAAGACGGATCAGCCCGGCTTCAACGCATACGCGTTCTCGAAGATGTGCACGATCTTCTACACCCTGCAGCGCGGTGCGACGCTCGCTCCCGAAACGGGGGTGCGGATCAACTGCATCAGCCCGGGGCCGACCGCGACGCCGATGATGCCCGATTTCGTCGAGACGGCCGGGAAGAGCTACATGGACCGCTACCCGCGCCCTCTGGGCGGGGACGCGACGCCCGAGCAGCAAGCCTGGATCCTCGCCTTCCTCGGCAGCGATCTCGCGAGCTACATCAATGGGGAGAACCTCTACACCGATGGCGGAACCAGCGGTGGCGTGATGACCGGCTCGATTTCGGCCGCGGCGCTGATGCCGGACGCCCCCTCGTGAGCGACGTCCGGGTCGGCGTGGTCGGCGCCGGGTTCCTCGCGGAGACACGGGCGCGCTGCTGGGCGGTGGCGCGGGGCGCTCGCATCGAGGGCGTCGCCGCGCGACGGCCGGAGCGCGCGGCGCAGTACGCCGGGCGACACGACGTTCCGCGAACGTTCGAGACGGCCGAGGAGCTGTTCGCGAGCCCGGAGATCGACCTCGTCGACCTGTGCGTACCGAATCTCGCGCATCGGCCGCTGACCGAGGCCGCGGCGCGCGCCGGCAAGCACGTGCTCTGCACGAAGCCCATGGCGGCGTACGTCGGTCAGGATCTCGACGACGAGGCGACCGACGCGGAGATCGCGGGGCGCGACCGCCGCGACATGTGGCGCGTGGCGGAGGCGGACGCGCGGGCGATGGTCGACGCGACGGCCGAGGCCGGGGTGCGCCTCTTCTATGGCGAGAATTGGCTCTACGCTCCGGCTTACGTGCGTGCGCGGGGGCTCCTGGCCGAGGGCGACACGGCCCTTCTCGAGATGCGCGGGTGGGAGTGTCACAACGGCTCGCACTCCCCGTACTCGAAGGCGTGGCGACACGCGGGCGGTGGCGCGCTCCTGCGCCTCGGCGCGCACCCGATCGGAGCCATGCTCGATCTGAAGCGCGCCGAGGGCATCCGTCGCACCGGAACCCCGATCCGACCGGCGGCGGTGCGCGCCGACGTGGCCGACCTCACCGCGGCAGCCGAGGGCGCTCCGTTGCGGGTCGCGACGGGATGGCAGGACGTCGAGAACTGGGGTTGCGCGATCCTCGAGTTCGAGGACGGCTCGCGAGGCGTCGCCTACGGAAGCGACGCCGTCCTGGGGGGGATGGAGAGCAAGCTCGAGCTCTACGGCTCGAACGCGCATCTGAAGGTCAACATGAGCCCCAACGACATGCTGCGGTCCTACGCGCCCGACGGCGACGTCTTCGGGGACGCCTACTTCATGGAGAAGGTCGACGGTGGCGCGGGCTGGACGACCGCGATGCCGAACGAGGATTGGACGTCCGGGCAGCTCTCGATGTGTCAGGCGTTCGCCGATGCCGTTCGCACGGGTGGGGAGACCGCGGCGGATGGGTGGCTCGGACTCGAGGCGACGCGGGTCGTGTACGCGGCGTACGTCGCCGCGCAGGACGGCACGCGCGTCTCTCTGAGCTGACCGCCGTCCCCCGCGCGGATCGGGGCGTCGCCGGCCGGCCGCGGAGTCTCGTGGGCCGCGGCGCCCTCGCGCGTACCGTCCCGACTCGTGTCCGAAGTCGGACCGTGCTCCCGCGGGCCGCGGTTGACCGCGTCCGCGCGAAGCTCGTACCCTCCCGTTTCATGAGCGCCCTCGAGTACGGCCGGTCCGGCGTTCCCGTTCGCGAGGAGCTCCAGAAGGCTCAGGCGGCGATGTTGGACCACATCGCCCGACCCGGCACCTGGTGGACCGGAGCCGAGCGCGTCGCGCTCGCGCGCGAGAGCCGGAACGGAGCGACGTGTGCGCTGTGTCTCGCACGCAAGGAGGCGGTCTCTCCGAACGCGGTACGGGGTGACCACGATACGCTCGGAGCGCTTCCGCAGAGCGTGGTCGACGTGGCGCATCGCATCCGCACCGATCCCGCGCGCCTCTCGAAGCCCTGGTTCGACTCGGTCGTCGGCGGGGGGCTTGCCGTCGAGAAGTACGTCGAGCTCGTCGGGGTGGTCACGATGACGGCCGGGCTCGACTTCTTCGCCCGGGCCCTCGGGGTGCCGGTCGCCGAGATTCCGGAGCCCCGGCCGGGCGAGCCGACGCGCCATCGACCGGCGGGTGCGAGGCCGGGCGAAGCGTGGGTGCCGATGGTCGCCGCGGAGGACGCGGTCGGCCCCGAGGAAGACATGTACGGGGGCCAGAACCTGGTGCCGAACATCATGCGGGCGCTGAGTCTCGTGCCCGACTCGGTCCGCGCGCTGGTCGCCAGCTCGAATGCCCACTACTTCGAGATGGACACGATGATGGATCCGCTGGCCAAGCGCGACCTGGACC
>JAUIFY010000312.1 GCA_030430245.1 bacterium | reverse complement strand
GGGGGGGGGGGGGGGGGGGGGGGGGGGGGGGGGGGGGGGGGGGGGGGGGGGGGGGGGGGGGGGGGGGGGGGGGGGGGGGGGGGGGTACGGTGCCCAACCGGGCGAGCGCCGCGCCGCCCGCGAGAACCGCCGTGTAGAGTCCGACGAGCACGGGGCCGCCGGCGAAGGCGCTGAGGACGTAGAGGATGTCGCCCGGCGTCGGGCCGGGAATCCAGCCCGCCATGGGAAGCGGGGTCGCGCGGGTCCCGAGGTAGATCGCACACGGCGCGAACAGTGCGGCGGCGAAGACCTGAGAGACGACGTAGGCTCGCATTGGCCGGCTTCGGAGGTGGACGAGACAGAGCGCGGCGAGGAGCTGAGCGCAGAGTGCGAAGACGGCGACGTAGTGGGCGTAGACCAGGGCCGCCGACGCGATCGCGGCGGCCGCCACTCGTTTTCGGGTCGGCTCCTCGAGAAGCGCGAGGAATGCGTAGAACGACGCGACGCACAGCAGCCCGACTAGCGAGTACGCGCGCGCCTCGTGGCCGTAGTAGAGCTGTGTGCGCGACAGGGTGAAGAGGAGCGCGGCAAACAATCCCGTCCGCGCGTCGAGGAACCTTCGGCCGAAGTACAGTAGTCCCGGTGCGGTGAGTGCCGAGAAGAGGGCCGACAGCGTGCGGGCCGCACCGATCGACGGGCCGAACAGCGCGCTCCAGGCGTGGAGCACGATCCCGTAGAGCGGCGCGCTCGCGTCCGATTCGAAGCTGCGCGCCAGATCGAGAGAGCCCTGAACGTGACTCAGAGTGATGGCTTCGTCGAACCAGAGCCCTTGCTCCGGGATCCGTGGGAGCTTCAGGAGCAGGTTCGCTCCGAAGAGGATGGCCGAGGCGAGCAGCGTGTTCTCGCGGAGCCAGGCCTCGGTTCGGCGCTCGGCGTCGCTCGGCTCCTGGGAGACCGGAAGGCGATTCAACGCGTCGTGACCTCGTCTTCCCGGGGGCGTCTCATTCGACCGTCACCGACTTCGCGAGGTTCCGCGGCTGGTCGACGTCGCGGCCCAACCCGACCGCGCACTCGTACGCGAGCAGCTGGGTCGGCACCGTCATCAGGATCGAGTCGAGCACGGGCTCGCTCCGCGGGACGACGATCACGTCGTCTGCGGCCTCGCGCACCCGGGAGTCGTCGTCGTGCGCGATCGCGATCACCGGGCCTCGGCGGGCACGGATCTCTTCGATCGACGAGAGGGACTTCTCGTACAGGTCGTCGTCGGGCAGGATCGCCACCGTGGGCGTCTTCGCCGAGACCAGGGCGAGCGGTCCGTGCTTCAGCTCCGAGGCCGGATACGCCTCTGCGTGGATGTACGAGATCTCCTTCAACTTCTGTGCTCCCTCGAGCGCGACCGCATAGCCGGCCGCGCGTCCGATGAAGAACGCATCTTGCCTCTTCATGATGCCTCGCGCGATGCCCCGGATCGCCTCACCTCGGTCCAGGATTTCCCGGATCTGGCCTGGCAGGCGCTCGAGCGCGCCGAGAAGCCGCTTGCCGTCGGAGGGGGAGAGGTCGCGGATGCGCCCCAGGTGGATGGCGAGGAGGGCGAGGCACACCAGGGTGCAGGTGAACGCCTTGGTGGACGCCACGGCGACCTCCGGGCCGGCATGCATGTAGATTCCCCCATCGCACTCGCGCGCGATGGTGCTTCCGACGGCGTTCACGATGCCGAGCACCCGGCCCCCCTTGCGACGGACCTCGCGGACGGCGGCGAGCGTGTCCGCCGTCTCTCCCGACTGGCTGATGGCGATGTAGAGCGTGTCCTTCTCGATCACCGGGCACCGGTAGCGGAACTCCGATGCCGGCTCGGCGTCGGTCGGGATGCGGGTCAGCCGCTCGAGCATGTGGGCGCCGGCCAGTCCGGCGTAGAAGGCGGATCCGCATCCCAGCAGCTTGATGCGGCGGACGTCGAGCAGGTCCCGGGCGGAGAGGTTCAGGCCGCCCAGGTGAGCGACCCCGAAGTCGCGATCGAGACGTCCGCGCAGGGCGCGCTCGACGGCCTCGGGCTGCTCGTGGATCTCCTTGTGCATGAAGTGCGGATGCTCTCCTCGCTCGTACGCTTCGTCGGTGACCGCGACCGGCGATGGCGTCTTCGTCGTGGGCTTCGCGTCGAGCGTCGTCGTCGAGAATCCGCCGGGCCGGATCGACGCGACCTCGCGATCGTCCAGGTAGACGACGCGATCGGTGTGGCGGACGAGTGCGGCGACGTCGGATGCGACGAACATCTCCTTGTCGCCGACGCCGAGGACGACGGGGCTGCCGTTGCGGGCCGCGACGATGCGGTCCGGTGATGCCCGGTCGATCACCAGGAGCCCGTACGTGCCCTCGACCCGCGCGAGCGCGCGGCGCACGCGTGCCTCGAGGCTGTCTCCCTCGGCCGCCTCGATCAGGTGCGCCAGCACCTCGCTGTCGGTCTCGGACCGCAGCGTGTGTCCCGCTGCTTCGAGCTCCGCGCGGAGGGCCGTGCCGTTCTCGATGATCCCGTTGTGGACGACCGCGAGGACGCTCTCGCAGTCGACGTGCGGGTGGGCGTTGCGGTCGCTCGGCTCACCATGCGTCGCCCAGCGGGTGTGTGCGATGCCGGTCGTCCCCCGCAGGCGTGCCGGGAGCTTCGCCTCGAGCTGCTGGATGCGGCCCTCCGACTTGTGGACCCTCAGCGCGGTCTTGGTGCGCACGGCGATCCCGGCCGAGTCGTAGCCCCGGTACTCCAGGCGGTGCAGCCCTTCGAGAAGGACCGGGACCGCGTCCTGTCCGCCGACGTAGCCAACGATTCCACACATGGGTTCCTCCGTTCGTGTTCGGCTCGCGATCAGCCGTAGATGAGACGGCGGATCTGCCGTTCGCTCAGCGGCGACGCCGAGAAGCGTCGGTCTCGGACCTCGGTCGCGATGCGGCGGTAGATCGCCTCGTTGCGCTCGCCGTCCGCGCGGAGCTCCCGGTGCCGCCTTGCGACGAACTCGGGGAGGGGCTCGGAGAAGTAGGCGAGGGTTTCGGCGATCACCTTCTCCGCCTCGTGCCGGTCGAGGCGCGTGGTCCGGAGCAGATGGGACACCAGGGGGTCCCAGGGGGTGTCACCGGCCATGCGGAGGATCCAACCAGTGTGGACGCCCCAATGCCAATTTTTTGCCCGAATCTGGGCAGGCCGGAGGAATGCGCGAGCCCGCCCGACTCGCCAGAATCCCCCCGCTCCCGGGTCTACGCCGAGGAGGTGCGGCGGGTCGTCACTCGATCACGAACCACGAGGCGGACGGTCCGAACATCTCGTTCTCGGTCGTCACGCCGCCCATGATCTGACAGGCGTCACAGACGCCGTCGCCGGCGCCGGGGGAGCTGTCGCACGCGGCATCGTCGCCGGCCCGGTTCGCGATCCCGTCGTCGCAGTCGACGTCCGTTCGGCCCGGGTTCACGCAGCGGATCGGCTCGCAGAAGCCGAGCAGCGTGCTGCTCCCCCCGAGCGTGATCCCGTACGGAATGCGCGACGCACGCGTGACGGTCTCCGGGTCGGGATCGCCGTTCTCGTCGACACCGTTGTTGTAGAGGGAGCACGCGGTGAGCGTACGCTCGGCCGGATCGTCCTGGTCGAACTCCAGCGGGGGGTCGAAGTACTTCTGCAGCGGGTCGTTGTAGACGAAGGAGTCGTAGATGTGCTCGCCGCTCGGGAGCTCCCACCAGAAGTGCTTGCCGCGCTTGTGCGTATGCGAACCGAGGTCGGTCAGTCGTCCGCCCTTCGGCACGACGACGTCGCTACACATCACGCGTTCCGTGTAGGGCGGCGCGCCCTCCTCCATGAGCCGGAAGATGGCGAAGTCGCCGCCGTAGCCCGACGACGGATAGCGACGGTCCGTCGCGAACCGAAGGTTCACGCGTGCGTTCATTCTCGTGTCCGACGTGGTCAGGTTGAACGCGTGCGAGTTCCAGAACACGAGGCCGCGAAGCGGTGCGAAGCCGTAGACGCCGGGGTAGTTCTCGCGGCGGTACTGCGCCTGCTGCGTTCCCGTGAACGTCGAGGTGATCAGGTCGCCCGCCGGTGCGTAGCCCGTGCAGCCGCTCGCGGACTGGATCGGCGTCGTGCACCACCCGTTCTCGCCGCAGGCATCGGCCTCGAGCGGGTCGCACGTCTCCCCGGCCCGCGGGCCGTCGAGGCACGCCCATCCCTCCACCATCGATGGGTCGACGTCTTCTCCCCGGACGAGGGATCGGATCGGCGCCTGGACCAGGAGGTGGTGGCTCGACGGATCCTGGCGGATCTCCGACATGTCGGTCAGGAAGAAGTTGCCGTCCTCGGTCTTGAACTCGTCGGGTACCTGATCGGTGAAGTCGAACCAGGTCGCGAAGCAGACCTCGTCTTCGGAAGACGCGGGGAGATGCCACGGCGGCATCACGAGCTGGACGCCTTCTCCCGCCTGGAGGGGAGGGAGGGGCTCGATCGTGATCGGCTTCGCCTCGGGGAGGCATCCGTCGACGAGGTCTTCGGTGTCGAGCACGGTTCCCGTCTCGGGAGCTCCCGCCTGGATCCAGAGTCGCACGAGCTCGAGAGCGTCGTCGCTCAGAGGCGCGCGCGCGAGTGGCATCGGGGAGCCCGCGACCTCGACGGAATCGTCGGTGGCGGCGACGAGCTTCCACCAGAGGAAGCTCCGCTCCTTCGTTCCCGGAAAGACCCGCGAGAGCTCGGATGCAGCCGACGGCGCCTGGTAGAGGCTCGCGTACGACGCGCCCGCCGAGAGGTCGAGACCGCCCGCGGCCGCACCGCCGTGGCACGCCGAGTTCGTGCAGCCGTACTGCTCGAAGACGACCTCCTGGATGGCCTCGTAGGTGGAGCCGAACGTGGCGTCGCAGGAGGGCTCCTCCGGCTCCGGTTCGGGCTCCGGCTCGGGCGCCGGCGGCTCCGAGGATGGAGGTGCGTCGGAGCCGCCTCCCGAGGAGCCGGCACTGCCGCTGCTACCGCAACCGGGGAGCGCCAGCAGAGCCGCGAGAAGAAGAGCCGTGGGCAACGCGAATCGGGGGGCCATGCAACCGAACATCGCCGTTTTCCGGGTGGGAGGAAAGCTCCCGATCCGGGCATGCGCTCACCGGCCCGAGCCCGCGTCCGAACGGCATCCAGCCGCGCGGAAACGTCCGGCTCCCGGGCCGCCTTTTCGGCGAGCCGGGTGTCTGCCATGGTGCGCGGGCCGCCGCCGTCCGGCGGCCCCCTGCCTTCGGAGGAATCATGAAGAGAATTCTCGGCCTCGTCCTGTGCGGGATCGTGTCGTCGTCCGCGTATGCGGCGGACAAGCCCAACATTCTCGTGATCTGGGGTGACGACATCGGTCTCAGCAACCTCTCGATCAACACGCGCGGGATGATGGGGTATCGGACCCCGAACATCGATCGCATCGCCGACGAAGGCGTGATGTTCACCGACTACTACGGCGATCAGAGCTGTACCGCGGGCCGTTCGTCCTTCATCACGGGCCAGAGTCCGTTCCGCACCGGACTCACCAAGGTGGGTGTGCCCGGGGCGGAGCTGGGCCTGCAGCCCGAGGACCCCACGATCGCCGAGCTGCTGAAGCCGATGGGATACGCGACCGGTCAGTTCGGCAAGAACCATCTCGGCGACAAGGACGAGTTCCTCCCGACCAATCACGGCTTCGACGAGTTCTACGGAAATCTGTACCACCTGAACGCCGAGGAGGAGCCGGAGAACGAGGATTACCCGAAGGATCCCGGGTTCCGGAAGCGCAACGGGCCGCGAGGGGTCATTCGCTCGAAGGCCGACGGCAAGATCGAAGACACCGGGCCGCTCACGCGGAAGCGGATGGAGACGGTCGACCAGGAGTTCCTGGAGGCGGCGCTGGACTTCATCGATCGGACGCACGCTTCCGGCAAGCCGTTCTTCGTCTGGTTCAACTCGACCCGGATGCACTTCCGCACGCACACTCCCGACGACATTCGCGGAATCTCCGGTCAGGACTTCTACGGCGACGCGATGGTCGATCACGACAGGCAGGTCGGCGATCTCCTCGAGAAGCTCGACGAGCTCGGCATCGCCGAGGATACGATCGTCTTCTACTCGACCGACAACGGGCCGCACTACAACACGTGGCCGGACGCGGCCAACACGCCGTTCCGAGGCGAGAAGAACACCAACTGGGAAGGCGGCTACCGGGTTCCGGCGATGGTTCGGTGGCCGGGCAAGATCGAGGCCGGCTCGACCTCCAACGCGATCATGTCGCATCTCGATTGGGCGCCGACTCTGCTCGCGGCGGCGGGCGACCCGGACATCAAGAAGAAGCTCGTGGAGGGCCACACGGTCGGCGGCAAGACGTTCAAGGTGCACCTCGATGGGTACGACTTTCTGCCGCATCTCACGGGCGAATCGAAGGACGGCCCGCGGCGAGAGTTCCTCTACTTCAACGACGACGGGCTGCTGACGGCGGCGCGGGTCGGAGACTGGAAGACCGTGTTCGGCGAGCAACGCAGTCATCGGTTCGACGTCTGGCGCGAGCCGTTCGTCTTCCTGCGGGCTCCGAAGCTGTTCCACCTGCGACGCGACCCCTACGAGCGCGCGGATACGGACTCGAACATGTACAACGAGTGGTGGGTCGATCGGGTTCCGCGGCTCTTCGAGGCGCAGGAGGTCGTCGGTCGGTTCCTGGGCTCGCTGCGGCAGTATCCGCCACGCCAGCGCCCCGCGAGCTTCACCATCGATCAGGTCTTCGAGAACGTCATGCAGCAGCTCGCGGCGCAGCGGCGCTGAGACGCGGCACGCCAGGGAGCACCGCTGCGGAGGGCGCAGTCCTCGGACTGCGGTCTGCCGTCGAAAGACTGCGGAGAACGCCGCGCGGGCCAGAGAACGGCAGCGCTTTTCGCGCGCCGCCGCCGGTATGGCGCTTGCACTCTCTCCCCTTCGGCCCGGCCGTCGGACGGGCGAACGAGACGAGGGAACGAAGGGAAAGGGAGACCCCGATGGACTACGCCGCGAATCACGACCTTCACGAACGGAACCGCAGCGATGTGGTCGACTGCTATCGCCACGGGTTCGAGGTCCTACTGGACCATCCGGTGACCCTGCTCGTGATGGGGTTCGCGGTGTGTACGCTCGTCGCCGCGGCCTGGGGCCTGGTGGGCATCCCGTTCCTCGGTGGGTTGATGGGCTTCGTCTTCGCGGCGCTGGTCTCGACGCCCCTCGCGTTCGGCTTCGCGTACGTCTGTCTCCGGGCGGTGCGGGACGACCGGGCCGAGCCCGGTGACGTCGTGCGGGTCTACGATGGCTACGCCGATGCCGCGATCGCGGCGGCTCTCTCCACTGGCCTGATCCTGGTCGGCTTCGCGTTCCTGGTCGTTCCGGGTGTCTACCTCCTCTGTCGATTCGCCTTCG
>JAUIFY010000311.1 GCA_030430245.1 bacterium | reverse complement strand
TATGAATACAGAGGTAGCAGGGTCGCGAGGACCGTTCTATGCGAAGCGCCGGCCGTCGGAGAGCAGCGTCTCGACCCGCCCACGCGTCATTGGGAGCGCTGCATCTCCTGCATGACGAGGGCCGCCACCTCCGTCATCGTCTCGTTCAAGACCTGGCCGAGGCTCTTCCCCTCGTCTTCGAGCTTCTCGACGAGCTTGGAGAGCGCGCCGAAGTAGCGCTCGAGCGTCTCGTCCTCCATGGCCGGAAGGCGGGCGATCATGGCCGCGCAGAAGCGCTCCTGCGTCATCTCGAGGTCGGACTCCATCATCGTGCGGATCTTCACGTCCATTCCCCCTCGCAACCATGCCGCGCTCGACCTGTAAAGTGCCCTGGCCTACGCGTCGGCCTCGCCCCGGACGCGACCCGCGACGGCGAGGAGGTCGGCATGCAGCTGCCACCAGACGGCATGCGCCGAGTCGACCGCGAGCCCCGCGACGAAGTCGAGCTCTCCCTGGCCAGCGCGGTCGATCGCCGCCTCGAGCCGCGCGCGATAGCGGGCGTACCGCGATCGCTCTCGGGGGAGTCGATCGAGCCACGGACGAGCACGCCCGATCAGGTCGCCCAGCTCACCCAGAATGCGCGCGTCATAGCGCTCATCGGAGTGGTCGTTCACCACGACGGCGCTTCCCTCCGCCCGGAGCTGCCACCGATGCAGCGTCTCCTTCAGCGCACGGTTGGACGCATCGAATTCGTCGAGCAGCGAGGCGACCGTCGCGCCGAGCGTTGCGCGCTCGGCCTCGAGCAGCTCTGCCGCGCTCGCGGCACCCACGTCCGTCAGTCGATAGCGGGTCAGCCCGTCCGGCGCGCTCCCCTCTCGGGTTGCGCCGTCATCGACGAGCCGACCCAGCTCCCCCGTCAACGCGTCTCCCGCGACGCCAGTGCGGACGGCGAGGTCGTTCCGCGAAAGCGAGCCTCCGAGCTTCAGAGCGAGGAGGATCTCCCCCCGTGGTGTGTTCGCCGTCTCGGTCGAAGCCACCACCGCGTCAGGTGGGCTGCCAGGCTTCCGCTTCTTCGCGCGACATCACCTCGAGCTTCATCACGAACTTGCAGGTGGGGCACACGAGCTTCTTGATCACGGGAAACGACAGGTAGTCGCGCGCGATGCTCTCCATCTCCCGCGCGCGGACGCGCTTGCAGCACGCGTACTCTTCCGTCCGAAGTCCTTTCCGGTCACTTGCCTTCGCCATCGTGTGCTTCCCCTACTCTTCTCGACGTTCTCTCGCGCGCATCGCGCGTCAGAGCTTGAACTCATCGCCACGCTTCTTTTTGGCACCCGAGCGCTCGCGCATCGCATCGACGGACTCGGCCGCGTTCGCCGGCTTGCCGCCCCGCAGCGCCGATTGAAAAGTCGACGCCAACGCCTGCATGGCCTGTGCCTCGGCCGGGTCGAGCGTCGTCGCGAGCTGCGCGAGCTCCTGCATCGCGGTGAGGACCTGTCCGACTGCCTCTTCGACGCGTCCGTCCCCACGCATCGAGACGGCCTGCTCGAGCCGCGCCTTGATGCGTCCGAGGCCTGCCCCCGCGTGCGGCCCCAACGCGGTGGCCAGGTCGCCGAAGCCGGCGATCAGGGCCTCGAGCGACTCGGGCGCCAGGAGCAGATCTTCGCGGGCCATCTCGGCTCACTTCCTCCGCGTCGCCGCGATCGCGACCTCGGTCGCCCCCGCGTTGCGCGCCTCGTCCAGGATGTAGACGACGTCGGCCAGGATCACCGAGCGATCCCCCTCGAGCACGACGCGCTTCGAATCGCTCTGCGCGATCGCCCCCTCGAGCGCCAGCCGGAGCGTCTCGCGGTCCGTGGGGCTCCCGTCGACGAAGAGGCTCTCGGTCTCGTCGACCGTGACCACCACCCCCTTGCTCTCGCTCGAGGTGGTCCCGGCTTCGGGCAGGTTGACGCTGGGCCCCGACTCCACCATCGCCGAGCTGGTCACCATGAAGATGATCAGAAGCACGAGGAAGATGTCGGTGAGCGGGGTGATGTTGATCTCGGCGACGATCCCCTCGCCGTCGTCCCCGTCAGGCAACTTGCCGACTGCCACCATGCCCCCTGTGTGCGCACACGCCGTCGACGAAGCGAGTGACGCCCACGCGCATCGTCGTCGCGAGCTCGCCGAGCCGCACCTGGAAGTAGTTGTAGACCGCGACCGCCAGGATGGCGACGAAGAGCCCGAGGGCCGTCGCCACCAGAGCCTCCGAGATGCCCGCCGCGACGACCGCGAAGCCACCGGCACCGGCTTGGGCCATGCTGTGGAACGCCCGCATGATGCCGACGACGGTGCCAAAGAGCCCGATGAACGGGGCCGCGCTGCCGATGGTTCCCAACACCCAGATGTTCCGGCGAAGCCCCTGCGACTGCTCGAGTCGATGGCCGTCGGCGATCGCCAGGAGGTCCTCGACCGGGGTGGTGCGCGCGTGCGGCAGGAGCTGGCGATAGACCTCACCCAGCGGCAGGTCGCTCCCTTCGCGATCCAGCAGATCCTCCGCCCCCTCGGTGTCCCCGCGGCGCATGAGGAAGCCGATCTGCTTGGAGAGCGAGATCATCCTCGCATCGAGGCCACGGAGCGCCCACAACCGCTCGCCCGCGATCGCGAGCGCGACTACCGAGCACGCGATGAGGGGATAGGTCGAGTACCAACCCTGCTGAACCAGATCGAGAAGTGTGACGACGTCGAACATGGAGGTTCCGACATGTCTAACGGACGCCCGGCCGGGACGAAACCTGGCCGTCGGCCCTCCCCCGCCGGCCTCGGCGCCTTGTCACCACCCCGTGCCCCCGGTAGCCTCAACGGCGTGCCGGGCCGCTTTCGCCCTCTCCTGACGGTCGCTTCGGCGATCGCCTGCGGCGTCCTCGCCGGCTGCAGCGCCACGCACCACGAGGAGGTGCCGCTGGTGACCGACACCAACCGGATTTCCGGCAAGGTTCTCGAGATCCAGCCCCTCGCGCAGCGGCTGGTCCTGGCCGACGCCGGCCGTCGCCTCGCGGTCACCTGGGCCCCCGGGACGCTGGTCAAGAGCGGATCACTGGAGCTCGCGGTCTCCGACCTCCGGGAGGGCGACCGCGTGGTCGTCTCCCTGCGCGAGACCGGCAATCCGGAGGCGCGCATCATCACCCTCGCCGGTCCCGAGCGCGAGCCCGGCCCCAGCCCCACCCCGGGGGACGAGCGGAAGGAATCTCCATGAGCCACCCGACCGATGCGCTGCCGTCCTTCGATCGGGCGGCTCGGCGCGCGCGTGTCTTCGAGGAGATCGGCGACGGGATCGCCGTCTTCCGTGCCCCGCCGCTCGCGGTCCACGCGAACGACGTCGAGTACCGGTACCGGCCGGATTCCAACTTCTTCTTCCTCACCGGCTTTGGAGAGCCGGACGCGGTCGCCGTGCTCGACGGAGCGGCCGACGAGGAGCGATTCGTGCTCTTCGTCCCCCCACGTGACCCGGATCGCGAGACGTGGACGGGCCCGCGTGCCGGCGTCGACGGCGCCATCGAGCGGTTCGGCGCGGACGCGGCGTACCCGATCGAACAGCTGCAGGAGAAGCTCGCCCCGCGCATCACCAACGCCGGCGCCCTCTACTACCACCTGGGCCACGACGAGGCGTTCAACCTCCGGCTGATGGACATGGCCAAATCCGCGTGGGCGGCGCGGCCGCGAACCGCGAACGATCGGCCGACCTCCCTCATCGACTCCGGGCCCCTCGTCTACGAGATGCGGCTGCGGAAGTCGGAAGCGGAGATCGCGTGGATGCGCCGGGCGATCGAGGTCTCCCGCGAGGCGCACCTCGCGGCCATGCAGGCCACCGCGCCCGGCGGCGCCGAGTTCGAGATCGAAGCGCTCCTCGAGTACACGTTCCGGCGGCGCGGCGCGTCGGGGTGGGCGTATCCGTCGATCGTGGCCGGAGGCGCCAACGCGACCGTGCTCCACTACATCGCCAACGAGGATGCGCTCCGCGACGGCGAGCTGCTGCTCATCGATGCCGGCTGCGAGGTCGGCTACTACTGCGCCGACATCACGCGGACGTTCCCCATCGGACGCGACTTCACTCCGGGCCAGAGGCGTCTGTACGACGTGGTCCTGCGGGCTCAGGAAGCCGCCTGCGACGCCGTGCGCCCCGGGGCGACGGTCGAGTCCGTACACGACACGGCTCTCGAGATCCTCGTCGATGGCCTGCTCGGCCTCGGGCTGCTGTCGGACGCCACGGTCGCCGACGCCCTCAAGTCCGAGGAGTACAAGCGGTTCTACATGCACCGGACGAGCCACTGGCTCGGCATGGACGTCCACGACGTCGGAGCCTACAACGTCGCCGGTGCGCCGCGACCGCTCGAGCCGGGGATGGTTCTGACCGTCGAGCCCGGCCTCTACTTCGCACCGCGACTCGAAGGCGTCCCCGAAGAGTACGCCGGCGTGGGCATCCGGATCGAGGACGACGTTCTGGTGACCGACGACGGCGGCGAGATCCTGACGGCCGGCGTGCCGAAGCGCCCCGACGAGATCCTCGCCCTGCGAAACGACTGAAGCCGGCCGGCCGTGGGGAGGGGCTGTGCCCTCACGACCTCAACGCTTCGCCGAACGCTCCACGAGACCGACCAGAGTGCGCACGCCCCATCCGACTGCGCCGCGGGGCACGTAGGGCTGCGCCTTGTCCGCGTACGCCACCGCAGCGATGTCGATGTGCGCCCACGGCACGTCCCCGACGAACTCGCGGAGAAAGAGCCCGCCGAAGATCGACCCCGCGGTTCCGTCGCCCGTGTTCTTCAGGTCGGCGACGAGGCTGTCCATGGCCGACATGTACTCGTCGACGAGAGGGAGCTCCCACATCGGCTCCCCCGCCTCGTGCCCCGCCTCCATGAGGTTCTCGATGAGGGTACCGTCGGTCCCCATCACACCCGCGACGTTCCGTCCCAACGCGATCGTGACCGCGCCGGTCAACGTCGCGACGTCGACCATCCACCGGGGACGCGATGCCCCGGCGCCACTCGCCGCCCAGGCGAGCGCGTCCGCGAGCACGAGGCGCCCCTCGGCATCGGTGTTCATCACCTCGACCGTGCGACCGGAATGCGTCTTCAGGATGTCTCCCGGGCGATACGAGTTGCCGCTGGGCATGTTCTCGGCACACGCGACGTACCCGCGGACCTCGATCGAAGGCTTCAGGCGAGCGATCGCTCGCATCGCGCCGAGAACCGCGGCGCCGCCCGCCATGTCGCGCTTCTGGATCTCCATGTTCACGGCCGGCTTGAGAGACAGCCCGCCCGAGTCGAACGTGATGCCCTTGCCGACGAGGGCGACCGGCCCCTTCTTCGACCCCCGCGTGCCACGTGGCGGCGTGTAGACGAGCTCGATCAGGCGCGGCTCGTTGGCGCTCCCCTGCCCCACGCCGAGGATGGCGCCCATTCCGAGCTTGGTCAGCTCGCGCTTGCCGAGCACTCGAACCGCGAGCCCGAGGTCCTTCTTCATCTTCTGGGCGATCGAGCCCAGGTGGGCCGGCGTCGCCACGGCCGCGGGCTCGTTGATCAGGTCGCGCGCGAAACCGGTCGCTTCGGCCAGGTGCGTCGACCGCGCCTCCGCGTCGGCGGCGGCCTTCGAGAGCGGCGCCCCCACGATGGTGCAGGTCGCAAGCTCGCTCGAGCCCCGGTTCGACTTGTAGTTGCGCACCGGATGGATGGCGAGCAGGACTCCCTCGACCACCGCACCGAGCGCGGCGGCCCGGCTGCCCGCTTGCGCAACGGAGAACGCGACGGTCTTGCAGCGAGAGCGGCGCGCCAGATCCACGCCCTGGCCTCCCAGCCGGCGCCAGATCTCCTTGGGCACCTCGGCCTTCGGGTCGCCCCCGACGCCGATGAGAGCGATCTGCTCCGCGGGGAGCTCGCCGTGCGTCTGAAAGACGAACACGGTGCCCCGTTTCGTGATGTCGTGGCGGCGTTTCTTGGCCTCACGAAGCAAGCGCCCGTCGGTGGCCCGATCCAGCGCGGTGACGTCCGGGGCACGACTGCCTCCCGGCCGAACCGGTAGGACCAGAAGGCCACAGGGAACCTCCGCGACCGGCGTCTTCTCTCGTCGAATCTCCATTGCAGGGTCTTCCTTATACTTCCGACCGGCGCGCGTCCCGTCCGGCGTTCGCGCCGTCGTCGTCAACCGGCGTGCTTCGTCAGGTAGGCCAGGATCGTCTTCTCGTCCGCAGCCGAGATCGGCGGAAGGCCTCGCTGTCGGCGCATGAGCGCCATCCGGCCCATCTGCATCTCCCACATGGCCGGCTTCAGCATGTGCGGCGGGTACGCCACGTGACACGTGCCGCACTCTTGCGCATAGAGACGCGCCTCGCGCGACTCCGCGTCCGGCAGTGGGGACGAGCACGCACTCGCAAGAAGCGTCGCAAGAACGAGCAACGCCGTCGCGCCGGCTCTGCCGACGCCCTCCACCACTCCACCGTGCCCGCCGCCGTCGATCATGGCACGACTCGAACGAAATCCGAAACGATTCATTTTCACCACCATCGAACGCTCGCCAAAGCGCTCGGCCTCCCCTCGCCCGTGCCGACTCGTCACGAGTCCGATCTCTTCCGGCACTCGGCCATGGAGGTTGAACGGGAAACGAACTGAACAAGCAACTTCGAAGTTCTTGTACGCGTTCAGTGGCGCGCGTATACTTTTCGAGAAACGAAGATCGCAAACCAGCTTCGAGCATCGAACGACGCCTCGACCGCGCGGAACACGACACGATTGAACACGGCCGCGCGAGCCGGAGGCCAGTCGAGAGGAGCCGCCGGTATGGCTAGCGACAAAGAGACCTTCGCGCGGATCATCCAGGAAGACCGCGAAGCCCACGCGGGCGACCACTGGAGTGGAACCTTTCTCGAGTATCTCGAGAAGGTCCGCGACGACCCCTCCATTCCGAAGCTCGCGCACTCGCGCCTCTACGAAGTCATCTCCAGCGAAGGCAGCGAAGACATCCACAAGACCGACGACGTCGGCGCGCAGCGACTCTACAAAGACGAGCCACTCAAGACCTACAACTTCTTCCGCGACGAGTTCTTCGGAATCGAGAAAACGATTTCGCAGATCGTCCGCTACTTCCACTCCGCCGCACTGAAGGGCGAGGAGAGCCGTCAGGTCCTCTACTTGATGGGCCCGGTGGGCTCCGGGAAGAGCTCACTCGTCGAGAAGCTGCAGCGCGGCCTCGAGGACGCCGAGCCGTTCCACGCCATCGCCGGATCGAGCATGCACGAGGAGCCGCTCCAGCTCATCCCGCGCCACCTTCGCAAGGAGTTCGAGAAGATGCTCGGCGTGCACATCGAGGGAGACGTCTCCCCGGTGACGCGCCACCGCCTCGAGCTCGAATACGGGGGGCGCTACGAGGACTTCCCG
>JAUIFY010000310.1 GCA_030430245.1 bacterium | reverse complement strand
TTCCCATGCGGCGGCGATGGGCGGCCGGCGCATGCTCTGTCAGACGCTCAACGCGGAGTTCGCGCCGCAGGGCATCCACGTCGCGCACATCCTGATCGACGGCGCCGTGGACGCGCCGGACACGCTCGGGAAGATGCTCGGGGCCGAGGCGTTCCAGCAGCTCCGCGAGGCGCGGGGCCTCGAGAACGACGGCCTCCTCGTGCCGGAGAAGATGGCGGAGACCTACTTCCACGTCGCGCACCAGCACCGCTCGGCCTGGACGCACGAGATCGACCTGCGCGCGTTCTCCGACCGGCCCTGGTGGAACCACTGAGACCGCGAATCACCGACCCGAGACCGGCCCCGCGCGAGCCGTGATCGCGTGCCGTCGGCGCGCGCGATCTCACCGCAGGTTGCGCGAGGGCGTGTAGTGCAGGTCGAGGGCGCTCAGAATGCCGGGGCCGTGCGCGCGGACCGCGGGGATCGCGTTGATCACGCGGAGCGCGGTCGTCTGCACGCCGCCCGTGTTGTGGTCCCCGTCCTCGCCACGGACGAAGCACTCGAGCTGCACGCTCGGGTTGCCGGTGACGATGCATCGATGAACCCCGCGCCGGCCGTCGGGCGCCTTCGGCCACTGCGCGCCTTGATCCAGACCGAGCCGATTCACGTGCTCCGCGACGATCAGCGGCTTGCCCTTGACGATGCCCTGCACCTCGAAGTGCACGGCGCCGCACGTCCCCTTTGCGACCGGCATCATCGGGCACTCGAAGTCCTCGCTCGCGTAGTCGCGCTCGTACACCTCGCGCAGCTCGTCCAGCTCGACGCCCAGCGCCTCGGCGACCAGCTTGACCATGCCGCCCCAGCCGGACGCGAGCATGCCGGGTAGGCTCATGACGGGCTCGGCGTCCGGTCCCTTCCCGAAGCCGAAGGCGACCCCGGTGAACTCCGGATCCTCGTACGTCGAGTAGTCGCAGATCTCCTGCACCCGGATCTCCTCCACCTGGTCCGCCATCTGCAGTGCCGTGAGCGGGAGGACGTCGCCGGAGAACCCCGGGTCGATGCCGTTCACGAAGAGCGTGGAGCCGCCTTCGCGGCACGCGGCCTCCAGCGGCTCGCGCAGCGAGGGCTCGGCGTGGGGCGGGTAGATGAGGTAGATGAGTGCGTTTCCGACGACGTCGATGCCCGCGCGGAGAACGCGCGCCATGTCGGCGACCGCGTCGTGGGGGCGGAGCTCGCCGTTCGCCGTGTACACGACGACGTCGGGTCGGAGCGCCAGCAAGGCCTCGACGTCGTTCGTGGCGATCACCCCGGTCGGATCGGGGAGCCCGGCGATCTCGGCCGCGTCCTTCCCGATCTTCGCTTTGCCGTGGGCGTGGAGGCCGACGAGCTCGTAGTCGGGATGCTGGATCAGGTGGCGGAGACTGTAGTAGCCGACGTTCCCCGTGCCCCACTGGATCACTCGATGCGTCATGGCACGTTGTTACGCGCACGCCCCGCCGCCATCAAGGCGCGCGGGCGGACGGAGCACGGGGCGCTCGCGACCGATCTCCTCCCGGAACCGACGCGCCCCCACGACGGTGGGCGCGGGTCCGATGTCCTTGATTCTCCAGCGCTTTCGCTGCCTTTGGGGGGCCGCGCGAAGGCCGCCCGGCGGCCGAGGCGCCGAGCCACCGCGGTGCCGTCGGATCGCCGCCCGGAGGCGTAGCGACGGCGAACCCGCCCGGACTGATCGCACGCGGGGCAGGTGCCGATACAGACTCGGTCCCCATGAACATCCTCCAGGAGATGCTCCTCGGCGTCTGCTTCAACCTGATCGCGGTCAACACGATCGGCGAGAACGTCCGCCTCCTCGTCGGCCGCCGCTTCAAGCGGCTCCTTCAGCGGCATGCCTCGCGCCCGGCGATGGGCGGGCTGTGGGGGATGATGCTCGCGGTCGTCACCGGCAAGCCCGGGATCGTGTCGCACATCATGGCGAGCCTCGTGACGCTCGGCGCGGTGAGCCTCGGCGTGGCGCTCGCCACGGTCCTCTGGGCCGAGGTCGGTGGCCTGTCGATCTACGTCCTGTTCACGCTGGACGTGACGGACTGGATCCTGTTCGTCGCCGCCATCGCGGGCATCCTCTACGCCCTCGGCCGGCCCCGCGGGCCGCGGCCGGTGTTCGGGGTCGCCTTCGGCATCGGCTTCCTCCTGTACTCGGTGCGTCTGCTGAAGGGGGCGGCGGCGGAGGTCTCCCAGCTCTCGTGGTTCCCGATGCTGCTCGCGAACGGCGACGAATCCCTCGTGGTGACGCTGCTCACGAGCGCGGCGCTGACGGTCGCGTCGCAGAGCCCGATCGGGATCAACATGGTGACGCTCGCGCTTCTGAAGGGCGGCGCACTCTCGCTCCTCCACGCCGCGTTCATCAGCTGCGGCATCGCGCTCGGGATCTCGATCAGCCGTCTCAAGTACTGGGGGAGCTTTCGCGGCCGCTCGCGCGGCCTGCTCGTGTTGCCGATTCTCCTCAAAGTGGGCACGGCCGCGGTTCTGGCCTCCCTGCTCCTGTGGGAGCCTGTGGGGCGCGGGATCGTCCTCGGTCCCATTCGCGCGACCGTCGACGACCCGGCGACTCAGTACCTGCTCGTCGTGCTGCTCTTCGCTCTGACGACGGCCGTCCTGGGCGCGGTGCTCTCGCGCCCGCTTCTCGGGATCGTCGTTCCGCTCCTCGAGCGCAGTGGAGACGACGCCGTGTTCGTTCCGCGATTCACGAACCAGTTCCGGGAGGGGGAGCCGGAGGCCGCGGTCGAGCTTCTCGAGCGGGAGACCGGCCAGCTCCTCGGGCGCATGCCGATCTTCCTCGAGCTCACGCGGTCCTCCGATCGCATGTCCGCGCTCCGCGAGATCGACGAGCTGCACGGGAACTACGAGGAGGCGCACGAGGCCGTTCAGGAGTTCTGTCGGCACGCCTTCGAGGCTGGTGTCCACGAATCGGGGCGGTTCGTCCGGGCGATCGAGATGCAGCATCTTCTGGATCAGCTCGAGGAGTCCTTGGCGGGCATGGCCCGCGTTTCCGTTTCCGCGACCTCGACGTCGCAGGCGTTCGACGGGTTTCGGGGGACCCTGATCGAGTCGGTGGACTTCATGCTCGGGACCACCATCGACTGCTTCGAGGGGTCGAACGAGCACGATCGCGTGATCTTCGAGACGGTCACGCAGGACAAAGGGCCGCTCATCGCCGAGATGCGCGAGGCGTACCTCGGCGATGCCGAGCATCTGAGCCAGGAAGAGCAGGCCGCTCTGCTCGGGCTCCTCATCCACTTCGAGGCCCTGGTGAACCAGATGCGCCAGCTCGGCCTCCGGCGCGCGACGACCCTCGCGGCCGCCTGAGCGCGCCTCGTCGGCGCGTGGGGATCGTTCGGTTCGATCGGCCTACCGGCCGACGGCGACGACGTCGAGCCCATCGGGGCCGCGTTCGACCTCGAAGCGAACGTGGACCGGGCCCGTGTCCGACTCCCACTCGGCGACGTACGTCCCCAGCGTCGCGCGGAGCTCGATCGAGCCCCGGTCGTCGGTCCGGCCGTCGACCCGCGTGCGCCACCGGTCGTTCAGGAGGGAGAGGATGGCTTCGCCGTGGCGCGTGGGACGACCGTCGTCGCCGAACACGCCGAGGTCGAGGTGGCTGCGCGGGCCGAGAGGGTTCCAGAAGTTCCAGAAGATGATCTCTTCGACGGCGGGGTGCCCCCACCACACGCGCAGGACCGCTTCGGCCTGGGCGGCGCGCTGCTCGGGATCGTCGGGCGCCGCGAACGTGACCTCGGTGATGTGGATCGGCAGGCCGGCCTCGGCGAGCGTGTCGAGGGCGGTTGCGTACTCGTCGACGCGCGTGCGCTCGCTGAGGTCGACGTCCACGCCCACGTTGACGAGTCCCGGGGCGAAGTGCCCCTGCTGGCCGATGGCATCGATGGGGACGCCCGCGTCGAGGAGCTCGCGGACGCGATCGCGGACGTCCCGCGCGCTCGGACCGGGCAGCCCGGTGAAGATCTCGCGGATCCATTCGTTGTAGACGAGCTCCGCGCCGGGATCCGCTTCGCGAGCCCATCGGAAGGCGTCGTCGACGATCGACGGTCCGAGACGCGTCGCGAACCACGACGTGAGGGGGTTCAGCATCTCGTTCGTGACCTCCCAGACGTCGATGCGTCCGCTGTACCGCCCGACGGTCGCGGTCACGTGGTCGCGGATCAGCTCGCGCAGCTCGCTCGCCCGTGACGGGTCGAGCTGGGGCTCGGGGAACCGGTCGCGGAGCCACTCCGGGGTCCCGCTCCCGGAGGCGGCCGGGGGCGCGTTGCCCCAGAGCAGGACGTGCGCCTTGACGTCGAAATCGTTCGCGTCCGCCCACGCGAGCTCCCGTTCGGCGAGGTCGTAGGTGCGCTGGCCGGATTCGCGCTCGACGTTGCGCCACTTGAGGCTCGTCTCGGCGACGAGCAGCGTCGCGTGCTCCCGGGCGATCTTCTCGTAGTAGGCGAGGTCGTCGTCTGCGCCCTCGAACTCCCGGAAGTCGACGGGGACTCCGAACCGAAATCCATGCTCGATCTGCGTGATGCGGACGCGCGCGTTCGGCCGTCCGGTCCAGAGCCGGACGACCCGCGAGCGGAGCCCTTCGGCGCGTCGGTCCGCGGCTTCGACCACGGCGCGCTCCGACTCCTCGAGGACCGACAGATCGGCGGGCCGGCCCTCGGGGAGCTCGACGGTCGGCGCGACACCCGTGACGATCGCCGCCGGCGAGAAGCCGCACGTCTCCTCGGCCGACGCGCGCGCGCCGTCGCAGGCGGTCCGGCACCGCAGGCCGTCCTCGGGGCAGCCGTCGACGCACCGGTCGAACTCGTCGGCCGCCGCGTCCCGGCACGTCGCCACGTCGGCGAAGCAGTCGCCTTCCGGGCACGCGCTCTGGAGCCCCACCGCGGGGGCGTCGCACGCGGCAGACTGCCGTTCGGAGGTCTCGTCGCAGGCGGCGTCGCAGGCCGCCGTGTCTTCGGCCGAGGCGAGACGCGAGCACTGGCGCTCGCACGCCGTCGCGCGATGGGTGGTGGCCGCCACGCAGGCCGTGCGTGCAGCATCGAGTCCGCCCGGGACCGGCGACGGAGTGGTCGCCGAGTCTCCGCAGGCCGCGACGGCCAGCAGCGCGCCGAGGAAGAGCCGAAAGATCATCCGGCGAGGGGACCATGCGTCGCCGAACCGTTCAAGGTGAAACGCGCCCGCCGCGGATTCCGTGCGGGACGCCTCGTCCGCGACGCGGGATGCGGCCCCTGCGTCGCGGCTCGCCCGATTCGGTCGCCTACGGCGTGGCCGGGGCTTGGTCTTCGGCCTTCATCTGCTCTTCGACCTGCTCGACGGTGCCCGCGCCGGCGCCCTCGAGCGCCGCGCCGACGTCCTCGGCCGTCGCCTCGGCGGCTTCCTCGCGTTGCTCGTCGACGTCGGCGGAGCCGGCAGCGGCCGGCTTCTCGGGGGCGGGTTCCTCGGCGGCCATGGGCTCGTCGGTCGCGGGGGACTCCCCGGCCTCGGCGCCCGTCGTCGTCTCGGCCCCACCGGTCGCGTCCTCCGAGGCGGCGGGCGCGATCGGCTCCGTCGCCGGAGCCACCAGAGGCGGGGGCTCGGCCGGAATCACGTCGTCGGCGACCGACACCGTCAGCGACCGCGTCGACACCCAGGTCAGGAAGAGGGACGTGACCATGAAGATGACGGCCGTGTAGGTCGTGAGCCGCGTGAGCAGGTTCCCGGCACCGCCGGAGCCGAACACCGTCTGGCTGGATCCGCCGAACACGGCGCCCATGTCGGCCCCCTTACCGGTCTGCAGAAGGACGACGATGATCAGAAAGAAGCACGCGACGACGTGAATGATGGTGATTGCGATGTCCATGACCGCTCCCGTTCCCCGTCCTCAGGACTGGAACTCGACGATGCGGGTGAAGTCCTCGACCTTGAGGCTCGCCCCGCCGACGAGAGCCCCGTCGATGTCGGGACAGGCCATCAGGCCGTCGACGTTGTCCGGCTTGACGCTCCCTCCGTAGAGGATGGCGATGTCGTCGCCGGGAAGACCCAGTCCGTTCACGCACGCGCGAATCGCCGCGTGGACGTCCTGCGCCTGCTCCGGCGTCGCGACGCGGCCGGTGCCGATCGCCCAGACCGGCTCGTAGGCGAGGATGATCTTGGGCGCCTGGGCGGTGGTGACACCCTGGAGCCCGGCCTTCACCTGACCCGTCACGACGTCGTTCGTCTTGCCGGCGTCGCGTTGGTCCAGCGTCTCGCCGACGCAGAGGATGGCGGTGAGGTCGTGCGCGAGGGCGCTGGCGACCTTCTTGTTGATGAGCTCGTCCGTCTCCCCGAAGATCTCGCGCCGCTCCGAGTGGCCGAGGATGACGTGCGTCACGCCCAGGTCTTGCAGCATCGTGGGCGAGACTTCGCCGGTGAAGGCGCCCTTCTCCTCGAAGTGCATGTTCTGGGCCGAGACGATGATGTTCGTGCCCTTCACGGCGTCCAGCGTGGTGGCGAGGGCAGTGAAGGGCGGTCCGAGGATCACCCCACGGTCGGTTTGCTGGCCGACCTTCGCCGCGAGGCCCCCCGCGAGAGCCTTGGCCTCGGCGGTCGAGCCGTGCATCTTCCAGTTTCCTGCCAGGATGGGTTTGCGCGCCATGCGGATCGGTCCTTCTTCCGGGAAAGCCTCCCTTAAAACAAACCGGTCGCCGAGCGGAAAGAGCACCGCAAGTGCTCATGGATTCGGGGGTTTCCGGTGTGGTACCTGGCTCGGGATGAACCGCTTCGCGATGGTGCTCGCCTCTCTCTGCCTGGCCCTGGCCCCCGGGTGCGGAGACTCTTCCACGCCCGCAACTGCGTCCGGCGGAAGTCCGTTCGACGAGGACCGCGTGCTCAACATCGCCCATCGCGGCGCGAACCGGGTCGCGCCCGAGGAGACGATCGAGGCCTATCACGCGGCGAAGAAGCAGGGCGCCGACGTCCTCGAGATGGATCTGCAACGCACCCGGGACGGCGTTCTCGTACTGATGCACGATGCCACCGTCGATCGGACGACGAACGGCACCGGGCGCGTGGACGAGATGACGCTCGCCGAGGTCAAGGCGCTCGACGCCGGGTACGACTTCACGCGCGACGGCGGCGAGACGTACCCGTTTCGTGGCCAGGGGCTCACGGTGCCGACGCTGGTCGAGATCTTCGACACGTTCCCCGACGACTACATGGTCATCGAGATCAAGGGAGACGATCCGAGCGTCTCGGCCGACTACGCCGAGGTCCTGCGCGAGTACGACCGCTTCGAGAGCGTCATCACCGCGTCGTTCGACCAGCCGGTGCTCGATGCGTTTCGCTCGGCTGCGCCCGGCGCGCTCACGAGTCTCGCCCAGGACGAGGTGGTCGTCTTCTTCGGCCTGACCGCCGAGGCCGAGGCGAGCTACACGCCTCCCGGGGAGTTCTTGCACGTGCCGCCGACGTTTTCGGGCCTCGACGTCGTGACGCCCGAGTTCGTCGCGAGAGCGGACCGGT
>JAUIFY010000309.1 GCA_030430245.1 bacterium | reverse complement strand
GAGGATTGGGAGTACGTGGAGGGCTCGGGCGATCTCGACGAGTGTGGCGGTCGCTTCGGCGTCACTCCCGAGTACCCCGATGGCACGTATCACTACTACTTGACGGACGACTATCCCTACATCCCCCGCTGTGTCTTCGGGACACCGGACGCGTCGTTCCGATCGATGGGTGGAGCCAGGCCATGAAGGCCGGCGCGTCCATGGCCGGGGTACTTGCAGCATTCGTCCTGGCGGCGTCGACGGCTTCGGCGCATGGGGGACACGACGATCGCCTGAAGGTCCGGCTCGGGGCGGGTGAGCTTCGCTTCGAGATGTCGGCTCCGGCCTCCGCTTTCGCGGTCTTCGATGCCGACGAGGACGGCACGGTTCGCGTCGAGGAGATCGTCGCGCAACGGCGGGCACTGGAGCGATGGATCGACGAGCGGGTCCAGGTGTCGAGCGCGGGCCGGGCTCATCCGGCGACCTTCTCGGACCTGCCCATCGCCGATCTGGATCGCCTGGACCCGCGCGATCCGGTCGCGCACGTGAAGATCGTTCGACGCCACCCGATCGACGCCGGTCGAGGGAGTCTCCTGCTGGCCATCGATCCCGCGCTTCGGGGCGGACGAGATCGGCCCTACGTGATCTGGGAAGACGACGCGATCCGAAGCGGCGTGCTTCCGGCCGCCAGCCGCGGCCTCACGCTCCCCCGCGCGGCTTCGAACGACGCGGGGTAGGGCGAGTCCGGCCCGCTTCCCTCACCAACGGTTCACGTGAAGCGCCCGGTCGAGAGGTCGGCGAGGCGCGCGGCGGAACGCCGTTCCCACTACGTGCGCCAACGGGATGAGGGCGACTTGCGTCACCTCGTGGAAGGGGATGCCGAGGAGCTCGGCGGCCTCCTCCTCGTAGCGGAGGTGAAGAGTCGTCCATGCGGTCCCGAGGCCCCGGGCGCGGGCGGCGAGCATGAAGCTCCACGTCGCGGGCAGGATCGACCCGAAGGCGCTCGCCTGGCCGATGACGCCCCCGGCACGTTCGATGCGTCCGTCGAGACACGGGATGACGTGCACCGGTACGCGTTCCAGGTTCTGGGCGAGGTACTCCACGGACGAGACCATTCGCTCCTGTCTCGGCAGCATCGCGGGATCGTCTGCATGCACCCGAAGCGCGGAAAACGAGGGGCCGTTCCGGTACGCGGTCCAGGTGCGGCGATACAGCGCGGCCAGGCCGGCGCGAATCTCGGCGTCCGTGACGACGACGAAATGCCATCGCTGCTCGTTCGACCCGGTGGGCGCTTGGATGGCGACCTCCAGGCATTCGCGAACGAGGGAGAGATCGACCGACCGGACCAGATCGAGACGCTTGCGTACCGCGCGGGTCGTCGTGAGCAGCTCGTCGGGCGTGAGGTCGAGTGTCGCCATGAAGCTGCGTATAGACGCCGTCCGAGGGAAGGTCGAGGCGTCACGTGCCGGCGACGTCGTCCGGGCTTCGAGGAGCTCAGTCCTCCTGCAAGGATTCGACGTGATAGGTGATCAGGAGTAGCTTGCCCGCGCCCCGCAATTGCTCGCCCATGGGTGCCTTCTCGTCGGAGCGAAACAGCTCGCCCCAAACGGGCATGTCGGGTTTCCCGTGTCCCCGTACGTTGCGCGTTCCGTCGATGCTGCGAAGAAGGCTCATGTAGGAGAACTCCCCGCCGGCCTGTTTCTTCAACTGCGTCAGGTTCGTCGGCTTGAGGTCCAGGATGGGTGCGAGCGGTCCGTCTCCCGCGCCGGTCTCCCCGTGGCACGAGCTGCAGTAGTGCACGTAGAGCATCTTCCCCGCCTCGTCGCTGTGGATGTCCTCCCCGAGCGCGGGCGAGCAGAGCAGCATCGTGCCGAGAAGCATCATCGCCGCGAGGCGTAGGGACGTGGTCATCGTTCTCCTCCTCGGTTTTCGCCCGCTCGCGCCGTTCCCCGAACGGGGCATGGGGCAAAGCCGGATGCACGACGGATGCCAACTCGCGATCGCGTCGCAATCCGCCGACTCCCGGGCCGGGAGCGAGAGCCGATTCGCGAATCGGGGAACGTCGCCCGGGTCGGTTTCCCGTGTGCGCCACGAACGGTGGCCCCTGGGGGAGGGGTGGAGCCACGCGCGTTCGCGTTCTCGCCCTCGGAGACACCGCGTTCCCGCCTGCTGCCGTCCCGCGGAGGACGGGGAGGTGACGTGGGTCATCCCGTGCCGGGCTCGTTCCCCTGCCTGGCGCGCATGGACGCGATCTTGCGAGACGCTTCCCCAGGGTGCTTCCCGACCGGCCGGCTGGAGCGGCCCCCGGGAGCGCGGGAGGGTTCCACGTCATGTTCGAAGACGCGCGCGAGAGAATGGTCGAGATGCAGATCCGGGCGCGCGGCATCGAGGACGCCGCCGTCCTCGACGCCATGCGCAGCGTGCCGCGGGAGGCCTTCCTCTCGGAACGCCTCCGCGAGTTCGCCTACGAGGACAGCCCGCTCCCCATCGAGGAGGAGCAGACCATCTCGCAGCCGTACATCGTGGCCCTGATGGCGGCGGCGCTGCAGCTCCACCGGGGCGACCGCGTTCTCGAGGTCGGCACCGGCTCCGGCTACGCCGCGGCGGTGCTCGGTCGGATCGTGGACAGCGTCTACTCCATCGAACGCCACGGAGCGCTGGCCGAGCACGCGGCGGAGCGCTTGGGCCAGCTCGGCTTCACGAACGTGGCCGTTCGCCATGGAGACGGCACGATGGGGTGGCCCGAGCACGCGCCCTACGACGCGATCACGGTCGCGGCGGGAGGTCCGACGGTTCCGGCGGCGCTGCTCGACCAGCTCGCGATCGGCGGGCGACTAGTCATCCCGGTCGGAGAGGGGCGAACGACCCAACAGCTCCAGCGGATCACCCGGGTCGGGCCGGACGACTACCGGACCGAGCTGCTCGGGGACGTTCGATTCGTGCCGCTGGTCGGCGCGCAGGGCTGGGGTGCGCCGGGCGTCGACGGACAGCCCGTCGAGCCGAGCAACTGGGACGGCCATGCCCCCGGGAGACCGTCGTCGGCCGGAACGGTTTCTCGTCTGATCGCGGAGGTCGCCGAGCCCTTCCAGGAGATCGGTGGCGTGGATCTGGGAGGTCTGCTCGAGCGCATCGCGAACTGCCGCGTCGTCCTCATCGGTGAGGCGACGCACGGCACGTCCGAGTTCTATCGCATGCGCGCGGAGATCACGAAGGCGCTCGTCGAGACGCGCGGCTTCGACCTCGTGGCGATCGAGGGCGACTGGCCGGACGCCTCGCGTCTGAACCGCTGGGTCCGGCGCGTCGACGACGGGCGCCGTGTGCCGGAAGCCACCTTCGCACGCTTCCCGACCTGGATGTGGCGCAACCGCGAGACGATGGACTTCCTCGCTTGGCTGCGCCACCGCAACGAGAAGCTAGAGGTCGACGCGAGAGCGGGCTTCTACGGCCTGGACCTCTACAGCCTCTTCACGTCGATCGAAGCGGTCCTCGAGTATCTCGACCGCATCGACCCGGCCACGGCGAGCATCGCCCGCGAGCGCTACTCGTGTCTGACTCCGTGGCAAGCGGAGCCGCAGGCGTACGGACGAGCCGCCCTCTCGGGACAGTACCGGGTCTGCGAGAAGGAAGCCGTCGCCATGCTCCGCACGTTGCTCGAGCGGAGGCTGGACTACGCAGCGAGTGACGGCGAGCACTTCTTCGACGCGGTCCAGAACGCACGACTCGTCGCCGACGCGGAGCGGTACTACCGGGCCATGTACTACGGTGCGAACGAGTCGTGGAACCTGCGGGACCGCCACATGTTCGAGACGCTCGAGGCGCTCCTGGCGTTTCACGGTCCCGAGTCCAAGGCCGTCGTATGGGAGCACAACTCGCACGTGGGCGATGCGCGCGCCACGGAGGTCGGTGTTCGCGGCCAGCTCAACGTCGGCCAACTGGCGCGGGAGACCTTCGGATCGGAGGCCTTTCTCATCGGCTTCGGCACCGATACCGGCACGGTCGCCGCTGCCCACGACTGGGACGGGCCCATGCAGGTGATGCAGGTCCGTCCGTCGCTCCCGGACAGCTACGAGCGCCTGTGTCACGAGAGCGGCCATGCGGCCTTCTTCCTCCACCTCCGAGAGCCGGTCCGCGAGGAGGTGCGGGGCGAGCTCCGCACCCCGCGGCTTCAGAGAGCCATCGGCGTCGTCTATCGGCCGCAGACCGAGCTCCAAAGCCACTACTACCACGCTTCGCTCCCCCACCAGTTCGACGAGCTCATCTGGTTCGACGGCACCCGCGCCATCCATCCCATCACCGCCGCGGACACGCGCGAGCTCGCCGGGGACCATCCTCTACGGCTCTCGATTCGCTGACCTTCGGGGCCGTACTGCCGCTCCGGAGGTCGGCCGGGGGTGCACATCCCGGAATCCGCGTTTGACTCGACTCCGCGGGTGCTTTGTCCTGTGCTCCTTCGATACGCCGCTGGGAGGCGGGTCTGGAGGAGGGGACGATGATGCAGATGCGGGCGTGGATGTGGATCTTCGTGGGACTCGTGCTGTTGGCGGGCGATCTGACGGCCCGAGCCGAGAAGCCCCGGGTGAATCGGGTCTTGACGGCGGAGGAGCAAGCCGCACTGACGCCGGACGAAGTGCTTCGAATCTTGAGCGACGGGAACGAGCGCTTCGTGTCCGGAACGGTCACGAGCCGCGATCATTCCGCACAGGTCCGCGACGCGGCGGGGGGACAGTTCCCGAAGGCGGTGGTCCTCTCGTGTCTGGATTCGCGGGTGCCGGTGGAGGACGTCTTCGATCGAGGGATCGGCGACATCTTCGTCGCGCGCGTCGCCGGCAACTTCGAGAACACGGACATCCTCGGAAGCATGGAGTTCGCGACCAAGGTCGCGGGCGCGAAGCTGGTCCTCGTTCTGGGGCACAAGGATTGCGGCGCCGTGCGAGCGACGATCGACGGCGCGGAGCTCGGGAACATCACCGAGATGCTGACCAACATCCGCCCGGCGGTCGAAGC
This sequence comes from bacterium, assembly GCA_030430245.1. Lineage (GTDB taxonomy): Bacteria > Desulfobacterota > Binatia > UBA12015 > UBA12015 > VGTG01. The sequence continues at coordinate 2,554 of JAUIFY010000309.1, read as the reverse complement.
GAACGCCGACTTCGACGGTGAGAGATCGAGCAAGAACGCGGGCTTCGTACAGGCGGTCACGAAGAGCAACGTCGAGCTGACGATCGACGACATCCGCGAGCGGAGTCCCATTCTCAAGAAGATGGAGGCCGACGGGCAGATCAAGATCGTCGGCGCCCTCTACGACATGAAGACGGGAGCGGTCGAGATTCTCGACTGACCTCCGGAGCGCCCGCGCTCCGAGAGGTCCCGGGCGCTTCGAGGCCCGCGAGGCCGAGGCCCACGTCGAGATCCTCGGCGGACTTCTGTCGATCCCGGGCTCCGATGGGCTCCCGGTCGTTCCCGGGCCACGTCGACGCCCGTCGGGGCTCGCGGACCGACGCGGGCCACGGCCGCGCGTCGTCGACGGGAAGGTGTCCTGTCCGGCCGGCGGTCGGTGACCTCCCGAGAGGACACTTCCGTCGTGGGGTGCGTCGATTCCCGCCCGTTTCGCAGGCCGCCGCGGCGGCCTCCTCCTTGCTGTTCGTTCCTTCCGATCGGCGCGAGCTCGTCGCGCCGCGCCAACCGCGGGCCGGCGTGCGGCCCGCCGGCTCGTCCTCGGGAGGGTACGAACATGGAAGGAAAGATCAGACTCATCACGGCCCTGGCCCTGCTCACCGCACCCACGCTCGCCGCCGCGCAGGCCGAGGGCGATCTCCGGCTGCTCGACGGGACGGGCGAGCGCAACGGGCGCGTCGAGGTGTTCCATTCGGGACAGTGGGGGACCGTCTGCGACGACTTCTGGGACGACGTCGATGCGAGCGTCGCGTGCCGTCAGCTCGGGTTCGACGACGGTGTGGAGGCCGCCTTCGCGACGTTTCCCGTTGGGGTGGATCCGATCTGGATGGACAACGTGATGTGCACGGGCGCCGAGTCCCGGCTCGTCGACTGCCCGTTCAACGGGTTCGGCGTGCACAACTGCGTCCATCTCGAGGACGCCGGACTCCATTGCTCCGGATGTCCGGCGTCGCCCTCGCCGAGCTGCGTCGGCGGCTTCGGGAAGGGCTCGCTCGTGATCTCCGAGAAGAGGCCCGGGCGGGAGACGCTGGTGGCCAAGATGACGAGGGGACCCGCGGTCACGCGCGCCGACCTCGGCAACCCGTTGGACTTCGTTCCGGCAAAGTACTCGCTGTGCATCTACGACGACGTGGGCGCTCTCGCGGGCACGGTCTCGGTGGCGGGTGATCCCGGTGCGTGTTCCCCCGGCACGGTCTGCTGGAAGGAGATCGGCCCCTCCAGCGCGCCCAAGGGGCTGGTCTACAAGGAACCGGCCCTCTCCGGGGATGGCGTCGCTCAGATGGTTCTGAAGGCGGGTGACTCCGGAAAGTCCAAGCTGATCGTGAAGGGAAAGAACAAGGGTCCGCTCGGCCTCCTCAACCTGCCGAGCATCGCTCCGGCCCTCGCCGGATCGACGTCGGCGACGATGCAGCTGCACACCGACGAGATGGGCTGCTTCACGACGACGCTCGGCACGGTCACGAAGAACGACGGGCAGAGCTTCAAGGCGAGGAACTAGCCGACGCGATGTGCCTTGCCGGCGCGGGGCGCGGCCTCCGGAGGCTCCGGAGCACGTCCTCGCGGCCGGTGGGCCGCTGGGGGTTCCCGTGCATGAGACCCTGTCCGACCCCGCGAGCAGGTCTCTCTACCTGCCGGGGTTCGAGAACGCCGTGCCGCCCGTCGATTTGGCGGCGGCCGCGGCCTCGCTGCTCCGCCCCGACCTCGTCGCCGTTCTCCTCGTCGTCGTGAACGTCGTGGTCGTGCTGGCTCTGCTCCGGAGCATCGGCGTTCGTCGGAAGTCCCCGAGCAGGCGAAGGCGCGAGCGTCGCGTCACCGCTCGCGCTCGATGCCGAAGGCCTTGATCAGCGTGTAGACGTGCGAGCGCGTGAGCTCGAGCCGTCGCGATGCTTCGAGGATGTTCCAACCCGTCTCGACGAACGTCGCCCGGAGGAGGTCGGCCTGGAAGCGGCGGGTCGCTTCCTGGAACGTGAGGTTCTCCGTCGACGCCTCGCCGTCGTCGCTCGGCGTCTTGGGGAAGACCTCCGCACGCTCGACCTGCAGCCCCCCCTTGCCCGCGGTACGGATCGCCGCCGCCTCGATCATGTGCGCGAGCTGGCGAACGTTGCCCGGCCATTCGGCCGTTTCCAGGGCTCGGACCAGTGCGGCGGAGAGAGTGAGTCGGGGGAGGCGGTGTCGCTCGCACGCGAGCCGGCAGAAGTGGGAGGCGAGGAGCGGGATGTCCTCGCGGCGCTCCGCCAGGGTCGGCATCTGGATCGCGAGGACGTTCAGCCGATAGAAGAGATCCTCACGGAACTTTCCTTCGGCGGCGGCCGACTCGAGGTCGGAGTTGGTGGCTGCAATGACGCGGATGTCCGCGTCGACCGGCTTCGTCGCGCCCAGCGGGTAGTACACTCGCGATTGTAGGAGCTGCAGGAGCTTCCCTTGTACGGCGAGGGGCAGGTCTCCCACCTCGTCGAGGAAGAGCGTGCCTCCCTGTGCCGCCGCCACCTTGCCCTCCACCTTCTTGGCGGCCATCGAG
>JAUIFY010000308.1 GCA_030430245.1 bacterium | reverse complement strand
CGCAGCGCCTCCCTCGCATCGAAGCGACGCGCGGTGAAGAAGATCTCCTTCGCCGCGGACACGCCCACGATGCGCTCGAGGGTCTCGAGTCCTCCGGTTTCATAGCCCAGCCCGAGCCGCGCGGCGGGAATGCCGAAGACGCCGTCGTCGGCGCAGTAGCGCAGGTCGGCCGTGAGCGAGATCGCGCATCCTCCTCCGACGCAGAATCCGTGGATCATCGCGATGGTCGGCTTGCGGATTCCGGAGAGAGCGCCGAAGGCCCGACCGTTGTCCTCGTCGTACGCCCGAGCGCCGCTCCCGGACCGAAGCCGATCGAACTCGGAGATGTCGGCGCCCGACACGAAGGCGACGTCGCCGGCTCCCCGCAGCAGGACGACACGGACCTCGGGGTCCTCATCCATTTCTCGGGCGGCCGGCGGAATCGCCTTCCACATGTCGTTCGTGATCGCATTCCGACGCTCGACGTGGTCGAAGATGATCCACCCGAGACCGTCGCCCTTCTCCATCCGTACCTGCCCGGCCATGGATCCTACGCTAACAGCTCCACCCCCGCGGGCACGACCGAAGCACCGGATCAGTCGGCCAGTCGAAGGCTCCGGAGGCGGTTGACCGCCGCGGCCAGCTCGTGGCGCCGCACGCGCGCGCGGTCACCGAATCCGCGCTCCGCCACGTCTTCGAGGCCGGCTTCGCCCTGGCGTTCGTCGATCCGATCCAACAGCTCGGCCACACTCGAGTCTCCGTCGGCCATCCCCCGGCTCAGCAAGAGCAAGAGGTCGCCGATCAGTCGACACTGGGCCGGATCCACGAGCTGCGCGACGAGCGATACATCGATCTCCTCCATCCCGAACTCGATCGCACGCGTACTGCGACTCCGAACGCGCTCGCTCTTTCGCCCCCGGCTGGGATCGAACGACCCGGGGAGCGGCCGTCGCGGCGCGGGGGTCGGCCATCTCCCCGGAGACCGGGGTGCGGCCCCGGGGGCCAGGGGCAGCTCCGCCGCGATCCGCCGCGCCTCGTCCGTCGCGTCGTGGGGCTCGTAGCCGTCCATGCGGACGACCGTATCGGCCACGTCGAGATAGTCGCCCGCCCCTCCCACCACGAGGACCGACGACACGCCTCGCTCGTCGCGGAGCTGGCGCACGCGATCGAGAAACGGCGTGATCGGCTCCCGATCCGCCGGAACGAGTTTCCGCATCCGTGCATCGCGAATCATGAAGTTCGTCGCCGCCGTGTCCTCGTCGATCAGAAGCGCGCGGGCACCCGCTTCGAGGGCCTCGACGATCGCGGCCGCCTGCGACGTCGAACCGGACGCGTCGTCCGTGTCGAATCGCTCCGTCGAGCGCCCGAGGGGGAGGTTGCCGATGAAGGGGCGCAGGTCCACGCCGCGCACGGAGCGCCCGTCTTCCGCTCGGATGCAGACGGCATCCGCCCGCGTAACACATGTCTCCCGGCCGTCGCCTGGGACGTGGTCGTAGACCGAACGTGCGATCGCGTCGAGGAGCGTGGACTTCCCGTGATACCCCCCGCCCGCGATGAGCGTCACCCCCGCGCGCAACGCGAGTCCGCGCACGCGGCCGGCATGCGGTGCCTCGAGCTCGCACGCCAGTCCGTCGGGAACGCGCAGCGGCACGGCGTCCCGGAGCGGTCGGTCGTCGACCCCGCTCGTCCTGGGGAGCGTCGCTCCGTCGGCCAGGAAGGCGACGAGCCCCTCAGTCGACAGAGCCTGCCGAAGCGCCACCTGATCCTCCACCGTCTCCACCTGACGCCGGAGGGCCTCGAGATCGACGCGGCCGGCGCCGACCGCTCCGAGAACCAACCGAGGCAGCCGATCGACGAGAAGATCCGCCGCCGCGCGCCCGAGAATGCGACGCCCCGCCGCCGGCAGCCCCACGGTGAGGCGCGCACGCGCCCGACCGTCCGCGTCCACGACCACGGACGTTCGCTCGAGCACTTCCTGGCCCGCGCGGAGCATGTCGATCCTGCCGCTACCACCACTGCCTCGTCGGCCGCTCCGAGGACCTTCGCCCCGGCGCTCGCCGTCGCCCGCGGACCGCAGCGCGCGCGAGATCGCACGATGGAGGAAGTCGGCCGTCGCCCGCCGTGCATCCGGCGAACCGAGCGCCCAGGCGGGCAGCGCCAGAACGTCCGCCGGGAGATCGACGCGGAGCCGACTCGGTGCGGCGAACGGGTCGCCCTGTACGTGCTCGATCGTGAGCTCGAGGGGAGGAAGCGGCCACGGGCGGCGGCCGAGACGGCGATAGTCCCCATACGAGCGACCATCGAGCGCCCGGAGCCGTTCCGCGAGAGGCACCGTGCCCGCCACCCTCAGGGCTTTCGGCGAAGCGCGCGCCGCATCACGTCGAGGGGTGGCTCGATTCCCGTCCAGAGCTCGAACGCCGCCGCCCCCTGGTGCAGGAGCATGCCGAGTCCGTTCGCGCCCGTTCGCCGGAGCCGGGCCGCCGACGTCAGGAACGGCGTCCGCCCTGCCGTGTAGATCAGGTCGTAGAAGAAGCACGCCTCCGGCGTCGCCCCGAAGTCGAACGGAAAGAACGAACCGCCACGCATACCGACGGAGGTCGCGTTCACGACGAGGCCGGCCCGCCCGAGCCAACCGGCGGCCTCCGGCGCATCGGGTCGAAGCTCGGCCAGGTCCACCGCCTCGAGCGTCGTGCGTATCGTCTTGCGGAGATCGCGCACCAAGGCCCGGGCCCGGTCGGGGCGGCGGGCCGCGACGACGACGCGTCGGCTTCGGGCCGCCAAGGCCACCGCGACGGCACGCGCCGATCCACCGGCTCCGAGTACGATCGAATCCCGAAGCCGAGCGGGGACTCCGAGCTCCTGCCAATCACGTTCGAGGCCGATCACGTCCGTATTCTCTCCCCGAAGAACGCCCCGCCGATAGACGATGGTATTGACCGCCCCGCACGCGAGCGCCCGACGCGACAACCGGTCCAGGTGGGGGACCACGGCTTGCTTGTGGGGAATCGTCACGTTCAGTCCGACGAGCCCCAGAGCGGGCACCGCGGCCACCGCGTCGCCGACTCGATCACCCGGCACCGGGAACGCCAGATACGCCCACGGGAGATCCAAAGCGCGGAACGCCGCGTTGTGCATCGCGGGCGACCTCGAGTGGTCGACCGGATCGCCGATCAGACCGACCAACTTCGTCGTCGCGGCGATCGGAACGAGAGAAGCGCGGGACGTCACGAGGGGTCTGCCGACTTCGCGAGCTTGCCGTGCGCTCCCTTCATCGCCTTCCGGAGATGAGCCGGATCGTGCTCATCGTAGAAGTGCACGTACTTGTTGCGCTCGATCTTGATGTCGGGATCGAGCACGCCGTTCGAGTCGAGAAACAGCGTCCGCGGAATGTAGGCACCATCGGGTGCATACCGGCTGGTAACCGCCTTCTCCTGATCCTGATCGAGGCGGATCATGACGAACCGCCTGGCGGCCTCCTCGATCCCCCCATCGTGGAACACCTTCGAGTAGTTCTGACAGTGGGGACACCACTCGGTGTAGACGACGAGACAGATGGGCTTGTCGCTCTTCTTCGCCTCCGCGAGTCCCTCCTCGTAGGATCGCCACTCGATCCCCCCGTCGTTCCAGTCTCCCCCGGCCCACGCGCTCGACGCGAAGACGACGAGTGCCGCAAGAACGAGAACGAATGCCACCTGCCCCTGTCGCGCGCGAATCATACCCCGTGCATGCCGGGCGCGGGTGCCGGGCGCAAGCGGCGGCCCCACTCGCCCCGCGCGTCGATCGCGGTGCTCAAGACGCGGCGACGGATTGCTTCTGCGCCTCCGGACGACCCGAGGTGCGCCGGTCGGCAGATCCGGCGCTCGCGCCCTCGACGCGCGCGGAGCGCGGCGCCTCGGCGATCTTCATCGGGAGCGAGAAGGCGAAGCGGGTCCCCAGCCCGGGCTGACTGGTCGCCGAGAGCTTGCCCTTCATGCGCGACACGAGCTCCTGGCTGATCGGCAGCCCGAGGCCACTGCCTCCCGAAGTCCGAGCCGTGGACACGTCGATCTGCGTGTAGCGCTCGAACAGCCGGGGTAGCTGGTCGGCGGGGATGCCAACTCCGGTGTCGCTCACCGCGAAGCCCAGCGTGACGGTCTCGTGCGACCGCTTTTCCACGACGATCTCGAGCTCCACGCCCCCCTCCGAGGTGAACTTGATCGCGTTGCCGACGAGGTTGAGCAACACCTGGCGCACCCGACCCGGATCGCCCATCACCCGACGCGGGATGCTCTTGTCCAGCTTGACGTCGAAGGCGATCTTCTTGTCGGCAGCCGCGTGGCCGAGCTGACGACGCACTTCCCGCGCGACGCTCACGACGTCGAACGGAATCACCTCGAGCTCCAGCCGGCCCGCCTCGATCTTCGACAGATCGAGGACGTCGTTCACCAAGCCGAGAAGGTTCCCTCCCGAGCGACGCAACGTCCGGACGAGCTCCTTCTGCTCGGGATCGAGGTCGGTATCGAGGAGCATGTCGCTGATCCCGAGGATGACGTTGATCGGGGTCCGAACCTCGTGGCTGAGGCTCGCCACGAACTCGCTCTTGGTTCGGTCCGCCAACTCGGCGCGATCCCGCGCTTCGGCGACCTCACGCCAGGATCGTGTCTTGAGCGAGTCGTAGACGAGCGCGACGAGCAGGATGACGGTGAGCACGCCCGCGGCGCGCAGACGACTCGTCCCCTGGATCATCGACTCGGACGGAACCAGGAACGCCGGCAGATCCACGTCCCCGGCATGCGCCGCGGCGAGCACCATGAGCTGCAAGACGCCGAGCCCGCCCCACACCAGTCCCGCGCGCCAGCCGCCGAGAAGAACCGCCACCATCGGGATCAGTGCGGTCCCGATCAGAGGTGGCTCCCCGCCCGCATATCGAGCGAAGTTCCCGAAGCCGATCGTGAGGGCGATCGCCGCGATCACGAGATTCGCCACGAGACTCGTCGAGCCCGTCCATCTCAGCACGAACGGCACGAGGAGCAGGCAGAGACCGGTGAGCAACGGCCAGTGGGCGACCCAATCGGCCCCGCCGAGGTGCGCGTCGGCGGACCCGATCAGAAGGAGCACGACCGCGGAGAGACTCACACCGACGACGAGCCGCGCCTGCCGGACCGGCTCGAGCCCCAGAGCCCGGACCGACTCCGGAACGAACGGATCCGCCAACGACGTTGCATAGCCGCCCAAGCGTGACATCAGATCGCGCACCGAATGAGGACCCTCAGGACAACGGGTGGGCCGAGGCTGCCGGACGCACGCCGTCGCCGCGGATTCCGCCGCGATCCAGCTGGGAATGTCAAGGCCGCCTCTCGGAGGCCGGGAAGCAGCCCCGGGGCGCCCGGCTCAGTCCGCAGCCAAGGCCGCCTGGGCCGCCGCGAGCCGCGCGATGGGCACGCGGAACGGGGAGCACGACACGTAGTCCAGACCGACCCCGTGACAGAAGACCACCGAGGCAGGGTCGCCCCCGTGCTCACCGCAGATGCCACACTTCAACCCCGGGCGGGTCGCGCGGCCCTCCCGGACCGCGTGCTCCATGAGGTACCCGACGCCGGTCTGGTCCACCGAGACGAAGGGATCGTCGTCGAGGACGCTGGTCTCGACGTAGTACGGAAGGAACTTGCCCGCGTCGTCTCGCGAGAGCCCCATCGTCATCTGGGTGAGGTCGTTGGTGCCGAACGAGAAGAAGTCGGCGTGCTCGGCGACCTGGCCGGCGGTGATCGCCGCGCGGGGCACCTCGATCATCGTACCGATCGTGTACGGCACCTTGATCTTGTACTCCGCCATCACGGTTTGGGCGACGGACTCGGCGAGCTCACGCAGCTTCTCGAGCTCTCGGTCCACGCCGACGAGAGGGATCATGATCTCGGGAAGGACCTTCACCTTGCGACGGACGAGCTCGCAGGAGGCCTCGATGATCGCTCGAACCTGGATCTCGTAGATCTCGGGGAACGTGATCCCCAGGCGACAGCCGCGGTGGCCGAGCATCGGGTTCAGCTCGTGAAGCGAGTCGCGCTTCTGCTCGAGCGTCTCCGGCGCCACACCGATCTTCAGCGCGAGATCCGAGATCTCGTCGGTCGTGTGCGGGAGGAACTCGTGCAGCGGCGGGTCGAGGAGCCGGATCGTGACGGGCAGACCCTTCATGGCCTCGAGAATCCCGACGAAATCCTGCTTCTGCATCGGCAAGATCTTCGCGAGCGCACGGCGGCGACCGTCGGTGTCCTCGGCGAGGATCATCTCCCGGACCGCATCGATCCGGTCGCCCTCGAAGAACATGTGCTCCGTGCGGCACAGCCCGATGCCCTCCGCGCCGAAGTCTCGCGCGACCTTCGCGTCATGCGGCGTGTCCGCGTTCGCCCGGACCCGGAGCGACCGTGCCGCATCGGCCCACTTCATCAGCTTGTCGAAGTCGCCGGAAAGCTGCGGCTCGATCGTCGGGACCATCCCGACGAAGATCTCGCCGGTCGCCCCGTCGAGGGTGATCGGATCCCCCGCCTTCACCTCGCGGTCGCCGACCTTCATCAGCCCCGCCTCATAGTTGATCCGCAGCGCGCCACAGCCGACGACGCACGGCTTGCCCATCCCGCGCCCCACGACGGCAGCGTGAGAGGTCGCGCCGCCTCGAGCGGTGAGAATGCCCTCGGCCGCGTTCATGCCGTGGATGTCCTCCGGCGAGGTCTCGACCCGAACGAGAATCGTCTTGCGGCCTTCGGCCGCGGCGTCGGCGGCGTCGTCCGCGGAGAACACGACCTCACCGGCGGCCGCACCCGGCGACGCGGGGAGCCCCTTGGCGAGAAGGTCCTTCTCCGCCTTCGGGTCGACCTGCGGATGCAGAAGCGCATCCAGTGCGCCCGGCTCGACTCGAGTGACGGCCACCTTCGGCTTGATGAGCTTCTCCTTCACCATGTCGACCGCGATCTTGAGTGCCGACGCCGCGGTGCGCTTGCCATTGCGGGTCTGCAGCATGAAGAGACGTCGGTTCTCAATGGTGAACTCGATGTCCTGCATGTCACGGTAGTGTTTCTCGAGCGTCGACGCGGTCCTGCGAAGCTCTTTGTAGGCCTTCGGCATCACCTCTTCGAGCGACGGCGCCTCTTTCTTGCGAACCGACTCGCTCATCCCGCTCGCCTTCGCGAGCGCCTTCGAGGCCTCGAGCGTGATCTTCTGCGGGGTGCGCGTGCCGGCGACGACGTCCTCCCCCTGCGCGTTCACGAGGAACTCGCCGTAGAACTCCTTCGCTCCGTTGCCGGGGTCGCGCGTGAAGGCGACACCGGTCGCGCAGTCTTCGCCGAGATTGCCGAAAACCATCGCCTGGACGTTGACGGCGGTGCCCCAGTTCGCGGGGATCGAATAGAGCTTGCGGTAGGTGATCGCGCGCTGGTTCATCCAGGAGCCGAACACGGCGCCGATCGCGCCCCACAGCTGCTCGCGCGGATCGGCCGGGAAGTCACGGCCCAGCTCGCGGGCAGCGGCCTTCTTGTATTCGGCGACGATCATCTCCCAATCGTCAGCCGACAGCTCGGTGTCGAGGGAATAGTCGTTATCGTCCTTGAAGCCGTCGAGAATGTCCTCGAACACGGCATGGTCCACGCCGAGCACGACA
>JAUIFY010000307.1 GCA_030430245.1 bacterium | reverse complement strand
TCCGGCAGAAGAGTCTGGGCGTCGCCGTCGTCGACATCACGAACGTCGATGCACCGCGCGTCGCGGCGGTGAACGGCGACGTGATGATCTACGCGGCGAGTCTGCCGAAGATCGCGATCCTGCTCGCCGCTTTCGAACGCATCGAGGACGGCGAGCTTCAGCTCACCGAGGAGAACGAGCGCCTTCTCCACCTCATGATCCAACGCTCGTCCAACCGCGCCGCGACCATCATGATGGACCGGGTCGGCAAGGAGTACATCGCCGAGGTGCTGCGGTCCGAGGAGTACCGCCTCTACGACGTCACCCACAACGGCGGCCTCTGGGCGGGCAAGGACTACGGCAAGGCCGGGCTCTGGCGCCGCGATCCCCTTCACAACTTGTCGCACGGAGCGACGGCCATGCAGGTGGCCCGCTTCTACTACATGCTCGAGACCGGCGATCTCGTCGACGACGAAGCGAGCGCCAAGATGAAAGAGCTGATGGCCGACTCGGCGATCAAGCACAAGTTCGTCAAGGCGCTGGACCGCATCGACCCCGACGCCGAAATCTACCGGAAGTCCGGCAGCTGGCAGCAATGGCATGCCGACAGCGCGATCGTCGAGCGCGACGGCCGCCGCTACATCGCCGTTGGACTCTGCGAAGACCCGCAAGGGGGCCGATGGCTCGAGCGGATCTTCCACGTGATGGACGCCCTGGTCATGGAGTCCCCCTCCACGCAGGTCGCCCGCGTCGAAGAGTAGTCGCCCCGGGGCTACGAACCCGTCTTCGCAGGATGGAGCTGCTCCATCATGCGCTGGATGCGGGTCCCCAGACGCTGGTGCTCCTCCGCGGAGTTCTTGCGCAGGACGTTCGAGAGCACGACCACCGCGTACCGTAGGGGCGGGTTGCGCTCGGGCTGCTCCACCAGGGCGATCGACGCGAGGAAGTTCCACACGTTCCCGTGGTACTTCTCGCAAACGTGACCGCGCTCGGGACGGCACTTGTAGAGCGAACCGGACTTGAAGTAGATGGCCGAGTTCCGCAGCGCCGGGGCCGAGGCGTAACGGATGCGTCGGTCCGTCAAGTAAAGGAGCTTCTTCATCTCCTTGCTCGACCACGGATCGACCAGCTCGCCCTTCTCCATGGCGACCAGGAACTCGAGTAGCGAGCGGGCCGTGGCGTAGCTCGACGTCCCGGGCAGGCGCTTCTTTCCCTCGCGTGTGAAGAGACTCCCCTGACGCAGCTTGCCCCGGTCGAGCCCGTTGCGTCCAACGGGCTCCTGAAGCACGGCCTTCAGCTCGCTCGCGAGCTGCCCTTTGCTGGCCGAGCTCAGGTAGGCGCGGCTCTCCTCGTAGGAACGTGGATAGCTCGCCCCGAAATGCTTCATGAGGACCGCTTCACGGCCGACGGTCGAGGCTGCCGCATTCGAACTCGGCGACATCATGTGATCGAGGAGTGTGTACAGGGAGAGCTTCTCTCCCTCCGCGATCGGCCGCCGCGTGACCTTCTTCCCCCCCATCTGGAAGATCGGGACCTCGTGGGTGTCGTTCCGGATGAACTCGTCGGTGACGACGACCGTCTCCTTCAGGATGTCGCGACGCTTCTTGAAGTCGGGCTCGATGTCCTCGAGCATCTGGAACATCCCGAGGGCGACGAGAATCTTGCCGACGCTGCCGACGTTGAACGTCGCGTTGGGGTTCACGGCCCCGTACCGCGGACGGGTCGGGTCGCTCAAGTCGAGCAACGCGATACCGTAACCGCCGGCGTCGGCTCCCAGCTCGGCGCGCAGCATCGCCGAGAGCTCGGGGTTCTCCGGAGGGATCTCGAAGTCCGGCCGGTGCTGGAGCGACAGGACGATCTGGTCGGTCGTCAGATCACCGCCCGGCGGCAGCACCTTGCCCCCCGAGTTCCGCTGCGCGAGCCGGAACCCCTCGACACGCGTGATCCCCGTGTTGGGGTAGCCGTCGAGCGGGTACGCCCCCGCCCCCCGCGGCAGCCCCACGCTCACCGCCAGCGCGATGGCGACACCCGCCGCCCCTCTCGTCCATCGGCCCATGCCGAGCTCCTCGTCGGTTGGTCGCCGCATCTTCAGTGCACCCGGTCCAGCGGGATCGTGCCCGCGGCCTGCGGACCGCCCGCGCCCGCGTCGAGGCCCTTCAGATACGAGCTCTCCTTGGCTCCCTTCGATTCCACGAAGGGGCGAATCTGTAGAATGGCCAGCTTTCCACCACGGAAGCCGAACTCGATGTCGGCGGGCATCGGCTCGCCCAGGTCACCGCGCAACGCGGGGAACCGTTCGGGCGCGTCCTTCGAAAGCTGGATCAAGGCCTTGATCTCGCCGGGCTGCAGGACGCGCTTTCCGCCCGTCGTCGGAACCTTCGTGATGCCGCCACTTCGGTTCAGAACGCGCCGGTAGGGCGCCGTCGCGTTCGCGAGAAGGCGGGTCTCTCCGGTCTGCGGGTTCACGAGCAGCGACTCCGCCGCCTGCCCGTCGACGGCGCCGCCTACACCCTCGTTGACGGCGATCGAGAGCCAGCCCTCGCGGTTCCCCTGGACGTCGGTCGTCACCATCACCCCCGACTTCTCGGAGGGGAACCCGAGCTGGATCAGCACCGCCGGGAAGACGTACTCGGGCTGCGCCATGTGCGATTGCCGCCACGCGTACGCGCGATCGGTGAACGGCGATGCCATGACGTCCTTGATCGCCTGCTCGATGTTGCGGAAGCCGACGACGTTCGGAACGGTCAGATTGAGCCCGGCTCCCGTGAACCCGGGCAGGTCCTCGACGTTGGTGTCGCTCCGAACGAAGACCCCGTACGTCCCATCGGCGCCAAAGTGCTCGCGCAGCGCCGTCCGGAGCTCGCTCTGGAACTCGGGCGAGAACTGCACGCCCTCGATCCACGAGCGAAGCTTCGCCAGGAAGGCCTTCGTCGCCCGCTTCTTCGCTTCGGGGTCCTGCATCGAACCCAACGTGGCGTACTGCCGCTTCATCCAGTCCCAAACCGACGGCCCACCGGGCTCGATCGGGCGGTCGAGAAGCCTCCGGAACTCTCCGAAGGGGATCACGATGCCGTCGGGCACCGCCTTGCCGAAGGCGTTGCGCAGCTCGCCCAGATTCGCGCTCTTCGGGCCCGCGACGCGGCCCGAGTCCGTCGCCCGGAGCGACGACATCGGGACGACGCCGGTTCTCGACAGATCGAGCTTGTTCAGGTCCGGGCGGATCACGAACGACTTGCTCGCCCGCATCTGTCCGAAGATCGGCTCCCAGCGAGGACCATCGTCCGCGATCTCGACGACGCCCCCCGGGCTGACCGCCACCACCACACGCTGTCCCTGCTTCGAGCGCACCCGGGACAGCAGCTCGTTGCCCACCACGACGTTCGGGATCCCGAGGTTCCTGGCCAGCAGCTGCACGTGGCTGAGCGAGTTGCCCTCGCCCTCGGTCAGAATGCCGGCAACCGGAGGAAGCTCGGCGATCGTCTCCGGCAGCAGGTAGATCCCGTTCGGGTCGTAGTCGCCCTGTGCCTCCTTCGCACCGGGAATCCGAAGCACGCCGCGCGCGAGGCCGGGATTGAGCGCCCGCAGCCCCGAGCCCACCGTGCGGCCGAACACCTGGTGCTCGAGCCCCGCACCGGCGTTCGCGTCGTTCGTGAGCGAGTCGGTGACGATCCCGTAGAAGAGCATCGGGCTGCCCCGCAGACGGTCCTGCGGATAGAGGTTCGCGATCGTGTCGAGCCGGGAGAAGTGCTGGACCGTCTCGCCGAAGTTGAACGCGACGGTGCGTCCCGCCCACTCCGGACCACGGCCGAGGTACTTGATCTCCTCGCGGTACTGGTCGACCGTCGGCGCGCCCCCCTCGGACACCCGCGTGATCGCCCCACGGAGGCTGCCCGCCTGGCTCTCGGTGATGAGCCCGGAGCCGTAGAGCGCGCTGGTGAGGTACCACAGCCACTCGAGTCGCTGCCGGCGGGTGACGTTCTGCGCCTGGAGCGCGAGCTGGTTTCCGGCCGTGTAGACCCCGTCCTCGAGAGCGAGGCTCGCCTCGACCAACGCGCGCCGCGCCGTCGGCCCGCGCCACTCGGCGGCCCGCTGACGCAGAACCCCCAGCAGATCGGAGCCGTTCTCCAGCCGTGCGGACGGGTCGGCCCCGTCGAGCCCCGAGGCGCGCTGGATGAGCTGGTCGCGCAACATGCCGCCCGGGAGCTGCGCCGCCGCCGCCCGGACGGCGTTCCCTTGATTGTTCGCGGCGTACAGGGTGTCGATGTCCGCGGCGAGCTGCGCGTAGCCGTCCGAGAGGGACCGACGGCCCCGACTCGCGGCGTACTCCCGAACCCGCCCCGCATCGGCCGCGTCCGGCGAGCCGTGGATCTTCACGCGCAGGTCCGTGAAGGCGGGGTCCGCGCGCGCGAGCCGCATCGCATCCGCCCGCACCTGCTGCGCGGTGACCTCCCCGGGCCGGATCTCCCGCGGCACGAGACGGACGGTCTCACGCAGTAGGTACCAACGATCGTCTCGGGCCCACTGCGGATCGGCCAGGACCGCGGCGAGAATGCGCTCCCCGCCGGCTTCCTCGTCTTCGGCCTGCAGAGCGCCTCGATACGTCAGCGTCGCCCTCATGATCCAGCCGTCGTCGGCCTCGCGAAGGAAGCGTTCGAGCAGGATCTGCTTGAGCGTCTTCAGGTCCGCAGCGCGCCCGACGAAAGGCTCTCCCGAGAGCTCGGCGAAGACGTTTGCGATCGCGAAGCCTCCCTCGCGGAGCTGCTTCGCCTTCGCGTTCCGGAGCCCGTGCTGAACGCCGCCCCCGTGGCCACTGCAGCCGGCCCGCGCCGGCCGGACCGAGCCATCCTCACAGAACCACGCGAGCCGCTCGAACGGTCCGCGGGGCGCGTTCTTCATCTCCGCCACCCACTGGCGCAGGGTCGTGTCGTCCGGCAGTGCCTCCGCCGGGCGGGGCATCACGACGCACAGCGCCACGAGGGCGAGAATCGAGTGTCGCATCAAAGGATCTCCTTGGCGGCGGTCGACCAGGCTCGGAAGGCCGGCTCCCCGAACAGAACGAAATGGATCTCGCGGAGCGATCCGGCATGGTCGCGGCACGCTCCGAGCGAGAGGGGCGCAGCCTCCTCGAGTGGATATCCGAACACCCCACAGGAGATCGCGGGAAACGCGACCGAAGAGAGCCGGTGGTCGCCCGCCAGGGTCAACGATCTCTCGTAGGCGGACCGGAGCAGCGGAGCCGAGGTGCGCGCCGACTCGTAGACCGGCCCGACCGTGTGGATCACGTGGCGCGCCGCCAGATCGAAGCCCGCCGTGATCCGCGCCTCCCCCGTGGGACACCGGACCCCGGGCCGCACCTCGGGAACCGCCCGGCACGCCTCGACCAGACGCGGCCCCGCCGCGCGGTGGATCGCGCCGTCCACACCGCCGCCGCCGAGCATCCGCTCGTTCGCGGCATTCACGATCGCGTCGACGTCGACGCGGGTGAGATCCCCTTCCCGCACCACGAGAGTGCAGGATTCGGTGAGTGCGAAGCGTTCCACGGCGGCCGGTGACCCATGCGTATGTCTGCCCCGAGAGCGGGCAGTTGTCTAGGAATCGGCCCGAGAGTCGCCGCCCGACGGCGCGAGCGGTCGCCCCGCGGCGGCGCGAGGGCTACGCTGCAGCCCATGCGCCAGATCTGGATTCCGCAGGCCGGTCCCCCCGAAGTCCTCGAGGTTCGGGACGCCCCGGACCCGACCCCCGCCGCCGGAGAGGTCCGGATCCGGGTGGAAGCGGCGGGCGTGAACTTCGCCGACATCTCGGCACGGCTCGGAACCTATCAGGACTGCCCCCCGATGCCCGTGGTCGTCGGCTACGAGGTCGCCGGCCGCGTCGACGCCGCCGGGGCCGGGTCGGAAGAGCTCGAGGGCCGCGACGTCCTCGCGCTCACGCGCTTCGGGGGCTACTCGGACGTCGTCTGCGTCCCCCGCCGGCAGGCCTTCGAGCGCCCGTCGGGGATGGACGCGGCGACCGGCGCGGCCCTGCCCGTCAACTATCTCACCGCGTGGCAGCTCGTGGTCGCCATGGGCGGCCTCGCGGCCGGGGACACCGTCCTCATCCACTCGGCCGGCGGCGGAGTCGGCGTCGCCGTGACCCAGATCGCCAAGAACATCGGCGCGACCGTCATCGGCACGGCCTCCGCCGGCAAGCACGACTTCATCCGCGAGATCGGGGTCGACTACTGCATCGACTACCGAACCGAGGACTTCGAGAAGCGCGTCGCGGAGATCACCGGCGGCCGCGGCGTGGAGCTCGCCCTCGACGCCGTCGGCGGACCGTCGTTCGCAATGAGCTTCGACTCCCTCGCGCCGACCGGGCGCCTGGGAATGTTCGGCATCTCGGCCGGCACCACCGGCAAGAGCCAGAACCGGCTCGGCTTCCTGAAGGCGGTCCTCCAGATGCCATGGCTCAAGTTCCACCCGCCCGGTCTCATGAACGCCAACAAGGGAGTCTTCGGAGTCAACCTCGGTCGCATGTGGCACGAGGTCGAGCGACTCCGCCCGTGGATGCAGTCGATCCTCGACTTGTGGAGCGGCGGCGTCGTGCGCCCGGTGGTCGATGCGACCTTTCCGTTCGAGCGCGCGCCGGAAGCGCACCACTACATCCAGGATCGCAAAAACCGCGGGAAGGTCCTGCTCATCCCGTGAGCCACCGGCGAGAGCGCACGGGCCGCGGCGTCCCCCGCCGGGCGTTCGGGCCGCCGCCGCTACGCGTCGACGCGACGACGCTGCGTCGGTATTTCGCCGCGACGGACCCGCACCCCGACGTCCTCCTGCGAAACTACCATCACGAGGAGCCCGTCGCGGTCGACCGCCACGCGGACGCACGCCTCGCGGCCGTGCTCCTCCCCTTCGTCGACGACGGCTCGCCCCGATTCCTCATGACCCGCCGCCACGAATCGATCTCGGCGCCCGGTCACCTCTGTTTCCCCGGCGGCACGCACGACACCGACGACGAACACGCGATCGCGACCGCGCTCCGCGAGACCCGGGAGGAGACCGGTCTCGCCGCGGACCGGATCGAGCCCCTTGGAACCCTCGGTCGCTACTACAGCCACAGCGGCCACGAGATCGTGCCGGTCGTCGGGCTCGTGCATCCTCCCTACGCGCTCACGCCGAATCCGCGAGAAGTCGACGAGATCCTGTACCTGTCGGCGGACGCCGCGTTCCGTCCCCACTCGTACGAGCTTCGGCAGCACGACCCGGACGACCCGCGCGCGCACTATTTCGTCGCGCTCGGGAAGGGCGCCATCACGGGGCCGACCGTGTGCATCCTCATGCACCTCTACGAGTGCCTCGCCGGGTTCCTCTCGCCGAGCGGGCCCGACGCGTCGTAGGGGTTACTGCAACCCGTACTTCTTGAGCTTCCGGTACAGCGTCGTGCGCCCGATCCCCAGATGGCGCACCACGGCGGAGACGTTGCCGCTCGTCTTCTCGAGCGCGTTCTCGATCGCGAGGCGCTCGAGCTCGTCGAGCCGCAGCAGGGTGCCCGTCGGGGAATGGAGAGGGGTCCCGTTTCCGCCCGCGCTCGTGGCGGGCGTGGCTTGGATCCGGAGCCGGCTCGGCCCCCGAACCTCGGGCGGCAGGTCGGCTGGCGCAATCGTGCCGGTGACGCACTCGACCGCCG
>JAUIFY010000306.1 GCA_030430245.1 bacterium | reverse complement strand
TCTTCGCATGACCGGAACGCTCGGGCTGCTCGACGCCCGCTACGACGACTTCCTCGGGATCAGCGACATCACCGGCGACCCGATCGATCGCTCCGGCCAGACCTTTCCCAACACGCCGAAGACGAACATCCACCTGTCCGCGCAATACTCGCTCCCCGTCGAGATCGGACAAAGCGAGTGGATGCGCGGCTGGGTCACGCCGCGCATCGAGTGGTACTATCAGAGCTCCATGCACGTGGGCGGTCCCGAGCTCGCTGAGGTGCATCAGGACGGCTACAGCCTCGTGCACGCCCGGCTCTCGTACGACTTCCTCGACGACCGGGCGCAGGTCGCCCTGTGGGGCAAGAACCTCACGGACTCGACGTTCTTCGACACGGTCGCGAACGCGACCAACACCGTCGGCACGATCGTCCGCTACTACCAGGCCCCGCGGACCTTCGGGGGCGAGCTGAGCTTTCGCTTCTGAGATGAAGTGGTCCTGACCCGGAACACCTTCGTACGCGGCCTCGGGGCGATCTACCTGATCGCCTTCCTCTCCCTCGAATGGCAGGTGACCGGGCTGCTCGGGGCAGACGGCCTGCGGCCCGCAGCCGACTTCCTCGCGCGAGCACGGGAAGCTCTGGGCGGCATCGACCCGCTTCGACTTCCGACCGTCTTCTGGCTCGACGCGAGCGACGCATGGCTTCGCGGCGGCTGCTGGCTGGGCGCCGCGCTCGCGCTGCTCGTGATCGGCGGAATGCTTCCCCTCGCGAGCCTCCTCGGCTGCTGGATCCTCTACCTCTCCTACGTCGGGATCGGCGCGCCGTTCCTGAGCTATCAGTGGGACGCCCTCCTCCTCGAGACCGGCTTCCTGGGCATCCTCTGGGCCCCGGCCTCCGCTCGGCTGGCGTCGCCTCGCGCGACCGAGCCGACGCGCGCGATCCGCTGGCTCCTCTGGTGGCTCGTGTTCCGACTCATGTTCTTCTCGGGCTGGGTGAAGCTCGCGAGCGGCGATCCCACGTGGTGGGACCTGTCGGCGCTCGAGTACCACTACGAGACGCAGCCGCTTCCCACTTGGACGGCGTGGTACGCACATCAGCTTCCTTCGTGGTTCCAGCGGCTCTCGGTTTTCGGAACGTTCGTGATCGAGCTCGTCGTTCCGTTCGGCATCCTGCTCGGGCGCCGGGGGCGGGCCGTCGTCTTCGTCGCGTTCCTCGGGCTGCAAGCGTTCATCGGAGCGACGGGGAACTACGGGTTCTTCAACCTCCTCTCGGCTCTGCTCTGCGTCCCGCTTCTCGACGACGATCAGATCCTCGCGGTCGTCCCAGCCGCGCTGCGGCGGCGCACGCAGCGATCGAGCCGCCCGGCGGGAAGGCTCCGATCCGGGCTGGATCCGATCGTCGTCTTCACGCTGCTCGCGGCGACCGTTCCGGCCAGCATCGCGCAGCTCACCGGCATCCGCGCCCCGTACGACCTCGTCGCCCCCGCCGTGCGCGCGCTGCAGCCCTTTCATCTCACGAGCCGCTACGGGCTGTTCGCGGTCATGACGACGAACCGCCCGGAGGTCGTGATCGAAGGCAGCGACGACGGCGTCACCTGGACGGCGTATTCGTTCCGATGGAAGCCGGGCCCACTCGACCGACGCCCGACGTTCGTCGAGCCGGACATGCCACGACTCGACTGGCAGATGTGGTTCGATGCGCTCTACATCGAGCGCGCGCTGCGCACCGGGCAGCGGGCCCAGCGCGTCATCACGCCATCCGTCGTCGCAAAGCTGCGTGAAGGCTCGACGAGCATCGGCCCGCTTCTCGGCGCGAACCCGTTCCCCGAAGCGCCGCCGCGGTACCTTCGGTGGCAGCTCTACGACTACGAGTTCACCGACGCCTCCGAGCGCGCCACGACGGGCAACTGGTGGACCCGCCAGCGGATGATCGCGGATTGAGCTGCCAGAGAGGGTCCGATCCCCTGGACAGCGCGCATCCGACTGGCGAGAATTCCGGCGATGCTTCTCCGACGATTTCTCCTGGTCGCGCTGCTCCTCGGCGGCGCATCGTGCTCCGCCACGTGGGAAGGCATGAAGACCGACGCGAGCCGACTCTTCGGCGGGTCCGACGAGCCCGACGACGTCGTCACCGAGCCCGAAGGCGTCGAGAGCGTGGTGGTGGAGGCACAGCGCGCCCTCGCTCGACGCGGCTACGACGTCGGCCCGCCCGACGGGCTCGTCGGCCCGCAAACGACCCGCGCCATCCTGGCCTATCAGCGCGACCACGATCTTCCACGCACCGGCTACGTCGACGACGAGCTCTTGCGATCCCTCCGCGCCGGAGGGGGCTGACGCCCTACCGCATCGCGGCCCACCGCCCGGCCTCGCCCACGGCCGCGTGCGCGGCCACCCGTAGCCGCGGCCCGTTCGCCGGCCGACGGCGCGCCAGCGCTCTCAGGTCGCTTCGATCGAGCGATCGAGAAGCCGGCCGATCACCTCGCTCGAGAGCTCGCGCAGCGAATCGACCACCAGATCGGCCTCGCCAAGCGCCTCGCGCGTCGTGGTGCCCACCAGCGCGATGCTCACCATCCCCGCCGCGTTCGCCGCGCGGACCCCGTGGACGGCGTCCTCGATCACCGCGCACCGCTCCGGCGCGACGCCGAGTCGCTCTCCCGCCCGCTGGAAGACCTCCGGATGGGGCTTCCCGTGCCGCACGTCGTGGCCGGTGACGATCGCGTCGAACGCGTCGGCGCGCTCCAGGCATTCGACCGAGAGCTCGATGTTCTCCGGGGGCCCGGACGAGCCCACCGCGAGCCGAAATCCCGCCTCCCGAAGGCCGTCGATCAGCTCGACGGCACCGTCCATCACCGGGAACCGCTCGCGGACGAGCGAGCGGTAGAGCTCCTCCTTGTGGTCGTCGATCGCGCGCATCTCCTCGTCGCGGAGTCCTTCTCCCCAGAAATGCAGAATGATCTCGCGGCTCGTCCGACCGAAGGTCGTGGCGAACTGCGCGCGCGTCATCTCGACACCCGCCTCGCGCGCCGCGCGAAGCCAGCTCTCCTCGTGCGGAGCGTACGAGTCGACGAGGACTCCATCCATGTCGAAGATGACGGCTCGATCCATGATCACGCGTCCGTAGCATTTGCGGCGGGGAACCTCCCGTCGTAGGTCCCTACACGACGTGATCGAGCTGGAAGGTCTGACGAAGAAGTACGGCGAGGCGACCGCCGTCGACGGACTGACCCTCGAAGTGAACGAGGGAGAGCTCCTCGTGCTGCTCGGCGGCTCCGGCTGCGGCAAGACGACCACTCTCAAGATGATCAATCGCCTGATCGAGCCGACGAGCGGTTCGATTCGCATCGACGGCGACGATGCGACCGGCGTTCCCGCGCACGAGCTTCGACGGCGCATCGGCTACGTCTTTCAGAAGATCGGTCTGTTTCCTCACATGACCATCGCCGAGAACATCGCGATCACTCCCGACCTCCTCGGCTGGGATGCCGCTCGCACGTCGAACCGAGTCGACGAGCTCCTGGAGCTCGTCGAGCTCGACCCAAGCGAGATGCGAGAGCGAGTCCCGACGGCGCTCTCCGGCGGCCAGCAGCAACGGGTGGGCGTCGCGCGTGCGCTCGCGGCGGAGCCGAGCGTCATGCTGCTCGACGAACCGTTCGGCGCACTCGACCCTCTCACCCGGGACCGCCTCCAGGAGTCGTTCACGCGCATTCGCCGTCGGCTCGGATTGACGGCCATCTTCGTGACCCACGACATGGCGGAGGCCCTCCTGCTCGGAGATCGCATCGCGGTCATGGACGCAGGCGAGCTCGTGCAGGTCGGCACTCCGCACGAGCTCCTCCACGAGCCGGCGAACGACCTCGTGCGAGAGCTGATGGAGACACCGCAGCGCCAGGCCCAGAACCTGCGGTCCCTCTTCGAGTCGTCACCCGAGGGGGATGCGTGAGCCAGCAGCTCGCACTCCTGCCGGGCTACCTGACCGGGCACCTTCAGCTCACGATGCTGGCCCTCCTCGTCGCCATCGCGGTCAGCATTCCGCTCGGCGTTCTCGCGACGCGCGTCAAGTGGCTCGAGCCGCCGCTTCTCGCAACGGCCGGCGTGATCCAGACCATCCCGAGCCTCGCACTCCTCGCCGTCATGGTGCCCGTCCTCGCCGCCTTCGATCTGCAGAGCATCGGCTTTCTGCCGGCTCTGATCGGGCTCACGCTCTACGGCCTGCTTCCGATCCTTCGCAACACGGTGACCGGCATCGAGAGCGTCGATCCCGCGCTGACCGAGGCCGCGCGAGGAGTCGGCATGACGGAGGCGCAGCAGCTCCGGAAGGTAGCCCTCCCGCTGGCGCTCCCCATGATCGTGGGCGGGGTCCGAACCGCGACGGTATGGACCGTCGGGATCGCGACTCTCTCGACTCCGGTCGGCGCCACCAGCCTGGGGAACTACATCTTCAGCGGCCTCCAGACACGCAACTTCACCGCGGTCCTCGTGGGCTCCGTCGCCGCCGCTCTCCTCGCTCTCGTCCTCGACGGCCTCGTCCACATGCTCGAGGTCGGCATTCGGGACCGACGCCGCGGCCTCACCGCGATGTCCTCCGGCGTCTTCGGCCTGCTCCTCCTCTTCGTCGGCGTCACCCTCGTCGCCCCCTGGGTGCGGGGCAGCGCTCGTCCGATCCGCATCGGGTCGAAGTCGTTCACCGAGCAGTACGTGCTGGCCGACATCCTGGCCGAGCAGATCCACGCGAAGACCGGCCTCCCGACCGAGAAGGTCGAGTCGCTCGGCTCCACCGTCGTCTTCGACGCCGTGAAGAGCGGCGACATCGACGTCTACGTCGACTACTCGGGCACGATCTGGGCGACGGTCCTGCAGAAGAAGGCGCAGCCCACAAGCCGCGAGCAAGCGATCCGGGAATCGACCCGATACCTCGAGGACGAGCTCGGGATGACCGTCGTCGGTCCCCTCGGCTTCGAGAACACGTACGCTCTGGTGATGCGCGACGCGCAGTCCACCGATCTCGGAGTCCGCGACATCAGCGAGCTCGTGCCCTTCGCGCCGAGCATGTCGATGGGGGCCGACTACGAGTTCTTCTCGCGACCGGAGTGGAAGGCGGTGAAGACGTCCTACGGCCTGAAGTTCGAGAAGCTCCGCACGATGGACCCGGCACTGATGTACCAGGCCGTCGCCCAGGGCACGGTCGACGTCATCAGTGGCTACTCGACGGACGGGCGGATCGACGCGCTCGACCTACGAGTGCTCGAGGACGACGAGCATGCGATCCCCCCATACGACGCGCTCATCATCACCAGCCACCACCTGAAGGAAGCGCACCCCGAGGTCATGGACGCGCTGGCGGAGCTCGTCGGTACGATCGACGCGGCGCAGATGCGCAAGATGAACGGCGACGTGGATCAGAGAGGCGAGGCCACGGCCGTCGTGGCGCAGCGGTTCCTCGGGGGGCTGGCGGCCGAGACGAATCGCTGAGGGCGCGCCCGCTACCCTTGCGGATCCGACGAGCCGATCTCCTCCTGCGCACGCCGGAAGTCCGCGAGGGTGACGCCGGCGAGCGGCAGCGCCACGACACCCTGAAGCACCAGCGTGATCAGCTGGATGCCGTTCAGCACGATGCCGTAGGCGAGCGCGTCGGCCTTCTCGACGCCGAAGAGACCGAGCGCGAGGATGCAGGCGTATTGGTAGGTTCCGATCATTCCGGGGGCTTGTGGCAAGGCCGTGCCGAACCCAATGAAGATGAAGACGATCAGCGCCGCGTTGAACGGCACGTCGAACGAGAACGCCAGGATCGCGATCCAGCTCGACAGAATCGGCAGGAACCAGAGAGCGAGCGAGACCAGGAACACGCCGGTCACGAGCCTCGGATTCGGCAGGATCTGCATCCCGTCGAGCAGCGCGCGCACGAATCGCTTGAGACCGTCCCCGAACCTCTCGGGCAGGTAGCGAATCACCCAGCGATCGAAGAAGGGCTCCCCCTTCGTCCAGAGCAGAATCACGAGAACGACGAGCACGGCGGCGGCCGTGGCCGGGACCGTCGCCCCCGTTCGAACCCACTCGGGGAGATCGGTCGTCGTGAGCAGTCCGACGAGGATGTAGAAGACGATGCACAGCGAGTCCATCGTCTTCTCGACGACGAGATTGCCGACGACGTTCGAGAACGTCACGCCGGAGCGCCGCGACATCAACCACGGGCGCACGAACTCGCCCAGCCGCGCCGGAAGGAGATTGATCGCCATGTAGGCGACGCTCGTGACGACCCAGATGCGCCCCAGTGGGACGTGCTCGAGCGGACTCAGCTCGAGCTGCCAGCGATAGGACCGGAAGATCTGCAGCAGGAAGCTGATCAGAACCGCGGGGATCAGATACCAGGGATCGAACTTCGCGAGCGCGCCCCCGAGTTCGTCGAGCGAAACGCTTCGGAAGGCCAGAAAGAGGAACGCGGCCGCGATCCCGAGGCTCAGCAGCACGTTTCGAGTCGTAGAAGACATGTCATCGCACCCCGCTCGCCTCGGCCCAGATGCCGAGGCTCAACAGTGCCCATACCGTACCTTCCCACGGGCCTCGGAAGTACTCCCGTGGGTGCTTCAGCCACGTCTCGAGGCCCGGAAGGGCCCTCCGCAACGGCGCGCAACCGAGCATGCGGTCGTGCACCCGGCCTTCGTCCTCGGCGAGGAGCTCGCGCACCGTTCCGTAGTTGAAGTTCCGCTTGCGCCGCTCGACGATCTCTCGCGGGATGTGACGCTCCCCCCAGAAGCGGAGGATCTGCTTGGTGTTCGCCCGGCCCGGCCAGAAGTGCACCCGCGCCGCGTCCGGAAGCGCCCAGACGAACTCGACGAGGTCGCGGTCCAGGAACGGGAGCCGCAACTCGGCCGACGAGTCCATCGCGACCGAGTCCGCGAAGGTCAGGATGTCCTCCGCGAGGAAGGTGCGAATCATGACTTCCTGGATGCGATCGAGAGCGGTGGCGTGGTCCGCACACTCCGCGTAGAGCCGGTCGACCGTCTCGAGGTAGCCCGGAGGGACGCCACCCCGCGAGAGGATCTCCGCGACGTCCTCGTGTGGAAGCGGCCGGTGGATCAGGTAGCGCGCGACCGCAGGAATCTTCCGCAGCGGCGTCCACCGAAACCGGCGCTGTCGTTCGTCGGGAGACTCGGGCCCGAACGTCTTGTTCTCGAAGAGCGCGCGGATGGTGGCGGGAGGAAGAAACGCGAGCCAGCGCATCGCTTGGAGCCGAAAGCGATCCTGGCTCAGCCGGTAGCCGCCCAGCACCTCATCCGATCCATGTCCGCAGACGAAGACGGTCGCATGCTCGCGAGCGTTGCGGATGAGAAGCCACGTCGCGAGAGACGCGCCATCGCCCATCGGTTCCGTGAACCGAGAGAACGCTTCGTCCATCGTCTCGAGGCGACCGCGCGGGGTGACACGGAGATCCCAGCTCGGAGCCTCGAAGCCGTTGCTCTCGACCGGGACCAGACCGGGCTCGTCCTTGGTCATCACGTACGTGAACGTCGAGACGTGGCGCCCGCCTTCTCGCATCGCGTACCGGATCGAGTTGCTGTCGATTCCGTCGCTCAGGAGGAGTGCGACCGGCACATCGCTCACGAGACAGCGCTTCGACGCCTGGACCAGCAGGGAGCCGAACTCCTCGGCCAGCTCGTCTCGCGAGCGCCCGCGAAGCTGCTCCTC
>JAUIFY010000305.1 GCA_030430245.1 bacterium | reverse complement strand
CGGCGGGCGGCTTCGCGTCGACGACATCTCGGCGATGATCGCGGCCCTGGTGCCCGACGTGACGTTCGAGGAGGCCTACGAGCACAGCGGTCGGAAGATCAACGTCTCCGTCTCGCCGAGCCGCGTGCACCAGAGGTCGCGCCTTCTGAACGCGGTGACGAGTCCCAACGTCTACCTGCGCGAAGCCGTCCTGGCGTCGTGCGCGATTCCGGGGGTCTTCCCGCCGGTCACGCTCTCGGCGAGGAGCGTGGACGGCCGCCGCGATCCCTACATCCGATCGCGGACCTGGGTCGACGGCTCGGTCACCGACGATCAGCCCGCGAAGCGACTCGCGCGTCTCTATGGCGTGAACCACTTCATCTCGAGCCAGGCGAACCCGGTGGTGTTGTGGGCGCTGCGGGACACGGGATGGCAGGAATCCGTCCGGGCGCGGATCCTCGACATCTACCGCAACGCCACGAAGGAGTTCTTCCGAGCGACGTATCCGCTCGCGATGAACGCGATGAAGAACCTCTATCCGCTGAACGTCCTCACGCGCTTCGGCTACAGCATGGTCACGCAGGACTACACGGCCGACGTCAACATCCTGCTCGACCGGTGGCTCTGGGACCCCCGGAAGCTCCTCGCCGTTCTGTCCGAGACCGAGACGATGAGTCTCATCCACGCGGGTGAGCGCGCCACCTGGCCCAAGATCGAGCTGATCCGCAACTGCACGCGGATCAGCCGAACGCTCGACGCGGCGCTTCGCGAGCTGGAGGCCCGACGAGACGCGGGGCCGGTGCGACGATCCGCGTAGTCGGCAGGAGCCGAATTGCGGCTCACGCCGTCGAAGGGCCTGCGGGCTCGAGCGGCACGATGTCCGCCTCCCGGATCTTCCGATCCGCGATGCCTTCGAAGCCGTCGGTGCCGGTGTACGTCTCTTCGCCGACGAGCATTCCGGATTGCGGGTCGACGGGCCACACGATGCACATCCGGGACTCGTAGACGTAGGAAGCGTCCGGATCGTCGACCTCGATGCCCATCATCGTCGCGAGCGTGCGTCCCGGATAGGCCATGCGCATCCACCCCTCGGTCATGACGGATTCGCGATCGGCGATCACGCGGTCGCAGGCGAACTCCAGCCGGTGGGCCCCGGTCTGCACGATCGTCCGGTCGTAGAACGCGCGCACCTCGTCCTTGCTTCCCGACGGATTCATCGCGGCCTCGCCGGGCAGGTCGTGCATCACGTACCGGGGCGTCTCCGTGAGCGTCGCGACCACACCCTCGATGTCTCCGCGCGCTTCGCTCTTCATGTGCCGGAGCACGAGCTCGAGATTGCGTCGGATCGTCGGATCCTCCTCGCGCTCCATGCGCTCCTGCACCCGTCGCCACGTGTTGTTCGGGTCGAGCTTCATGTCGTCCTCCTCCGCTCGTCCCATACCACGCACGCGCGGCCGGGACGCACGGAGGATCGCCCCCCCCCCCGGAACGAGGCACTCGCCCACCACCCACCGACCGCGCTTCCGCGGCACTCCGTTTCGACGACTACTCACTCGTCGGTAGCGGGTACCCCGTCGCAAACGTGCCGAGCGACTCCACGAAGTACACGATGCGGTTCGAATCGGTCGGCGAATCGATCTCGAGGTGTAGACTCCCCGCGGCGCCGAGTACGCTCGGACCGACCAGCGCCTCCAGATGCGTCGCGTCCACGCCCCGCGTGGAGTACGGGGGCCCCGAGGTCGTGCTCGTCCCGTCCCGCTGCGTTCCGGCGAGCCGCCACGTCACGCCACCGGCCGCAGCCGAGAGGGGATCGCCCGCCACGTCGTCGAAGGAGACGAAGATCACGCGGTTTCCGCCGAGCTCGGGAGCCTCGAGCGTCTCCGGATCGTAGTAGACCGACAGGTCGGCGGTGCTCGGACGCAACGCCTCGAAGAAGACGCTCGTTCCGTCCACCTCGTCGCCCACGTCCGCCGGCTCGAAGCCATCGCTCCCGGACGCGCGCAGGGCGGATCGCGCAATCGCCGGCGCCCCCCACGCGGACTGCGTCCCGAGATTGGCCACCGTCAGGTTCCCGGCGAGCGCCCGGCTCGCAATCGGCCGACCCGCACCATCGACCGCGACCGCGAAGGCGACGCCCGGCCCCTCGGGAAGCCCCTCGAAGGAGCCGATGTCGAACGTGCGCGTCCCGCCCCCTGGCAGCGACACCACGGTCTCGACCGATGCGCTCAGATCCGCGTCGTAGAGCCGGAGCAGGACGTCCAGCGACTCGGCTCCCTCGTTTGCCACGTTGAGGAACGACGTCGCCGAGGCGCTCGCGTCGAAGAAGAACACGAGCTGGTCGCCCCGAGCTTGCGGAACCTCTCTGGATCCCGGACTCCGCTGCACCGACGTCCCCACCGGCGGCAATCGGTATCCGGTCGCAAACGTTCCCAGCGACTCCTGAAAGAAGATCATGCGGTTCGGGGCGGAGCCCGCCTGCGCGACGAGACCGAGACGGCCGGCCGCGCCGTCGACGGCAGCTCCGGCGACGCGGACGAGGTCCGCGACCTCCACGCCGCTCGCCGTCCACGTCGAGCCCGGGATCGGAGTCCCGTCGTTCCGCGTCGTCTCGACCGACCAGGTCGAGGCTTGCGGCGCGATCTCCGCGTCCCCGCCGACGTCCGCGAACGACACGAAGACCAGCTGATTGCCGCCGCGTTCGGCGGGCTCGAGCGTAGACGGATCGTAGTAGGTCGCGAGATCGAGCTCCTCGGGCGCGAGAGGCTCCAGCACGACGGCGTCGCCGTCGATCGCGGCACCGGCGAACGCCGGACGGAAGCCGTCGCCCGAACGACGCCACGCCAACCGCGCCGCCGCGGGCGCTCCCCACGCGGACTGCGTCTGGAGATTCGCCACCGTGAAATTGCCCGCCAGGAGACCGCTCGTGACCGGAGCCCCGGTCAGGTCGACCGCCGTCGCGGTGGCGAGACCCGCCGACCGCGAAAGCCCGGATTCCACGAGCGCGCCGACGTCGATGGTCCGCGTGCCGCCGGCGGGGATCGTTTCGAGTAACGACTGCCGGCGGAGGAGTGCGTCGTCGTAGAACGTGAGCTCGACGTCGAGAGAAGCACCGCTCGGGTTGGACACGTTCAGGAAGGACGTGAAGCCCTCGCGCGCGTCGTAGTAGAAGACGAGCTGGTCGCCCCGACCGCGCGGCTCCGCGCGAGCGAGCTCCGGGAGCGGGGCTACCGTCTGCCGCGGCGTGGGCGTCGGGCCGGCGGGCGGTGTGCCCCCCGGCGTCGGGGTCGGACTCGGCCCGGGCGTCACGCTGGACGTCGGGCCGGGCCTGGGCGTGGCCGACGCGGTCGGCGTCGGTCCGGGCGAGGATGCCGCGGTCGGGCTCGGCCCTGGGGTCGGCGACGGACTCGCCATGGGCGACGGAGTCGCAACGAGCGTCGGGGCTGGCGACGGAGTCGCAACGAGCGTCGGGGCCGGCGACGGAGTCGCCCGGCTGCCAGGCGTCGGCGTGGGGCTCGGCGACGGACTCGGAGTCGGGGACGGCGACGGACTGGGCGTGCCTGCCGGGCCGTTCGTCAAGCGCATCTCGTACGTCGGGGAGACGCCGTACCCCGAGCTCGCGACGAACCGGAACGAGACGGCGTACTCCCCGACTTCCGCCTCGGGGACGACGACCTGGTACACGGGGTGGACGTGGAGCGACGACGCCGTGCCGAGTGCGGCGGACTCGCCGGGCGCGTCGAGCGTCGTCCCCCCGACGCTGATGCTCACGGCGGCATCCAGGGCCACGACCTCGAGGCTCACACCCGTGCCCGGCGCGACGGGGAATAGCCCCCCGTCGCCGGCAGACGGCGTGACGATACCCGGGTCCGTCGTGCTGAACAGACATGCGGACGGGAAGCAGAGCCCCTCGTTCTTGAACACGGGATTCGCGTCGGGCGCGGGAACGCCGACCAGCGAACCACCCCCCGCCGACGTCGAGTAGATGGAGATGTCCTCGTGCTGGGCACGTGCGGCACCCGCCGCTCCGACGAGGAGAAGGGCTGCGAGACAGCCGGTCAGGACTCTTGCAAGACGCATCGGTTTCACTCCAGGGGTGAGGTCGAGAGGACGGTCGTCGGCAGACAGAGAGCCTCGACGACCTTCGTGTCGAGCGCCGCCGGTGCCGGGAAGCCGTTCCCGGGCTGCGTACGCACGGCCGCCCCATCCTTCGCCTTCCGCGCGACGTGCTCGGACTGCTCGACCTTCTCGCCCACCGCGACGTCGCCGAGCCGGGCCGCCTCGACGCTCCGGATCTTGCGCGCCAGCTTGGCGCCGTAGCAGAGGAGCGACTGCGCCGGGTTCGACGGGAACGACTCCTCGATCAGAGCGGTCGTGTCGCGCGGCGGCTCGACGGCAGACTTCGCCGCCGGCATACACAGCAGACGGGGCTTCTTCAGGTCGACGAGGCACGATCCGGCCACCGACGTTCCCGCGAACGACGGAGCCCCGCCCGGCTCGACGGCGCAGTCCTCGAAGGCGTCGCTTGCGAACACCTGCAGGTCGCTTCGGAAGCGTCCCTTGCCGTTCGACTTCACGTCGGGCGCCTGATCGCTCGGTAGCCTGCTCGACCGTGCGGAATAGCAGAGGTAGTGCGTTTCATCCCCGACGGGGCTCGGAATTCCGAGCTCGGACGCCCCGGCGGGCAACAGCAATGCCGTCGCGCGACCCGACTCCACGAAGAGCGTGCCGAATCGGTTCTCGACCTCGACCAGACGACGCGGCGCCCGAACGGCCTTCGGGAACCGCCCCTTCGCGTCCGGCGCACCGACGCCTTCCTTGGATTCCTTGATCGCGTACCGCAGGTAGTGCCGGCTGGCCTCTTCGACCGGTCCCGCGTCGAGCGAAATCGGGTTCGCGAGTCCGCTCGCGAGCTTGACGGTGTAGTTCTCGGGATCGTCCGGGTGCTCCGCCGCGGGAGCGTTCGGGAGCATGACGTCGTCGAGGTTCACGTTGTACCTCTTCGGGAACTGGTGGTTCGTCGGGTCCGTGTCGAGCTTCGAAGGCTTCGCCTTGTAGAGGAGGTATGCGTCGATCGCCGGTGCCCCCGTCGGCATGGGAGTCGGTGTCGACGCGGGCGTCGAGCTCGGCGTTGGGGTTCGGCTCGGTCCGGGACTGGGACTGGGGATCGGACTGGGGCTCGGAGTCGGACGCGGACTGGGGTTGGGGCTCGGCGCCGGCTCGTTGCTCAGCACCAGGTCGTACACCGGGCTCTCCCCATACCCCGTACCGGTGACCTGGAAGGAGACCGGGAACTGCCCGGTCGTACCCTCGGGAAGGACGACCTGGAACTCCGGGTGAAGGTGTACTCCGGTTGCCGTGCCGAGGCTGGCGGACTCTCCCGGCGCATCGATGACGTTCGCACCGACCTTCACGCTCGCGGATTCGTGGATCGCGACGATCTCGAGCAGAACCACGGTCCCTGCATCCAGCGCGAAGAGCGACTCGCCCGGGCGATCCATCGGGGGCGTGCGGAAACCGGGATCCGTCGTGGCGAAGAGACACGTCCCACCGACACAGAAGCTCTCGGAGATCGGGTTCGGAGCGGAGAAGTCGAAGTCCGCGGCGACGAGCGCGCCGCCGCCCGGGGCGTCGGAGTAGATCCGAACGTCGACGTCCTGCGCGAGTCCGGTTGCGGGCCACATCGGTCCGCTGAAGAGCAGGCCGGCGATCCAAACGAGTCTTCTCATGTGTCCTCTCCCGCCACCGCCGCTCCGCTCCCGCGGTCGTCGTCGGATGGCTTGGCCGCAGTTCGAAACCGGGCCGAGATCTCCGGTGGCACGAGCGCACCGAACTGCTCGAACGCGGCGCGAGCTCGCTCCGGCTTCCCTGCACGCGCGAACACGCCCGCTTCGAAGAGCGATCGACCCGCGGCGACGTAGTCCAGCTCGGCGGGCTCGAGGTCTGCGAGATACGGGTCCCTCGCGGGCGGGGCTCGCCGCGCGAGATCCGCGAACCAACGGGCAAGGTCCTCTCCGACCAGAAACCCCGCCGCTCCGGCGCGCTGACGGCGCTGCTGGATCGGCGCCTCGTACTCCAGGAGCGGTCGGTCGTCCGTGTTGATCGGGATGTCGTCGAGGTCCGATCGGAGCGCGTCGAGGTTCCCGACGTAGAACATGGCCGTCAGGCCGACGGCCCGCGATCGGGTGAGATCCGGCGTCTTCCGGCGCGCGCGGAACCGCTCGGCCAACCGGGCCGGGTCGAGCGCCCCGGGCCGCTCCTGGGCGATGATCGCGAGCACCGGCCGGTCGGCCGAGAATCCGCCGCGCCACAACGTCGCGTGCGGGAACACCTCGAGAATCGTCCGCAGAATGATCTCAACGTCGCGACTCGTCAGCTGGTAGAGCGGGAGCCACTGCGCGAAGAGCCCCCCGGGCGCGAGCCGCTCCCGTACCGTCTCATAGTGCTCGCGTGTGTAGAGGCTGCCCGCCCCGGCGCGCCACGGCACGAAGAGGTCCGCGATGATGACGTCGAAACGCTCCGTGCGCCCTTTGAGGTAGTTCCTGCCATCCTCCACGACGACCTCGGAGCGCTCGTCCGTGAACAGACCGTTCGTGTAGGGACCAAAGAACTCCCGCGAGGCCTCGACGACGTTCGCGCTGAGCTCCGCCGTGACGACACGCTCGACGGGATGATGCAGGGCGGCACCGGCACTGATCCCCGTCCCCATGCCGAGGAAGAACGCGGACTGTGGATCCGGATGCAGAAGGAGCGGCAGGTCGCCCTGCGCCTGCTCGTGCTGCGCGACCCGCGTCCCACCGAGCGAGTAATACGTGTCCATCGTGATCCGGAGATCACGACCGGTTTGGACCACCGCGACGGTCCCGTCCCTCCCCTCCCAGGCCCGCAGCAGCCTCGGCTTCTCTTTCAAGTGGTCGAAGTCGGGCAGGATCGGCAGCCGTGCCGGATCGAGAACCGAGGCGAGCAGGAGAAGAGCGACGATCGGCGCCACACGAAGCGTGCGAGACACTCCATCGAGCGCACCCGCCACCACGAGCGCCGTCAGCAGGTAGACGACGGCGAGGCTGCGGAGGCTCGCCCAGAGACCGAGCGCGTCGAGAAGCACGAATCCGACCACCAACGAACCGACGACGCCCGCCGCCGTGTTGATCGATCCGAGTCTCCCCAGTACGGCGCCAGCACCTTGCTCAGCGCGCGCGACGGCCAGAAGCGAGGGAAGCACCGCGCCGACGAGCGCTCCCGGCACGAGACAAACACCCGCGAGCGTTCCGAAGACGGTGCCCATGTAGCTCGACCAGTCCTGCCGGGCGGCGACGTACTCGAGCCCACCGGTCGCCCAGAAGAACACGAAGGGACTCAGTCCGACGCCGACTCCCGCACCCCACAGGAGAGCCACCAGCGCGTGGACCGGCTCGCGGACGCGACGGACGACGAGACTCGCGAGCCCGGCGCCGATCCCGAGCGACACGAGAAACACCACGAGGATCGCCGCGAACGAATAGACCGAGTTGTGCAACACCTGGGCGAACATCCGGGTCCACAGCACCTCGAGGCCAAGCGCCGTGAAGCCCGAAACGAAGGCCACGCCGGCGAGCAGCGTGGCGGGCAACCTCCCCGCTGCGCGCGGCGCTCTCAGCGCCTTTCCCGATCTCTCCGGGGCCGGATCGACTCCGGCGACCACGTCCCGACCGA
>JAUIFY010000304.1 GCA_030430245.1 bacterium | reverse complement strand
GCTCTTCTTGTCGAGTCCATACGCGAGCGCGGCCGCCGTGGGCTCGTTGATGATGCGCTTCACCTCGAGACCGGCGATCCGCCCCGCGTCCTTGGTCGCCTGACGCTGGCTGTCGTTGAAGTAGGCCGGCACCGTGATCACGGCTTCCGAGACCTCCTCCCCGAGGTAGTCCTCCGCGGTCTGCTTCATCTTCTGCAGGATGAAGGCCGAGATCTCGGCGGGGCTGTACTGCTTCCCCCGGCACTCGACCCAGGCGTCACCGTTCTCGTTCCGGACCACCTTATAGGGCAGCACGGTCGCGGCCTTCTGAACCTCGCCGTCGTCGAAGCGGCGGCCGATCAGGCGCTTGATCGCGAAAACGGTGTTCTCGGGATTGGTCACGGCCTGGCGCCGGGCGATCTGCCCGCTGAGACGCTCCCCGTTTTCCGCGAAGGCCACCACCGACGGGGTAATGCGACTCCCCTCGGAGTTGGTGATCACCGTGGGATCGCCGCCCTCGATGACCGAGACGCACGAGTTCGTCGTCCCCAGATCGATTCCAATGACCTTGCTCATGGTTCCCCTTCCGCCGGCAAGATAACGGCGTTCTAAAAAAGGCCGTACCTCGCGGATTTAATTGGATTTTCGTGGTGCACAGTGGAGTTAACCACGATCGCGGGGGTGACAACCCCGCCGGCGGCTAATTCCCCTGGCCGCCCGGTGCTTTCGCCACCGTGACCTGCGCGGCGCGCAGGAGGCGGTCGTGGAGGCGGTAGCCGGGCAGGTGCTCGTCGAGGACGCAGCCGGGCTCCTTGAGGGTCGTCTCGATGTGCGCGAGGGCCTCGTGCTCGCTCGGGTCGAACGGCTGGTCGGCGGCTTCGACGCGGGCCACCCCGAATCGAGAGAGGATCTCGTCGAACTGCTGGGCCACCATGGCGACGCCGTCCCGCAGCGCGTTCGGCGCCGCGTCGGTCGGGGGCGGAGCCGCGTTGAGGGCTCGCTCCAGGTTGTCGATGACGGGGAGAAGCTCGCGGATCAGGGGCTCGCTGGCGTAGCGGAGGGCCTCGGATTTCTCCCGGGTCATGCGCTTCTTGAAGTTCTCGAGCTCCGCTCGCTCCCGCAGGAACTGATCGCGGATCTTGGAGCTCTCCTCCTCGCGCTGGGCGATCTCCGTTCGAAGGTCGCCGATTCGCCGGAGCGCGTCCTCAAGCGTCGTCGGCTCCACGACGTCACCCGCCGCGCCGACGGTCTCGGGCCCGGACGGATCCGCCGGCCCGTCCGCCGCTCGTTCGTTCTTGTCGGTCATGCCGGTTCTCTACCTCGGTCGGGTTCGGCGGGAACGTAAGCACGCGATGTGGACGTGTCAACGACGGATCCGGCGTGATAGACGTGCCGCGTGCGTGCGGGATCGACGCCGGCCATCGTGCTGCGAACGCGCGAGTTCGGCGAGTCCGACAAGATCGTGACCGTCCTCTCCCGGGCCGAGGGGAAGTTCACCGGGATCGCGAAGGGCGCGAAGCGTTCGCGGCGCCGATTCCCGGGCTCGCTGGAGCTGTTCTCGCACGTCCATCTCGCGTTCAAGCAGAAGAACGACACGGCGCTGTGTTTCCTCGAGCGCGCCGTTCTGATTCAGCCCTGGACCCGGCTCGTGACGTCGGTCGAACGCTATGCGGCCGCGAGCCACGTCATCGAGCTCGCGGACAAGATGACGGCCGATCGGGAGGTCGGAGACGAGATCTACGCGTTGGTCGTCGCCGCCCTCGCGCGACTCGACGCGAGGCCGCCCACGTCGACGACGCTTCGCGTCTTCGAGCTCGCCGCACTTGCGGCGAGTGGCTACCGTCAGGAGTTCCGCCGGTGCACCCGCTGTCAAGCCGAGATCGCCGATGTGGGGCAGGGCGTCCGCGTTCCGTTCTCGGGGACCGGCCTTCTCTGCGTGCGTTGCTCCGATCGCGACCACGGCGGTCCCACGATCTCCGCCGACGCGGCGGCGATCCTGTTGCGGCTGGAGCAGGCGGTCACACGCGCTCTCCCCGACGGCGGTCGGGACATGGACGCCACCGCGGCGTTCGCGAACGACGACGCCATCGACGCGGACACGCCGGCGCGGGTGGCCACGGAGATCCGCATCGCGACGACGACCCTCCTGCAGCCTCACGTTCGCGGCAGATTGCGCGCCCTCGAGTCCATGGGCGTTCTCTAGCTCGCGCTCGTCGCGGAGGCGCGACCCTACCGCGCGAGCTCGTCGGCGAAGACCTCGGCGATCGGCGCGAAGGAGAACTCCGACAGGAGGCGGTGGATCTTCGTCGCCATACGCGCGCGGCCCACGTCGTTGAACCAGCACACGTAGCTGGGCGTGCCGGGCAGCTTGGGCGACCCAGCGTCGAGCTCCCACGGGTGGGTGTAGACGACGGTCGGGCCCACGTCGCGGTTGAAGCGCTTCAAGTATTTTCGCGTGATCCAGAAGGGCAGCGCGCGGAGCGAGAACCCACCGGCGGCCGATGGGAGCACGTGGCCGCTCGGCAGCCGCGACAAGGGCAGCGGGAACTCCCAGATTCCACTCTCCATTCGGACCGGCCCCCCCTCCCCGGGAAGCCGTGGCACGTCGCCCGGGAAGTACCGGAGCGGCATGTAGCTCGAGTCGTACGCGAAGCCGGCGTCGGCGAGCACCTCGAGGGCCCAGAGGTCGGGGGGTTGCAGGAAGTACGGCGCACGGAAGCCTCGGACTTCGGTGCCGCCGACGTCCTCGACGATCTTGCGCGCCTCGCGGACGTCGTCCGCGAGCTCGTGGCGTGCGCGACCGCGGACCGGGCGGTGGAGGAGGCCGTGGCACGCGATTTCGTGTCCGAGGGCGATCGCCCGCCGGACCAGGGACGGGTGCTCCCGTGCCACGTCGGCGAGAAAGAACAGCGTCGCGCGCGTCCGATGGCGATCGAGGATCTCGAGGAGCATGTCGACGTTGCGCTCGACCCGGGAGCCCACCGCTGCGATCTCGTCCGCCGTGGCCGGACCGCCGGGACGGGCCGCGTCGTGGTACCAGTCCTCGACGTCGATGGTGAGCGCGTTCCTCATGCGTCCCGTGTTCAAAACAATCCGGGCACCAGGCGCCAGGTCCGGCGGGCATACTCGTCGTACGCCGGGCCGAAGCGCTTCGCGAGGAAGGCCTCCTCGCGAGTGATCCGCACGCCGGCGGCGGGAAGCCAGACCAGCAGCGTCGCGGCGAGAGCGGCGGGGCTGCGGGTCGCGAGCGCCGTTCCCAGGCCGATCAGGCCGAGGCTCGCGTAGCTCGGGTGCCGGATGACGCGGAAGGGCCCGGTCTGCAACAGCTCGTGGCCCGCGCCGCTCTGGATGCGCACGGTGAAGTGCCGGCCCATCTCGTCCGACGTCCGGCGGCGCAACCAGACGCCGGCCGCGATCACGATGACGCCCAACGCCTCGGGGACACCCGGTCCGACGAGCTCGACCCAGCTGCGGTTGTCCCACGCGGCGCCGCACAGGACGACGAGGAAGCCGATCTGCATGCCCCATCCGGTCCAATCACGAGAGTCGGCCTCGTCGTACTCGCGTCGGCCGAGGTCGTAGAACGACACGCCGGCGATCAGGGCGAGGACCCAGACCGGCGGGGTCGAGAAGCGTCCGGCCGCCGCCACCAGCAAAGTCGCGGCGACACCCCGTAGGATCGGCGTCACACGACGATTCTATTCCCCGCTCGGGGGGGAGAGTTCAATCGAAGGCGCCTCCTCCTCCGTTTCGCCGAGGCAATCGCGTAGTACGCTCGCGAGCGCTTCCTGAGTGAACGGCTTCGTGAGGTAGCCGTTCGCCCCGGCCTCGCGGGCGCGACGGCGGTGCTTCTCGCTCGATCGGGACCTGCAGACGACGACCGGCAGATCGGCCAGGTCGACAGCGGCCACCACATCCGGCTCTCCAACCAGCGCGGCAACCGCCTCGCCGCGGAACCGCGCGGCGCCGTCCGCCACGACGACCTGGAAGTGGCCCTTGCGGAGTTTCTCGAGCGCGTCGATTCCGTCCACCGCCGTCTCGGCGCTCCATCCCTCCGCCGACAGGAACAGCCCGGCGAGCTTCCGAACGCTGATCGAGTCGTCGGCCCAGAGCACCGTGGCGTTCGTCGGTCGTGTCGGGGCGA
The DNA here is from genome assembly GCA_030430245.1 of bacterium. Taxonomy (GTDB): domain Bacteria; phylum Desulfobacterota; class Binatia; order UBA12015; family UBA12015; genus VGTG01. Next base: position 3,559 of record JAUIFY010000304.1, on the reverse strand, counting down.
AGCTGTCCTCGTCGAACGCGCGAGGCGCGCTCGCGACCGTCTGGCGGGCGAGGGCGGGAAGCCGCGAGGCGTCGAGCACGAACACCACCTGGCCATCGCCCGCGAACGTCGCGCTCGTGATGAACGGATGGCCCGAGAAGAGCCGTCCCAGCGGCCGGATGACCGCTTCGCGCTGTGCTTCGATTCGATCGACGAGGACCGCGACCCGGCCCTCCCCCTGCTGCACGACGAGGGCCGTCGATGGGTGACCGCCGGGTTGGTCGGTGAGAGCGGTGAGCGACAGCGCGGGGAGCATGGTCTCTCCCACGCGTACCTTGGTCCCGGTGCGATCGTAGACGACGTGCTCGGGCTCGATGCACAGCACGGTCTCGATCGGCGCTTGGCTGAGCGCGTAGCTCTGGTCTCCGGCGCGAAGGACCAGGACCTGCTCGATCATGGCCGCGAGCGGCAACGTGATCCCGAGGGAGGTTCCGGCTCCGTCGCGCGAGTCGACGGCGACCGTGCCGCGAAGCTGTTCCACCTCGCTCGCCACGACGTCCATGCCGATGCCTCGTCCGGCGAGGTCGGTCACCTGCTCCTTCGTCGAGAAGCCCGGGCGGAAGATCATCTGCGCGAGCTCGTCCCGCTCGGGTTCGTGTCCCGGGGGGAGCATGCCGAGTCGCTCCGCCTTCGCGCGTATGGCATCGAAGTCGAGTCCGCGCCCGTCGTCGCGAACGACGATCTCGACGGAGCCCTGACGCTGGAGGGCCTCCAGCGTCACGCGACCCGCCGTCGGCTTGCCCGCACGCGCTCGGTCGTCCGGCGCCTCGATGCCGTGCGACACCGCGTTGCGCACGACGTGCAAGAGCGGGCCGTAGAGAGACTCGATCAGCCCCCGATCGAGCTGTACCTCGCCGCCGATCGTCTCGACTTCGACCTCGCGCCCCGCGTTGCGTGCGGCGTCGCGGATCGATCGCTGTAGTCGGCGGAAGAGGGTGTCGAGCGACTGCAGACGCATCGCGCTCACGGTGCGTTGCAGGCTCGAGCTGATCTTGGAGATCTGCCGACCTTCTTCTCCGAGCCCGTCCAGAACGCGCGTCAGCTGCTCCAGCATCTCGCCGGTGTCGGCCGCGAGCTCGACCAGAGTGCGGGTCAGGACGTTGAAGTCGTCGTACTTGTCGAATTCGAGATCGGTGAACTCGTCCGGCGTGGTCGATCCGCCGGCCTCGCCATCTTCCGAGCCGCCCGTGGAGGGATTCGAGTTGAACTCGAAGCTGCGGAAGCCCTCGATGGTCTCGCTCAGCTGCATCCGGTCCAGATTCAGCTTGTCGCGCATGTCGTTGATCGAGAGCAGGGCGTCGTCCATGCGGGTGCGGCTGACGACGAGCTCGCTCACGCGGTTCATGAGCAGGTCGAGGCGGCTTGCGTGGACCCGCACGATCGCGGACTCGCCCTCGCTCGTCGGCGACGGCGCGGACGTGGGCGGCGAGGGCGCCGCCGCCGGTGCCGTCGCCGGCGGCGGTGCGGTCGGCGACGGTGCCTCGCTCGAGGCCCGGGTCAAGATCTCGGCGATGCGCGCGTCGACGTCCGTGAGGATACGGTGGTCGTGGCTCGTGCCGCGGGCCTCCTCGATGAGGCCCGTCACCGAGTCGAGCATCTCGAGAAGCAGTTGCGTGAAGCGCTCCGGCGCGCCCGGCAGCCCATGCTCGACCGCGTCCTCGAGAAGGGTCTCTCCGGCGTGAAGCTGCTCCGCGATGCGGTCGAGCCCGACGGCGGCCGCGGCGCCCTTCAGCGTGTGGAACTGCCGGAACAGGATTCGGAGTGGCGCGCGGTCGGTCGGGCTCTTCTCGAACGCGACCAGCGCGCCCTCGCAGGCCTCGAGCGCAGTATCCGCGTCGAGTGCGAACGCCTCCATGATCTCGGGCTCGACCGCGGGGTCGATCGTGGGCTCCGGCGGCGACGACTCCGGCAACGCCGTGGCGGAGAGCGTGGTCGCGAGCTCCGGAGTCTCGGTCGTCGCGTCGTCGGCGTCGACCACGCTCGCGTTGGCCATGCGGTAGAGGAGATCGAGCGCGGCCACCGGAGGTTCGAGGCCGGCGGTGAGGAAGATCTCGCGGAGCGGCTCCGCGATCTGGCCCGCGAACTCCGGCCGAAGCGGCAGCAGGTCGGGGTCCTCGGATGGGCCCTCGAACGCGTCCTGCAGCGTGCGTCCGAGATCGCGGGCCACGGTCTGTCCCACGGTCGCGGCGCTTCCCTTCACGGTGTGGAAGATCCGTCCGAGGTCGGCGCAGAGGTTCCCCTGTTCCGCCGGGTCGACGAGACCCGTCAGCAGATCGGGCACGTCGGCGAGCAGGTCTTTCAGCTCCTCCTGGAACACCTCGGCTAGACTGGCGGCGAGGTCCGCGTCGAAGGCGGGCTCTCCCTCGTCGCTCGAACTCGCTTCCGCCGAGTCCCGGCACTCCTCGGCGACGTCGTCGGAGTCGGCCGAGATCGAGCTCGTCTCCGCCGCTTCTGTATGGAGCGCGTCGTCGTCCGGGAGTGGGTCCGCGTCGGCCGGCCCGGTCGCGTCGTCGCCCGGGAGCGGGCCCGCGTCCGCCCGCCCGGTCGCGTCGTCGTCCGGGAGCGGGTCCGCGTCCGCCCGCCCGGCCGCGTCGTCGTGCGGAAGCGGTTCGACGTCCGCCGTCCCGGCCGCGTCGTCGACGGGGACGGGGAGCGGGGTCGCGGGGTCCATCCCGGTCGCCTCGCCGGCCGGAAGCGGCGCCGCGACGGTCCAGGGCGCGGCCTCGTTGGACGCGGTCTCTTCTTCCCGTGCCTCCGGGGCGGCTTCTTCGTCGAGCACTCCCGGCAGGACCTCGTCTTCTGCCGGATCTGCGTCGCGGCGCAGGCCGTCCTGGTAGGCAGGTGAGAACGTCTCGTGCATCTCGCGGATGAGCGACTCGTCGACCCCATCGTATCCCGCACGCGCGTGATCGATCATACGGCGAGCCGGACCGAGCGCCGCCAGAGTCTCGCGCACGAGCGCGCGTGCCGCGTCGTGGTTGCGCTCGGCCTGCTTCGAGGCGAGGTCCGCCGCTCGTTCGAGAACCGCACCCACGTGGCTCAGGGTGGGCAGCTGAGCGAGCGCCGCAGATCCCCGCAGCGTGTGTCCCCCGGCCGCGATCTCGTCGAAGCCCGTGGCGTCGCCGAGGTCGTCGGCAAGCGAGCCCAGGCGCGAGGCCATGCTCTCGAGGAGCCCGACGGCCTCCTCGAAGAAGACGTTGCGAATTGCCGTCAGGCCGTCGTCGGGCGCGGTCGGAGCCTCGGACATCGACGCTACGTGCGGGCCGGCGCGTTCTCTCCAGTCGTTCATCGTGGGTGGTTCTTCAGGTCTCGGTGGGTTGTGACTCGATCCGCGCTCGAAGCTCCTCGTACAGCCGCGAGAGTTCGGCACTACTTCGGCGGGTTTGCTCGCTCGCCCGCTGCACGTGCTGGGCCAGGTCTCGCTGGCTCGCACGGTGCTTCGCCGCCGCGTCGCGCAAGCCGGATGCCTCACGCCGCGCCGCGCCGATCTGCTCGCCCAGCCTGCTGGCGGACACGCGTG
>JAUIFY010000303.1 GCA_030430245.1 bacterium | reverse complement strand
GCCGACCGGTGGCGGCGCGTACGACATGGTGGGCGGCGTGAGTTGGGACCAACTGCTGCTCGTCATTTCGGCGCTGACCATGACCTACGGTAATCTGGCCGCGCTGAACCAGCAGAGGAGCCTGAAGCGACTCCTCGCGTACTCGGGCATCGCCCACGCGGGATACGCTCTCATGGGCTTCGTCGTTCTCACGGACGACGGCCTGCGCGCGATGATCTTCTACCTGACCGTCTACTACCTCATGAACCTCGGGGCCTTCCTGGTGGTCATGATGGTGGCGAACTCCACGGGCCGCGAGGATCTGGCGAGCTTCCGTGGCCTCGCGTGGCGCGGCGGTGCGGTGCCGGCGGTCGCGATGGCGATCTTCATGTTCTCCCTCACCGGGCTGCCGCCGCTCGCCGGCTTCATCGGCAAGTTCTATCTCTTCGCGGCCGTCGTGAAGCAGGAGCTCTACCTCCTTGCGATCATCGGCGTCGCGAACAGCGTCGTCTCGCTCTTCTATTACGCGAAGATCGTCCGCACGATGTTCCTCGAGGAGCCGGTGGGTGGCGAGGGGGTGGTCGAGGTCGATCTGCACAATGGCGTGCTGCTGGGTCTTCTGACGATCGGGACCGTCGTCCTCGGGGTCTTCTGGGGGCCGCTGTTCGACTTCGCCGATCGCTCCACGCGCTTGTTCATCGGCTGAGGAGAGGCCGGGGGAGGGGCCAAGGTGGCGACCGGCACGATCTACGTCGTCGCCACGCCCATCGGCAACCTCGAAGACCTGACGCGCAGGGCGGAGCGGGTTCTCGCGGAGGTGGATCTCGTCGCCGCCGAGGACACGCGCCGGACCAGGACGCTCCTCCAGCATCTGGGGATCTCGAAGCCGCTGGTCTCCTACTACGACGCGGTCGAGTCCGTGCGGGCTCCGGAGTTGGTCGAGCGTGCGCGCCGCGGTGAATCCATCGCGCTCGTGAGCGACGCCGGGACGCCGCTGCTGTCCGATCCGGGCTTCCGCCTCGTGTCGGAAGCGCTCGAGGCGGGCGTACCGGTCGTCCCGGTTCCGGGGGCTTCGGCGCCGCTCGCGCTTCTGTCGTGCGCGGGCCTGCCTGCGGGGCGTTTCACGTTTCTGGGGTTCTTGCCGGCCCGGGCGTCGGCGCGGCGACGATTCCTCGCGGAGTACGTCGGACACCGGGACACTCTCGTGCTGTTCGAGACCGCGCGGCGTCTGTCGGCGTCTTTGCGCGACATGGTCGACGTGTTCGGCCCCCGGCCCGCCGTCATCGGTCGGGAGCTCACCAAGCGGTACGAGGAGCTGATCCGGGGGAATCTCGACGAGCTCGCGGCACGCTATGAAGAGGAGTCGATGGAGGGCCGCCTTCGGGGCGAGCTGGTGCTCGCGGTCGCCGGTGCGGGCGAGCCGGAGAGCCTGGCCGCGTCGGCGGATGATCCCGTCGTCGGGGAGCGGCTGCGGGAACGGCTCGCGGCGGGCGAGTCCCCGTCCCGGGCGGCGCGCGCGGTCGCGGCCGAGCTGGGCTTGCCGCGTCGGGAGGTCTATCGTCGCGCGATCGACGAGCATGGGGCGGATTGACCACCACGCGGCGCGTCCGTACTCTTGGCCTCGTGGAGGACCGGAACGGGAAATACTCGATCGGCCAGGTCGTGAAGCACCGGATCTATCCGTTCCGAGGCGTGATCTTCGACGTGGACCCGGTGTTCAGTCACACCGAGGAGTGGTGGCAGTCCATTCCGGAGAACGTCCGACCTCGCAAGAACCAGCCCTACTACCACCTGTTCGCCGAGAACGACTCGAGCTACTACGTCGCCTACGTGTCGGAGCAGAACCTCCTCGCCGACGATTCGGGCGAGCCGGTGGGCCATCCCGAGGTGAGTGAGATCTTCGGGGATCTGAACGACGGGTTCTACGAAGTCCGTATGGCCAAGACGCTGCACTAGAGTCCCGGCCGATCGGTGCGGCGCCCGAATCCAGGGGGCGCGGTGGGGGTCGAAGCCCTCCCTCCCACGCGGGCGGCGCTGCGTGTGGGCCGTCAGCCGTCGTTCGGTAGAGCGATGTCCTTCCTGGTGTAGCCCGCCGGGATCTCGAACACGTCGGCCGGTACGTCGGTCTTCGTGACGTCCTCGAAGAAGGTCTCCGACTCGACGGCGCCGCCGGCCACGCGGCGCGTGCGCAAGGGGAATCCGTCGACCCGCTCGAGCAGCTCGAAGGGTTGCTCCGCGCCGGGCATCGAGCCCGCGAACGATTTCGTCATCTTCGCCTGGAACGCGCCGAGCTTCTTCAGGACGGCGATGTCCTCCGGGCTCGCGCCGACGGCGCTCCACGATGCGACGCAGACGTCGCCCTTCTCCTCGGCGCCGCGGCGGAGCCGGAACAGTGAGCACGGCGTCCCGTCGACGGTGTCGGCCTCGCCGGTCGCGCGCGCTTCGAGCGGGGGCCGATCCTTCTTCGCGCCGGGCTTCGGGAAGGGCAGGGCTCCGCCCTGCATCATCTTCTCCATCATCGCGCGCTGCTCGGGAGGCATCTTGGCGAGCTGGGCCTCCATCATCTTCTGCGCCTCCGCCACCTTGGACGAGAGCCGTTCGGCGAACGCCTCGTCGATCTCGACGTAGGTGCGATCCCCGTGCCGAAGGACGCGGAGCACCTGAGCGTCCGCGTCGAAGATCATGGAGGTCGCGCCTTGTCCGCTCGGCGGAGCGGCCGTGTCGATGCGCAGCAGGTCGCCTTCGGTGCGCATGCGGCTCGAGTCGGGTTCGGTGCCCGAGCCGGTGGTGCGCGTCTTCACGTCGAGCCCCGCGCGCGCGGGGCCGGCCAGCGTGAGGCAGAGCATGGCTGTCGCAACGGCGACGAGAGAAATCGTGTGCGTCATCTCCGAGTGAACCTCCTGCGTCGGGGTGAGATTCCAGAGTGCCCGGACGCGCGGGGAGATCAATAGCGGATGCGAAACTCGGTCAGGTCGTCCGCCGGGAGCTCGGAGTGCTCGTCCACGCGGCTGACGCGCGCGGCGCTCGGGCCTCGGTGACACCACTCGACGAACCGATCCACGTTCGGCTTCGATCCCTGAGCGAGGATCTCCACCGAGCCGTCGCTCCGGTTCCGCGCCCACCCACGAACGTCGAGGCGAACGGCCTCTTCTCGCGCCGAGCCTCGGAACCAGACGCCTTGGACGCGTCCGTGGATCTCCAGGCGGAGCCGGACGCGTTCGGTCAAGGAGACCTACTCCTTCCGAGTGACGTTCGTCGCCTGTGGCCCCTTGTCGCTATCCGAGATCTCGAACTCGACTTCCTGTCCTTCGGAGAGGGTCTTGTACCCCTCGCCCTGGATGGCCGAGTAGTGCACGAAGACCTCGGGGCCCCCCTCTTGCACGATGAAGCCGTAGCCCTTGGCGTTGTTGAACCACTTGACGCGACCCTGAGGCATAAGACGCTCCACTTCTCTGGTAAGTCGGCGGACGGCTCCGGTCGTCGGGGAGGCGCGCCCGCAGTCTGCTTGGCGCCCCCTCCTATCAGAAGCGCTGCCGAACGCGAAGCACGCGACGGGATTTTTCCAGGCTCGAGAAAAGACCGTGAAAATTCGAAGACGCCGCCATGCGGCGTGCCCGCCCGGGCGCCGTTCAGCGGCGCTCGGGCAGGGTGACGCGGTAGGTCGCTCGGCCGCGGCGCACCACGATGGACACCGCGCCGGAGCTTCGAAGGCGGCCGACCGCCCGCCGGAAGGAGGCGAGGTCCTCGGTGGGCTCTTGCTCGATGGCGAGGAGGAGGTCGCCCGGCTCGATGCCGGCGCGTGCCGCGTGGCTGCGTCGGCGAACCCCGGAGATCGAGACCGCGCCGGTGCGGGGTGCTTCCTCGACGCGTAGCCCGAGGCGTCGCCATCCGATCGTGTCGATCTGCTCGTCGCTGAAGGCGGCGGCCTCGACGACGAGGTCGAGCTGCTCGTCGCCACGGTGCACCTCCAGGCGCATGGTCGCGCCGACGCCGGCCGCGGCCATCCTCTCGTCGAACTCGGCCTGATCCCGCACCGTCTGCCCGTCGATCGCGCTCACGATGTCCCCGACCTCCAGCCCGGCCGCGTCGGCCGGGCTGTCCTCGGTCACCCCACGCACCACGACTCCGCGTACGGCGGCCGTCTCGAGCGCCGCGGCGAGCGCGGGCGTCAGGTCCTGTACGAGGACGCCGACGTGGCCCGCGCGTACGTACCCATGGGTGATGAGCTCGCCGACGGCGCGCTCGGCGCGGGCGGACGGAATGGCGAAGCCGATGTTCTCGGCGCGTCCCCAGATCGCGGTGTTGATTCCGATGAGCTCGCCGTGGGCGTTCAGGAGCGGACCGCCCGAGTTGCCGGGATTGATCGAAGCGTCGGTCTGGATGAAGTCGAAGTAGGTCCCTTCTTCGAGGCGTAGGGAGCGTCCGGTGGCGCTGATCACTCCGGTCGTGACCGTATGGGAGAATCCGAAAGGATTGCCGATCGCGATGACGGTCTCGCCGATCATCAGGTCGTGGCTGGGACCGAACTCCACGTGCGGGAGGTCGTCCGCGTCGATCTGAAGCACGGCGAGGTCGGCGTGGTCGTCGGTCCCGACCAGTCGGGCGTCGAACTCTCGCTCGTCGGCGAGGGTGACCGTGATGCGGTCTCCGCGCGCCACCACGTGTGCGTTCGTGACGACGTATCCGTCCGCGCGCACGATGACGCCGGAGCCGAGGCTCGTTCGCTTGTACTGCCGACGCGGCGGCTGCATGAACCGTCGGAAGAAATCCTGGAAGAACGGATCGGGACGCGCGGTCACGAGCTCTTCCGCCGAGATGTTCACGACCGAAGGCCGGACCTTCTCGACCGCGTCGACGACGTGCGTGCGGCGCGAGGCCTGTGGGGCGGCCGCGGACCAAGCTGCCGCGGCGAGCGCGATCGCCGCGGCGAGCGCGGCCGTGAGGGCGGACGGGCGAACGAGCACGGCGGTGCGTCAGGAGGCGGCTTTGGCTCCCACGACCGCGATCTCCTGATTCGCGTCGCGAACGTCCAGGTAGGTGTATCCGGACAGGCCTTCTTCGTACCGCCGGCGAAGCCGGGCGGATTCTTCGACCGAGATTCGTCCGTCGCGAAGGGCCGCCTCGATCGCGCGGCGCGCCCGCTCGACCAGTTCCGGCTTGCTGAACTGCACGTAGCCCAGCGCCTCCTCGACGGAGTCCCCCTCGACGAGATGTTCGATCTCGATGCGGTCGGCCTCGCCGAGCCGCACGTGCACCGCGTCGGTGTCGCCGAAGAGGTTGTGGAGGTCGCCCAGAATCTCCTGGTAGGCCCCGACGAGGAAGATCCCGACGTAGTAGGGCGACCCGTTCACCGGATGGAGCTCGAGCACGTGCTTTACGTCGTGTCGGTCGATGAACTGATCGAGCTTTCCGTCCGAGTCGCAGGTGAGATCGGCGAAGACGCCGCGGCGCGTGGGGCGTTCGTCGAGACGGTGCAGCGGCATGACCGGGAAGAGCTGCTTGACCGCCCAGTGATCCGGCGCGGATTGGAATACGGAGAAGTTGCCGTAGTAGGTGTCGGCCATCGCGCGCTCGAGGCCTTCCAGTTCCTCGGGGACGTAGTCCATGTCCTGAACGAGCCGGAGGATCCGCGCACAGCAGGCCCAGAACAGCCGCTCGCACTGGCTGCGGGTCTTCAGGTCGAGGTAGCCCAGGTTGAAGAGGGTCAGCGCCTCCTCCTTCGCCTGGACCGCGTCGTGATAGGCTTCGATCGCGTTCTTTCGGGAGATCGACTGGTAGGTCTCGTGGAGCGTGTGGACGACCTTGTGGTCGTCGTCGTGCGGGACCGAGGGCGCCGACTTGGGCAGCACTTCGTTCACGCCGAGTACGTTGAAGACCAGAACCGAGTGGTGGGCGACCATCGCCCGTCCCGTCTCCGTGATGATGTCGGGATGCGGCACGCCCTTCTCGTCGCAGGCCTCGGCGATCGTCGATACGACGTCGCGCGCGTACTCGGTGTTCGTGTAGTTCATCGACGACTGGAAGTTCGTCTGGGATCCGTCGTAGTCGACGCCGAGCCCGCCGCCGACGTCGAGGTAGCGGAGTCCGGCTCCCATCTCGACGAGGCCGACGTAGAATCGCGTCGCCTCCTTGACCGCCTCGCGGATCGCTCGGATGCTCGTGACCTGCGAGCCGACGTGGAAGTGGAGCAGCTCGAGACAGTCGAGCATTCCGCGACCCTGCAGCCGCTCGATGGTCAAGATCAGCTCGTCCGCCGTGAGTCCGAACTTGCTTCGGTCGCCGCCCGATTCCACCCACCGGCCCGAGCCGCGAGCCGAGAGCTTCGCGCGCACACCCAGGTGCGGTCGGATGCCGAGCTCGTCGGCGACCTCGAGGGCGAGGTCGAGCTCGTGGAATCGGTCGAGGACGATGATCGGCGTGCGCCCGAGCTTCTGCGCGAGCAGTGCGATCTCCATGTACGCCCGGTCCTTGTAGCCGTTGCAGACGATCAGCGAGTCCGGGGTGTCGGCGATCGGCAGGATCGCGAGAAGCTCGGGCTTGCTGCCCGCCTCGAGCCCGACGCCGTGCCGCCGGCCGAAGTCGATGACCTCCTGAACGACGTGGCGCTGCTGGTTGACCTTGATCGGGTAGACGGCCCGATGGCGTCCCCCATATTGGTGCTCGTCGATCGCGCTCTCGAAGCACTGGCAGAGCTCGCGCATCCGGGTGGCCAGGATGTCCGAAAAGCGGACCAGGAGAGGGAGCCGCAGCCCGCGGCCGCGGAGATACGTGACCAGCTCGTCCAGGTCGATGCCGGGGCCCCGGTCGCCGCGCGGGCGCACCTCGACGTTCCCGTTCCGATTGATCGTGAAGAAGCCCGAGCCCCACGCATGCACGTCGTAGAGCTCGAGGGCGTCCTGGATGGTCCAGCCGCGCATTGGGTCGGTGTTATACCGGCGGCTCGGGGCCCGCGCCATGGGGCTCCCCAGGCTTCGGGAGGCGCCGGCGCGCCCACTCAGGCATCGAGGACGGACCGGGGGCCGTGCCACACGAGGCGGGCGGTGTCGAGTCGCACGCGAGCCTCGTCGAGGTGCTCGTGCAGGGCCTCGATCTCACGTCCGGCGCGCTCGATCTCATCGTCGCGTACGCGGTCGTTCACCGCCCGCAGGGCGCGCAGCCGGTCGAGCTCGGCGCCGAGCCGGGCGTCGACACGCTCGCGCGCACGGAGGACGAGGTCCCGGCGGCTCGGCTCCGCGGCGGTCCGCGCGGCCGTGAGCATGGACGGAAGGGCACGGGTTCGCACCTCCGGGCGGGCGAGGAGGGCGTCCGGGCGCGCTGCCTGGAAATGGGTCGCGTCCTCGTTCTGGATCGTCGCCGGCTCGCCCCGCTGGTCGACGACGATCGTGAGGGGGGTGGGGGGCAGGAAGCGGTCCGCGCCGAGCTCGCGCGGGGCGACGGCCTCCACGACGAAGTGGGCTTCGAGGAGGAGTCCCTTCGGGTCCTCGGCTTCCCAGAGAGCGAACGCGCTGTTCCCTTGCTCGGATCCGAGCAGGAGCTCGAGCGCGCCGAGAGCGAGCGGGTGATCGCGCGTGAGGAAGACGAGATCCTCTCGTTCGAGGGCGACGCGGCGCGAGAACGTGGCGACCATGCCGGAGCGTGGCAGGCCCGGAATCGCGTCGACGTACATCCCCTCGGTCGACAGTCGGTAGGTGCGATCCCCGATCTCCTCGGCTTCGAGC
>JAUIFY010000302.1 GCA_030430245.1 bacterium | reverse complement strand
GCCCTTCGCTTCGCCTTCCACCCGGCGGAGGACGTCGACGGCGGGCACCTCGTGAACCTGAACAAGAACATCGACGTTCGCCGCGAAGGCGTCGGCTTCGACCGCTGGTTGTCCCCAGCGGAGGTCGAGCAGACGAGCGCGACCTTCTTCGAGCTGGCCCGCCACCGACTCCTCCCGCCGATCACCCGGCGCTACGTGCCCAAGGTGCTCGCGATCTCGGTGATCGGAACCCAGCCGTCGAACTTCGGCGTCGAGCTCTGATGCGCGCCGCGACGCACGCGGTCAGTGAAGCATCGGTACGGGACCCTCGACCACGCCGAGAACGGTGAGCGCGCTGTCGCTCTCGTCGATGTGGTAGAGGATGTAGTACTCGGCGATCGGCAGGTAGAGGCATCCGCCCTGACCTTCGAGCACGGCCGACCCGGCCGGTAGTGGGTCCTCGGCCAGAGAGAGAATCGCCTCGCCGATCTCGCGCAGCGGCGGTCCGGGAATCTGTTCCATCTCTCGGTATGCGCTATACGTCAGGCTGAGCTTCATCGGGCCGGCGCTCCAACTGGACAGTAGTTCGGCCGACGCTCGGCGCGACTTTAGGGGAATCGAGGGAGTTCGGACCGGCGATGAGTGCACGAAACCCAGTAGATACGGGCAAGAATCAGCGGTCGGCGGCGGATCTCGTGCTGCCGCACGTCGCGGCGATGTCCGGCTACGTTCCGGGGGAGCAGCCGTCGGGCGAGAAGTTCGTCAAGCTCAACACCAACGAGAATCCCTACCCTCCGTCGCGGGCGGTCCGCGAAGCGATCGGCGCCGCGTGCGAGGACCTTCTCCTGTACCCCGACCCGTCCGCCCGGGAGGTTCGCGAGTGCGTCGCGGAGCTGTACGGCGTGGACGCGGACGGCGTGCTCGTCGGGAACGGGTCGGATGAGCTGCTGTCGATCCTGGTCCGCGCGACGACGGCACCGGGCCAAGGGATTGCGTATCCGGTGCCGACGTACTCGCTGTACGACACGCTCGTGGAGCTGCAGGGCGCGCGCCCGGTTCGGGTGCCATTCGGGGACGATTACCGGCTTCCCGAGTCGCTCGCGGACGCCGACGCTCGGTTGTTTTTCCTCTGCAACCCGAACGCGCCTTCCGGCACGCTGGTCCCGACGGACGACCTCGAGGCCTTCGCACGCCGCCGACCCGACGCGGTCGTCGTGATCGACGAGGCGTACGTGGACTTCGCAGACTCGTCGTCCGTGGGCTTGGTCGGTCGTGTGCCGAACGTCGTGGTCCTGCGGACCCTCTCGAAGTCGTATTCGTTGGCGGGTCTCCGGATCGGACTCCTGATGACGTCGCCGGACCTCGCCCGCGAGCTCCACAAGGTGCGCGACTCCTACAACGTGAGCCGGATCGCCCAGGCTGGCGCCCTGGCCGCGCTTCGCGACCAGGCGACGATGCGAGACCACGTCTCCCGGGTGCGCGCCACTCGCGCGCGCTTGACGACCGAGCTCCGCTCCCTCGGCTTCACGGTCGGCGACTCGCACGCGAATTTCGTACTTGCGCGCCGCCCGGGCGAGGACCTCTCCAACCTGGCGTCCGCGCTCCGCGACCGCCGCGTTCTCGTCCGACACTTCACGTCACTCCCCGACGCCCTGCGCATCACCATCGGAACGGACGACGAGGTCGACCGGCTTCTGGAGGTCCTGCGAAGCTGACCGTTTCCCCCTCGCGCGCGGAGCGGAGGTGGGCGGGCGTTTCGGTCCCGCGGGCTGCGTCGGGCGGGGGAGCTACTCCTCGGAGGGGGCTGCGGGCGCCGGTGCGGCTGCGAGGTCGCGGGCGCGCTTCGCGACGCGGGTGTACGCGTAGTCGCGGAGGGTGTAGACGGGGCCACCGCGAGCGGCGCCGTGGTGGATGGCGCGGTCGTCGGTGGTGGTCCGGCGGACGACGATCGTTCCGAGATCGGAGCCTTCCGCGTCCGTCAGCGTGAGCTCGACGTCCGGATCGTCGAGGCCGAACTCGGAGAGGTCGTTCTCTTCCGATGCGACGGTATCGCCCGACAACGCGAGGACGTCGTCCGCGAAGCGCTTGACGAGCAGCGGGTCCGTGGTGTCGTCGCCCTCGGCCAGCGTCCACGCGTCGCCTTCCGTGCGGGCCGTGAACGTCTCTCCGTCGCGGTGGCGGACCCGGATCTCGGTGACCGAGCCGGGCTCCGTCCAGACGAGGGTCCGGTCGCGGAGGTCCGCGGCGGACTTGCCGAGGCTCGCCGGGATGTGGCTCGCGACGAGATAGATCTGAGGTTCCCCGGCGACCGTCGCCGCGACGAGCTGCTTGTCCCCGAGGTCGATCTCGTCTCCGATTCGGAGCACGACCGGCTCCGAGGAGCCGGAGAGCTCGAGTTCGAAGGCCGGCGGCGTGAGTCCACGCCCGGCTTCCGCGTCGGCGCCGGTCTCGGTGACGAACTCGACCGCGCGGAGGGCCCGGAGGGATCCGAAGAGGTTGTCGACGGTCGCTTGCGAAGCGCGCGCGTCGACGGGGGCGACGATCCGCCATCCTTCGCCCTCGCGCTCGAGGATCACGTCGTCGCCGTCGCGCGGCGTGATCCGCAAGCGGGCCACGTCGCTCTCCGCGAAGTGGAGAACGGTCTTGTCGCGCAGGTCCGGCAGACGCTTCATCAGGGCCGCCCGTACCGTTCCTCCGGTGAGCAGCACCGCGTCTTCGTCGGCGCGACGGACGTAGGCGTTGAATCCGATCGGCGTTCCCATCCCCACCGCGAGGGCGGGAAGGGGCCGATCGTCAACGAAGATCGTCAGCACCGCATCGGGTTCGGCGAGTCCGAACGCACCGAGGTCGTCGGTCGACTCCACGATGGTTCGCTTGCGCTCGGCCTGCGCCGCGGTCTGGACGAGAGTATCGACCGCCCGGCTGTCGGCCGGTCCCTCGACCGGTGCGGTGATGCGCCAGGTGTCGTCCGTCTTGCGGGCCTCGATCGTCTGTCCGTAGGCGGTGAGCTCGAGGCGTTCGACGTCCTCGGGGTCGAACTCGAGGATCCGCGTCGTCTGGCTCTCCCGTTCGGCCGCCGGGCGCTCGACCCAGTAGAGGTAGGCGCCGAGTGCGGCGACCAGCAGCGCGAGAACGATGGTGTTGCGGAAACTCACGGGGCGCGGATCCGTGCTCGCTCAGAGCGTCGAGCGCCTCCACCAGACCGCCAGGCCCAGCACCAGCAGCAGTTCGGGGACGACCAGAACGGAGAGGTAGAAGATCGAGCTCGCTTCCTCGCGGCTGAATTGCACGCGCGAGCTGCGGACTGTCCGGGGACGGATCGAGACGAGCTCCTCCTGGCCTCCGAGCCATCCGAACGAGTTCAGGAAGAGGTCGCGGTTGAACAGCATGTTGACGTGTTGATTGTCGGCGAGACCGGCCGTGCCGAACACGACGATCCGCGCCTCGCCCTCGCCGCGGCCCAGCTCGGTCAGGTTCGCCGTCGCCGCGACGCCGACGGAGATCGGACCGGCCAGATCCGTGTCGTCGAGGCTCGCTTGGCTCTGTCCGAAGAGCGTTTCCAGATCGGACTCCGCCCAGCTCGAGGGGCTCGTCTTCGCGATGGACGTCACGGTGAGGCCCGGGGTCGACGCTTCGGCGTTCACGCTGCGGGTGAGCGGAAAGATCGTCCGCTCGGTCATGTCGCGCGTGACCGGATGGGCGCCGTAGGTCTCGACCATCGGGTTCAGCCCGAGGGACGGCCCTTGGAACAGGCGTACGACCTCGTCCACGACGACGTCGTCGCCGAGCCGGACGCCGAAGCTCTGCAGGAGCGGGCGAAGCTCGTTGCCGGTCTGAGGGGGCAGCAGGAAGATCGCGCGGCCGCCGCCGTCGAGGTAGGTCCGGATGGCCTGGACTTCGTGCTCGAGGAGCGGGCGGACGGGAGAGGCGAGGGCGAGGACGTCGCAGTCGTTCGGAATCGCGCCCTCCTGCACGAGGACGAGCGGCTCGACCTGGTACTGCTCGTTCTCGAGGTCCGCTCGAGCCTGCCCATAGCCGCTCGGGGTCTCGACGTCGTCGATGCTCGGCTCCCCCTCGCCCTGGACGAAGTAGACGATCTTCGTCTTCGCCCGCGTGACCTTGATGACGGCGTTGGTGAGGGACTCCTCGGATGGTTGGTCGACCGCCGTCGCGTGCTCGCCGTATTGGACGCGCACCGTACCGTAGTTCCGGATGCCGAACTTCTGCGTGAGCTCGGGCTGCTGGTCGGGGTCGACGAGCTTGATGACGACGCGGGGCGAAACCGACGCGAAGCTGCGTAGAGTGCTCTCGACCACCGGGTCGTGGCCTCCCTCGAGAAAGGCCTGGAGCTCGAGATCCTTCTCGAGCCCCTCGAGCACGCTCCGCGCCTGGGGAGACAGGGTGAAGACGCCCTCTTCGGTCATGTCGATGCGGTGGTTGTACCGCACGCCCAGCCAGTTGACGCCGGCGAGGAGGGCGATGAACAGAACGGAATAGACGACCATGTTCGCGCCGTACCGTGTCGAGCGCGCACTCAGGAGGTCGCCGAGGTCGCGGAAGCTCGACGCGAGGTAGATCGCGACGAGGACCGTTCCGATCACGAGGTGGGCGAGTGAGTAGCCCTCGAGCTGGCCCACGAGGAAGTACGACGTGACGCCGAAGAACAGCGCGATCAGCCCGACGAGGCCGAGCAGCGAGGCGGAGGGACGCATTCCGGCTCTCACCTCCACCGAATCGATTCGACGGAGCGCTGGGTGAGAAACATCCAGCCCACCACCATCGACGAGAAGTAGATCAGGCTCTTGGTGTCGATGATCCCCTGCACCATCTCGCTGAAGTGCTCGGTGACGGAGATGTAGCGCAGGATGGACGCTACCGGCTCGCCGGCCGAGTCCGCCGGCCACGCGATGACGAAGAGCAGAAGGAGCATGACGAGCCCCGTGACCGCCGCGATGATCTGGTTCTCCGTGAGAGACGAGGCGAAGAGCCCGACGGCGACGAGCGCGAGCGCGAGCAGGAGGAGCCCGAGGTAGCCGGCGAGCATCACGCCGACCTCGGGATTGCCGTAGGCGACGAGAATCCACCCGTAGATGCCCGTCAGCGCCACCATGATGGTGATGAAGCCGGCGGCTCCGAGGAACTTGCCGACGACGATCTGCCCCGTGCCGATGGGCGACGTCAGGAGCAGCTCGTACGTGCCCGTTCGCTTCTCTTCGGCGAAACTCCGCATCGTGATCATCGGAACCAGGATCACCAGGATGACGGCGAGGTTCTGGAGGAGGGGCGCCACGACGAACTCGTTCAGATTGAGCTGGTTCGCGGCATCGCCCATTTGCTGGAAGCTCGAGTACAGCGACACGAGCAGATTGAACCGGGCGACGAGGTTGAAGAAGAACCAGCCGCCGAGCAGCAGGAAGCCCGTCAAGACGACGTAGGCGATCGGCGACGTGAAGATGGAGCGAAACTCGCGCCCGGCGATGGTCAGCACGTTTCGGATCATGCCGGCTCCGCGCCTTCCGGCGGCTGGGCGGTCGATTCGCGGCGCGCGGTGTCGGCGGTGATCAGC
Organism: bacterium; assembly: GCA_030430245.1. GTDB lineage: Bacteria > Desulfobacterota > Binatia > UBA12015 > UBA12015 > VGTG01. The sequence goes on along the minus strand of JAUIFY010000302.1, from coordinate 2,169 downwards.
CGAAGGAAGACCTCTTCGAGAGTGGCATCCTTCGTCAGGTTCTCCCGGGAGTCCTCGCAGATGACGCGCCCCTCGTTGATGACCACGACCTTGTCGCAGATCTGCGAGACCTCGGGCAGGATGTGGGTGGACAGAATGACGGTCCGGTTCCCCGAAAGACCGCGGATCAGGCTTCGGATCTCGATGATCTGCCGGGGGTCGAGGCCGATGGTCGGCTCGTCGAGGACGAGGACGGCCGGATCGTGGACGAGCGCCTGCGCGAGGCCGACCCTCTGCTTGAAGCCCTTGGAGAGATGGGCCAGGAGCCGCCCGGCGACGTCGCCCAACCCCATCCGCTCGATCGCGTCGTCGCACGCCCCGCGGACACGCCCGCGGGCGACGCCCTTCAGCTTGGCCACGAAGGTCAGATACGACCGGACGGTCATCTCCGGGTAGAGCGGCGGGTTCTCGGGCAGGTAGCCGATGTGGCGGCGGACGTCGTCGGCTTCGCGCACCACGTCGTAGCCCGCCACGCTGGCGGAGCCGGCGGACGGGGGCAGGAATCCCGTCAGCATCCGCATCGTCGTCGACTTGCCCGCACCGTTCGGTCCGAGAAAGCCGAGAATCTCGCCATCTTCGGCGGTGAAGCTGATGCCGTCGACCGCTACGCGGTCTCCGTAGCGTTTTGTGAGCTCTTGAACTTCGATCATCGTGAGGTTTCACGCCGCGCCGTGACCGAGGCGGGCCGAAACCTAGTGTTGGTCCGGCGGGCTGTCAAGCAGATCGATGGACTTCCGGCGTCCACGTGATACCCCCTCCCGGATGTCCGCCAAGAGGGACCCGCTGTGTCTGGTCGACGGGAGCGGGATCCTGTTTCGTGCGTTTCACGCGCTCCCGCCGCTCACGACTCGACAGGGCGTTCCGACCGGTGCGGTCTTCGGCGTCACGAGCATGCTGACGAAGCTTCTGCGCGAGCAGCCGGACGCGCAGATCGTGGTCGTCTTCGACACGCCCGGCCCCACCTTTCGCGACGACGCCTACGCCGACTACAAGGCGGGGCGGGCCGAGACGCCCTCGGATCTCAAGCGCCAGATCCCGTACGTGAAGGAGATCGTCCGCGCCCTGGGCTTCCCCGTCCTGGAGGTCGAGGGGGTCGAAGCCGACGACGTCATCGGGACGCTGGCGAAGCGCGCGGCCGATGGCGGCCGCTCGGTCGAGATCGTCACGAGCGACAAGGACATGATGCAGCTCGTGGGGCCCCGGGTCCGGCTCCTCGACACGATGAAGGATCGCGTGACCGACGAGGAGCGGGTGAGGGAGAAGTTCGGTGTGGGCCCCGAGAACGTCGTCGACGTCATGGGCCTCATGGGCGACTCGATCGACAACGTCCCCGGCGTGAGGGGTGTCGGAGAGAAGACCGCCAAGCGCTTGATGGAGCACTTCGGGACGATCGCGGCGATGTACGAGCGCCTCGACGAGATCGACGACCTGGGCTTGCGCGGCGCCGCGCGGATCAGGAAGCAGCTCGACGAGGGGCGCGAGGATGCCGAGCTCAGCCGCTTTCTCGTGACCATCAAGTGTGACGTCGACCTGGGGGTGGAGGAGTCGACGCTCGTGCGGGGCGAGCCCGACGTCGTCGCGCTGCGGAAGCTCTCGCAGGAGCTCGAGTTCAGCCAGCTCTTGAAGGACTTTCTCGGGGATGCGCCGTCGGAGTCACGGCCGGTGCGGGAGGCACGGGTCGCCGATCTCTCCGCGTTGGACGAGGGGCTCCGCCAGGCCACCGTCGCGGTCGGGATCGCGCACGGCACCGCCGCGCGGATCGGCGCCGGGCGGGAGGCGGCGGTCACCGCCGTGGGCTCGCCCGACTCGGCGGAGGTGCTGGTCGCGAGAGGCCTTCCCGACGGACTGCCGGAGGTGCTCAGCGGGCGTGGCACGGGCACGGTGTACGTGGCCGACCTCAAGGCCGCGCTTCACGCGGTGGCGCTCGACGGCGACGGGGCGGAGCCCGGCGAAGCCGTCCTGGTGGATACGATGCTCGTCTCGTACGTTCTCGACCCGTCTCGGCGAGGGCACGGGATCGATGCGCTCGCGAAGGACCGTCTCGGTCGCGAGGCGCGCGGGTGACTGCGCACCGAGTCTTCCGAACTCGCCCGCCAGCCAGCGTTCGACCGTCTCCTTGTGTTCCCGTGC
>JAUIFY010000301.1 GCA_030430245.1 bacterium | reverse complement strand
ATCGGAAGGAACTCCTCGAGGAACGGGAACTCGCGCACGTTCTCGGACGGGAGGAAGCCGCGCATCTTCTTCGCGGTCTCGAGCGCGAGCGAGCTCCGTCCTTCGAACGTCGCGGCCGACCACAGGAAGTGGACGTTGTGGGGGTAGTAGAGTGCGGGATAGAAGCCCTGCGCGAGGCACTGCGAGATGTAGCTCTCGTCGGCGAGCGCCGCCTCCTGATTCACGAGGGCTGCGTCGTGGTATCGGCCGACCCGCATGTAGATGTGGGACGGCATGTGCACGAGATGTCCCGCCCCCGGCACGGTGCCGCGCAATCGGTCGGCCGCGCCCTCCGCCTTCTCCGGGAAGCGGGCCTCGACGATGTGGATGTAGAGGTGGGTGGCGCCGGGGTGCGACGGAGCCGTGTCCATCACGCTCTCGAGCGTGCGCATCGTCTCGGTCGTCTCGGGCTTCGAGCTTCCGTCGGGACGGTAGTAGTCCCACGGCATGGTGTCCATGAGCGACTCGGCGAAGAGCGTCTGGATGTCGATGTCGTCCGGGTGGGATCGCGCAACCTCGCGCATCGCGTTCGCGTAGGCCGCGTCGAGGCGAGGGCGATCCTCGGCGGGGTCGCCGGTGTAGCGCTGCGACAACGCCGAGAGCAGGGCCTTCTCCTTCGCGTTCCCGTGTCGTCGCGCGAGGGCGAGACCCTCTCGCGCCGCCTCGTGCGCCCGTGGCGCGTCGCTCGGCTCCATTGGCTTGTTGATGTTCGCACCGAGCACGTAGGCCTCGCCCCAGAAGCACATGGCGCAGCCGGGATCGAGGCGTTGTGCTTCGCGGAACGACCGCGCCGCCTCTCCGTGGTTGAACGCGTAGGTGAGGATCAGGCCCTGGTCGAAGTAGCGTTGCGCCATCTCGGAGGAGGTGGTGACGGGATGGTGGTAGCTTCCGAGGTCGTTGAAGAGAGGCGCAGTGGCGCCCTCGGGCATGACCCGGCGCGGCGGGGCCGGATCCGGCTTCGCGCTCGCGCATCCGAGCGCGAGTGTGCACGAGAGGAGGGCGATCGTTCGCGATGGCTGCATGGCGGCTCCTTTGTCTCCGTATCCGTCCCGAGCGACGTTCGGGCCGGTCCCGGTGGTCGCGCAGCCTATCGCGAAACGCCGCCCGGCCCATAGCCCCGTGCGCGTTCGATCGTTCGTCCCGTCGGGGCCGCGATCTCGGGGGCCGCCGAGCTCGCCGGGGTCGCCGGTCCCCCGGGCGAGCGCGACGTCGCGCACCCCGACGGGAACGGCGGTCGGAGGGCCGTTCCAGGGGCACGCCAGGGCGTCGCACGCCCCGTCCACGTGGGGGAGGCGGGCAGGACGAGCCGTGTCGGGGCCCGGGAGGAATCGTCGAGCTCGGCGAGCGCCACCTCGACGGCCTTCGTGCCCATCTCGCGGATTGGTGGCTCGATGCAGACGAAGGGGTGGCGTAGAAACGGGTTCAGGAGGTTCGACGCCAGCGACATACCTGATATTGCTCGCGCATGTCCCGTGCTGCCGCTCGCGAGGCCAAGCCCGAACTCCACCCCGAGTTCGTCGAGAAGATGGTGCGGACGTTCAACGACTCCGCCGACCATGGGGTCCACCTCTTGTTCAACGAGTGGTGGCCCTACGCCCCGGACGCCACCATCGAGCGGTACCTGGCGAACTTCCGGGCGACCGATGGCGCGGCGGAGTTCCTCGCCGAGCGGCACTTCGCCGAGCCGATCGGTCTGGACGACCTGGCCGCCATGCCCGCAGGTTCGATGGGGCGCGGCTATCACGATTTCCTCGTGACGAACGGGCTCGAGAAGAACCTGGCGACCAACTACGGGATGTTGCACGACGGGGTCGCCGCACGCGGGCGTCTCGATCGGATGCCGGACGACATGAAGTACGCGATCCTCCGCGGTTTCCAGATTCACGATCTCCTCCACGTGATCACCGGCTATACGTCGAGTCCCCTCGACGAGCTCGCCCTCCAGGCCTTCTGCCTGGCGCAGCTCCAGTTCCCCTACTTCGGCATGTGGATGGCGACCACGACTTCGAACATGACCTTCCTGCGTCCCGATGCGATCGTCCCCGTGATGGACGCCATCAGCCAGGGCTGGCGCTACGGCCGCTCGACGCCCAACCTCCAGTTCGCGAAGTGGGAGACGTCGTTCGCGGCGCCTCTCACGGACGTCCGCTCCCGTTTCGGCGTCTCCGGCACCGGTCGCGCCGCTTAGGGTCGCAACGGTCGGGAGGTCGAGGGTGTTCGAAATCGGTGGGAAGGTCGCGTTGGTCACCGGGGCGGGGCAGGGGGTGGGCGAGGGGATCGCGCGGGTCCTCGCGGCGCAGGGAGCGGCGGTCGCCGTCAATGATCTCGTGAGGGAGCGGGCCGAGCGGGTGGTCGCCGCGTTGCGGGAAGAGGGGCGGTCGGCGATCGCGGCGCCGTTCGACGTCACGACGTTCGCGGCGGTGGCCGCAGCCGTGCGGGAGATCGAGCGGGCGCTCGGGCCGGTCGACATCCTCGTGAACAACGCCGGCGTCCCGGCCGGGATGGACGTCAAGCCGTTCCGCGACTCGTCGCCGGAGGATTGGCCGAAGTATCTCGATCTGGGCGCCTACGGCGTCATGAATTGCGTCAAGGCCGTGATCGACGGGATGTGTGAGCGCGGTTGGGGGCGGGTCGTCACGATCTCCTCCGGCGCCGGCCAGATCGGCATCGATCTGGGCGTGTCGCCCTACGGGGCGGGCAAAGGCGCCGGCATCAGCTTCATGCGGCACCTGTCGAGTGAGGTCGCGAGGTTCGGCGTCACCGCGAACACGATCGCGCTCGGCATGATCGACAATCACTACGATCCGGCCGTGACCGAGTCTCTGGTGAAGGGAATCCCGAGCGGGAAGCTCGGCACCCCGGACGACGTCGGCGCCGCCGTCGCGTACCTCGCGTCCCGGGAGGCCAGGTGGCTCACGGGGCAGACGATCGGTCTGAACGGCGGCTTTCCGACCAGCTGAGGTTTCCTACTCCCGTGCAAGGACGTGGACGAGGCAGACGGAGCCGACGCCGACCATGTGGGCGAGGCCGACCCGTGCTCCCGGGTGCTGGCGCTCGCCCGCCTCGCCGCGGAGCTGCGTGGTCACCTCGCAGATCTGCCCCACCCCGGTCGGGCCGATCGGATGTCCCATGGCGAGCAGCCCCCCGGACGCGCTGACCGCGACGCGGCCCCCGATGTCGAGCTCGCCCTCGGCGAGTTGACGCGGCGCCGCCCCCGGGGGGGAGATCCCGATCGCCTCCACGTAGCACAGCTCCTCTACCGTGAACGCGTCGTGGAGCTCGACCACGTCCAGCTGTCGCGGAGTGACGCCCGCTTCCTCGAGCGCGACGCGGGTCGTCTCGCGCGTGAGCGCGGTGTCGACGTCTTCGGCCCGATGCATGCGCTCGGAGCGGCTCGCCGACGCGAGAACTCGAACCGATCGTGACGCGTCGAGTCCCAGCCGCTCGATCGCGTCGTCGGACGCCACGATGGCGGCGGCCGCCCCCTCGCCGATCGGGCAGCACTGAAGCCGGGTGAGCGGTCCGCTGATCGGCGTGGCGCTCAGGACGTCCTCGAGCGACCGCGGGGTGCGCCGCTGTGCATTCGGGTTGAGCGCGCCGTTGCGGGAGTTCTTCACGGCGACCCGCGCGAAGTCGGCCGCGGTCGCCCCATGCTCGTACATGTACCGGTTGGCCATCAGGGCGAAGGCCGTGAAGGGCGCGACCCGCGAGCCCACGAGATCGACGACCCCTGCCGCGCTCCGGGGAGGCCGGAACACCAGGGGTTTGTCCACCCCGACGGCGATCGCGACGTCCACGAGGCCGCTCGCGACCTCGTGGCAGGCGTGGCGGAACGCCGTGGAGCCGGAGGCCGAGGCGTTCTCGACCTGGGCCATCGGAATGCCGGAGCCTCCGAGATGTCGATACATCAGCCGCGACAGTCCCATCGCGGTCGTCGCGGTGCCGGTGTACGCCGACTCGACCGCGCTCCACGGAAGCCCGGCGTCGCGGAGCGCGGCGCGGATGGCGTGGACGCCGAGCTCCGTGTACGGCGTCGCGCTCGGCCTCTGGTAGGGATGCAGGCCGACCCCCACGACCGACACGCGTCGCAGATCGGACAACGAGACGCTCACGACGTGGCTCCCTCGCACAGGCGAAATCGAAGGTCGACGACCTCGTTGCCCTCGGGGTCGGGGCCGCAGCGATGCCAGACGCCTTCGACACTCCTTCCGATCGCCTCGACGTCGCCGAGCCCGGACAGATCTTCGAGAATGCCACGGATCCGGGGACCCTCGTCCAGCTCGATCTCGCCGACCACGAACGGCGCCTCGATGTCGTCGCCGGCGTGCACGTGCACGGTCGCTGCCGAGCGCAGGACGCCCCGGGGGGCGATCTCCACGGGGAGCAGGGCCGCGTCGCTCGCCCCGCATGCCTCGCAGCCCAGTCGCAGCGGCGGGAAGAAGGTCGACTCGCATGCGGTGCACCGGGTTGCGCGCAACGCCGGCTCGTTCCGATCGGTTCCATGGAGGGTGGGGTGTGCCGAGATGCGCGCCTGGGGCATGTGCGGTCTGTCTATCGCAACCCCACGGGAATCCCAGGGGTACGTCCCGGATTCGTCGCTGCAAGGGCCCTCGAGGCGGACGGTCTCGTCGCGATCGACCGGCCGACACCTCCGTCGCCCCGGCGACGAGCCCTTCGGGTCGCGAAGTGGAGCGGATTCCTTGACACCCCGTGGCGATCTTCGTAGCAGGGCTGCCGACAACGGTCGTCTCGAGACGGCCGGAGGGAGGACCGAACAGCACTCTGGCCGTTCGCGTTGCCTGATCCGAACGGCGCCAACCACCCGAGGGGAGGATCATGATGCGCACGTCGGCTTTCGCAATCCGGGCACTCGCAAGTCTCGCCGTTCTTCTGTTCGCACTCGCATCGCCGGCGGACGCCGGGGTCGGTGGGGACGACGCCGGCACGTGCGTCAACGCGTGTGGTGGCTACGGAGCCGGGAACAACGACAACGGTTGCTACTGCGATTCCTCGTGTGCGAGCTACGGGGATTGCTGCGCCGACTACCAACCCGTCTGCAACGGGAACACGGGCTGCACGCCGAACTCCGGCGGCCGGTACATCCTACACGTCGGCGGCATGTGCTCGCAGGGCTGGAACGACCAGCTGGCGAACAAGTCCGGCTACACGAGCATCGACGTGAAGGCGGTCCAGACGAACCACAGCGGCCTCGCGGACGGCAGCCACACGGTGGGCATCTACCTCGACAGCTGCTGCACCGGGTCGAACCTCTGCTACGTGTTGAACTACAGCGGTGGGGACAACGTCGTTGGACATCGCTTCGCCAACTCGTCGACCAACTGGAACATCAACTGGGTCGGCACGTCGTCCGGTGCGGGTGGGGGCAGCGAGTTGTCGGGGAACTTCCTCGCGGACATCTTCGGCCCGTGTGACTACGCCGGACATCTCGGCGTCAGCGAGTCGCGCAACAGCTACAACCACAACGATACGAACGGCGAGACGACGTACCACATCGGTGGATACGACGGCTGGTGGTACAGCTCGTGGCTCCTCCCCGGTGAAGACGACGGCGCGGTGGCCTATCACTCGCAGGGCGCGATCACGAACAACGTGTCGACCAGCAACCTCTGCACGGGGCCGAAGTTCTCGAACCACGTGATCGCGTGGACCTGCAACGGCTACAACCGCGATCACTACGAGATGAAGACGAAGTTCATGTCCAACCTCGGTTGGTGATCGAAGGGGCCGTCCTTTGGGCTCTCGACGCGCCTGGTGGATCCTGGGGATCGCCGTCGTCGTGGCCGCCGTCGCGCTCTTCGGAGCGCGGGCGCCGTCGCGCGAGGGGGCTTCGGTCCCGCCGCGCGAGGCGGTGGCGGCCGCGACGTCCGACCCCGGGGTGTCGCGCGAGGGCGCACGGCAGGGGGCCGCGCCCCCGGTGACGAACGTGTCGAATCGACGAACGCCGCCCCAGCGACCCGACGCGCGGAACGGCGATCTGCCGCCGCAGGTGCAGCGCTTCCTCGACGCGAACGTCTACCCGCCGACGTCGCGGCCGCTCACGTCCGGATCGACGGACCTGACCCATCCCAACCAGCGCTACGAGAAGCCCCGTCCGCTCGACGAAGACGGGGAGATCACGTTCGTCTTCACGGCCGATCGCTACTACTACACCGGAGACGAGGTCGCGCAGGTCTGGCTCGAGGTGCAGAAGGGTGGCCAGCCCGCGGCGGTTCGCATCCATCAGGCGACGGCTCGCGCCGAGAGCAGGGGCGCACCGACGGGCAAGCTCGTCGATCTCGGGCTGCAGACCGACGGCGTCCGGTGGGCGAGCCGGCTCGACCTCGATCAGGCGTTTCCGGATCACCATGGGACCATCCTGCTTCAGGTCGCCTTCCAGGCGGAGGCGGGCGAGGTGCACTCCGAAGCGATTCGCATCTTCTCCACCCCGCTGGAGCAGGTGCCCGCGCGGGTGACCGGAGAGTTCCGCGATTCGGTGCAGGACGGAAGCCTACTCGTGGACGTCGGTGTCGACGTGTACGAGCCCGGCTTCTATCGATTCGATGCGAACCTCTACGACCGCAACGGCGATCCCGTCGCGTACGCGGTGTTCAAGGGCGACCTCGAGCCCGGCCAGCAATGGCTCCCGCTCGACTTCTTCGGGAAGATCCTGCGCGACCAGGGCGCGCTCGGTCCGTACTCGATCGAGCAGATCCGCGGCTACCGTTTCCTGGAAGGCCAGACGCCCGACCGCGAGCGGCTCGTCGACGATCCGGTGACCCACCAGACCCGTGCCTACGACCTCGCCGAGTTCTCGGACGACGAGTACACCAGCGAGCACAAGGAGCGGATGATCCAGCTGATGCTCGAAGATGCCGACGAGGGGCGTTCGCTCGACGTGCCCCGCGTCGCGGGCGGTCAGGGGTAGGGCCGCCCCGGCGCCGCGTCGCGCAGGAGGCGATACTCCGAGAAGTCGGGGTTCTGCATGTCGCGTCGGAATACCGCGGGAGGAAAGGGGTAGATGTTCGGCTGGCCGGACGCGTCGAGATACCAGCTATCGCACCCGCCGGTCGCCCAGGTGGTGCTCGGGATCGCCTCGGCCATCGCCGCGTTGTAGGCGTCGTAGGCTTCTTGCGTCGGCGCGACGGCGGCGAGGCGGTCGCGGCGCATCTTGTCCAGGAACGAGATCACGTAGTCGATCTGAAGCTCGGAGATGTCGATCACCGAGGTGTTGCCGAAGACGCCGGTCGGTCCCTGGAGCATGAAGAAGTTCGGAAAGCCTGGAAACGCGATCCCGCGGTGTGCCCGGGGCAGTCCGTTCCAGAACTCGCGAAGGCTCGCGCCGCCCTCGCCGTAGACGTCGGTCGGGAGGATGAAGTCGTTGAAGTTGAAGCCGGTGGCGAGGACGAGCACGTCGAGCGGGTGAAGCTCGCCGTCCGCGGTCCGGATACCCGCGGCTTCGACCGCCGTGATTCGCTCGGTCACGAGGTCGACGTGGTCTTTCATGAGCGCGGGGTAGTAGTCCGACGAGAGGATCAGCCGTTTGCACGTCGCCTTGTAGTCGGGTGTGAGCTTCGCGCGGAGCTCGGGATCGGGGACCTGGCGCCGGAGATGTCGAAGGCAGCCTTCCTGGACGCGGCGCTGCTGGGTTTCGTTGCCCATGGTCGCCTCGGCGAACGTCGCGTCCATGAGC
>JAUIFY010000300.1 GCA_030430245.1 bacterium | reverse complement strand
AGCGCTACGCACTCGCGCTGCTGGTCGTCGTCTACGTCTTCAACTTCATCGACCGCACGATCCTCTCGATCCTGCTCGAGCCGATCAAGGCCGAGTTCCAGCTCTCGGACACACAGCTGGGCTTTCTCTCGGGTCTCGCGTTCGCGCTGTTCTATACTTTCCTCGGCATCCCCATCGCGCGCTGGGCCGACCGGGGCGTGCGACGCTCGATCATCGCGCTGGCCGTGTTCACCTGGAGCGGCATGACGGCCGTGACCGGCTTCGCGACGAGCTTCACGATGCTGCTCGCCGCGCGAATCGGGGTCGGCATCGGCGAGGCGGGCTGCAGCCCCCCCGCGCACTCGCTCCTGTCCGACTACTTCCCGGCCGAGCGTCGCGCGACGGCGCTCGGCACCTACGCCCTCGGCATCCCGATCGGCGGGGGGATCGGCTACCTGGCGGGCGGCTGGCTCGCGGAGTGGTTCGATTGGAGAACCGCCTTCGTGGTCGTCGGACTTCCGGGGATCCTGCTCGCCGGCGTCGTTCAGCTGACGCTGCGCGAGCCGATCCGCGGAGCGTACGACGCGCTCACCACGCCCCTCGCGCGGAACCCGGCGACGGACACGTCGCTGGCCGGCGTCCTTCGCTTCATGACCTCGCTCCGCTCGTTCCGGCACATGGCACTCGGCGCCGCGATGCACTCGTTCTACGGCTACGGCGCGGGCGCGTTCAACCCCGCGTTCTTCGTGCGCTCACACGGGCTCTCGGTGGGCGAGATCGGCACCTGGCTCGCCGCGATCGGCTTCACCGGCGGAGTCCTCGGGGTGTATCTGGGCGGCTATCTTTCGGATCGGATCGCCGGCCGGGACCTGCGCTGGTACATGTGGCTCCCCGCGGTCTCGACCGCGATCTACGTACCGTTCGCCTTCGCGCTCTACCTCTGGCCGACGCCTCACGTCGCGCTCGGGCTGGCGCTGCCCGGCGCGGTTCTCGGGGGCATGTACCTGGGCCCGACCTTCGCGATGACACAGACCCTCGTGCGTCCCGAGATGCGCGCACTCGCGTCGGCGATCCTGCTCTTCGTCATCAACCTCGTCGGTCTCGGGTTCGGCCCGCAAGGGGTGGGCGCGCTCAGCGATCTCCTCCACGAATCCTTCGGCGTCGAGTCCCTGCGCTATGCGCTCCTCATCACGGTCGTGACGTTCGCGCTCTGGTCGGTCCTCCACTACGCGCTCGCCGCGCGTACGCTGCGCGAGGATCTACGGGCACGGGACCGCGGCGCCGCGTGAGTCGAGCTCAGGGCCGCGGCATCCTCACGATTCGGTCGCCCAGCGCCGAGCCCAGGAAGAGCGCGTCGCCGACGGGGAGCGCCACCGTCGCAAAGCCCATCGGAGCGCCCTCGTGCACCAGGACGACGTCACCCACCATCGACTCGGGGTCGATGACCGTGACGCTGTACTTCCACGGACACGCACCCTCGATGTCGGAGCACTCGGTGTCGCCGACGAAGTGATGGTGTCCGGCGACCCAGAGGCGTCCGTCCGGCCCGAGCACCACGTTGTCCGGCTGCGACACCTCTACTTCACCGGTGATCTGCCGGGTCTCGCGGTCGTACCGGACCACCCGATCCTCCAAGTAGAGATCGACGTAGAGGAACCGACCATCGGGGGACGACGCGATGCCGTTCGGCATCGTCGCGTCGGTTCCTTCGAGCTTCTCGAAGCCGCCGACCGGTGTCCACGCCCAGACCCAGCCCGTGTCCATGCCCAGCAGGAACCGAAAGATCATCCCCGCCGTCGAACGATCCCGGTCCCACATGTGCGTCACGGCGAAGCCGCCGCCTGGAAGCGCCGTGACGTCGTTCAGCAGGGGCTCGCCCGGCGGGATCACGCAGCCGCGCCATCGTGCGCGCCACACGCCACCCGCGTCGTCCAGCTCGAACATTTCGACCGACTCGCGTCCGCCGTGGTTCACGACGAGCAACTCGCGGCGCGCGTCGGGACGGACCCGCAGGTCGATGCCGTGCGGGTTCAGGTGGGGCGGCGGCGCACACGCGGGGTCGCCCCATCGATCTCCGTCGGGCGTCCACGAGACGGCGAGCTCCGTGCGCGTGCCCGTCTCGACGTCGAACGTCGACAGCGTTCCCTCCCGGGATGGGTCGAGCATGTCGCCCATCTCGCTCACGACGAGGATACTCGTGCCGGGGATCGACACCAGGTCTTCCGGGTTGCGAAAGCCGCAATGGGGCTGCATGTCGCCGACCGGCTCGCACGGGACGATGCCGATCCCCTCGCCCGCATTCGCGAGCGCGCCGAACGGTCCACACGGCGCCAAGGCCGCGAGCAACGCGAGAGGGACGAACCAACGAAACGGTCGCATGTCAGATCCTCTCGTTCGACCAGGCCTCGCCGCGGGCGCCGTCGTCGGTCACGGCCGCGCCCCGCCGAGGATCCAGGCCTCGATCACATCCTCGTCGTCCGCAGAGAGCGTGCCTCCCGCCGGCATCCGGCCGCCGCTTCCGCCCACGGACTGGTGGGTACCGCGAATCTTGTGGAAGAGGTAGCTGGCCTCGGGATCCCCCGGCTCGATCAGATCGAGCGAGCTCTGCGCGGACGGCACGTTCACGAGATCGGCGCGGCCACCCCCGAAACTCAGGCCGCCCGAGCTCGCGTCGACGTGACAGATCGCACACGAGGCCTCGAGAATGGGCTGCACGTCGGCCGCAAAGGTGGGCGTGCAGACGTTCGTCGCCGCCTCGACGGCGATTCCGGAAAGGGACCGGCCGCCGCCCTGCGAGTCGCCGCACGCGTCGATGATCTCGTTCGCCTCGTCCGCCCATTGGTCGAAGCGCTCCCCGACCACGTCGCCCGTGATGGCCTGGAAACACCCGCACTTCGGATCTCCCACGAAGCACAAGAGCTCGCCGACCCCGTCGACCGCGCCCACCATCTGCCCCAGGAACGAGTCGGAATCCGCGCAGGGCTCTCCCTCGAAGCAGAAGAAGATGTCGTTGCACGTCGATGCAGCGGCACGCACCGAGATCGGAGCGGCGACCAGCATCACGAAAGCGGCCAGTGCGATTCGAACGATGGACACGAACAACCTCCTCGCGCTCGGGCGTGCGCCCGGTGGGTGGACGCGTCCTGCCTACGACGGCCGCCCCGCCCGGGCAAGAGATCGCCCCGGCGCGATCGCCGGATCCCCGCGACCCGTCTCTTCGGAACCCCCACGAGTCCTGGCGCGCCGCACATGGACCACCGCGCCACGTCGACTTGAATCCCAGCACGGCCTCTGAGCACAAGACCTCCACCGGTATGTCTTCCCTCACGCGCGACGAGCTCCGCCAATCGGCCGCCTGGGCGACGCTGGGGCTGATCGTCGCCGCGGTGATCGGCGTCAACGTCGCGACCGAGGGCCGGTACGACGACGCGCAGGACATCTACTACAGCTTCCTCGAGGGACAGCGGATCCTCGCCGGCGAGAATCCGTACACACGAGTCCTCGACGGCGACTTCCGCACGAACGACAAATACGCGACGTACTTCCCGCTCTTCTACGAGCTCTCGGCCGCGAGCCAATGGCTCGGGCTCCGCGCCTATGACGATTGGCTGCGCTTCTGGCGCATCGTGTTCGCGTGCTTCGACGTGGGCATCGCCGTCCTTCTGTTCGAGACGTGCCGCCGGCGCGGGGCGTGGCTGCTCGGCGTGTTCGCCGCGGCGCTGTGGGGGCTCGGACGGTGGAGCCTCTTCGTCGTCGAGATCGGCCATCTCGACTTCTTGCCGATCTTCTTCCTTCTGCTGTCGCTCCTCTGGCTCGACGAGAGACCGGTCGCCGCCATGCTGGCGTTCGGGCTGTCGCTCGCGCTGAAGCAGTTCGGGATCTTTCTCACCCCCCTCTACCTGGTATGGAGCTGGCAGCGTTCCGCCTCGATCACCGGGCTCGTCCGCGATGCGTGCTGGATCGGCGCCATCCCTCTGCTCGCGTCGCTCCCGTTCCTCGCGTGGAACGCGTCCGGGTTCCTCGCGAGCGTCCTCTTCTCGGCCACGCGGAACGCGCGGAGTCACTTCGGTGCGTACTCGATCGACGCGGTGCTCGGCCTGCGAGGCCCGGTCGGGAGGATCCCGTTGCTCCTCCTCCTCCTCGGCGTCTGGGTCCTCGCCGCGACGCGAACGATCGGCCGATACACGAGCTGCCTGTTCACGTTCGCCGTCTTCGTCGACTTCAACAGCGTCCTCTACAGCCACTATCCGGCCTGGGTCGTGCCCTTCGTGCCGACGACCGCGCTCGACCACATGCCCCGCGAACGCGGAGAATGAGGAACGCGACGAGGCGGCGGGCACGACTCGGGGTGGTGACCCTCCTGGTCGTCGGCTCCGCGCTGCGGATCTGGGCCGTCGCCTGGAACGACCGCCTCCAAGGCGACGTCAACCTCTTCGCCCTGTCCGCGCGCGAGCTCGCCGAAGCGGGGACGCTGCGATATCCGATGAAGTACGAGTACAGCGACGCCGTCGCGTACTGCGCTCCGTACTCGACGGCGTCGCAGCACCCACCGCTGTTCCCCTTCGCCGCGGGCATCCTCGCTCGCGGCGCGGGCACCGACGAGACGTTTTCGGCCCTGAAGCTGCTGTCGCTCGCGGGCGGACTGACCTTGCTCGCTTCGGTCGCGCGCCGCGCCCTCTCCGGCACGAGCGCGGGCGCGCTCTCGACGCTCGCCTTCGTGGGGCTGTCGCCGACCCTGGTCGATTTCTCGGGAAACGGCAGCCCGTACGTCTGGGCGGCCTGGCTCCTGCTCGCGTCGACCGAGGTCGTTCGGCGGACGGACCGCCTCGGCGTCCGCGGAGGCGCCTGGGCCGGGCTGCTCGCCGGGATCGCACCCCAGATCCACTCGGCGCTCGCAGCGATCCCGGTCGGTCTCGTCGTGGTCGGCTGGCTGGACCGCAGACGGCTCTCGCCCCGCGCCGTGGCTTCGTTCTTCGGAGCGGCCGGTGCGGCCGGCGTTCCCTACTTCGCATGGAACCTCTTCCACTTCGGCCGGCCTCTGTACTCGTACAGCCCGCACGTCCTGTGGACGAACCTCGGCGTCGCGCAAGAGGGGGTCTGGGGAGACGTCGTGACGTGGCGCTGGGTCGACTTCGACGCAACGGAAGTCGTCCGACGGATCACGGTGCAAGTCGGACTCGACGCGCTCGAGATGATGCGAGCGATCCCGCTCGACGGGAGCGTCGCCGCGCTCGCCCTCGCGGTGCTCGGCGGCGGCGTACTCCTCCGGCGCGCGCCGCGGCGTGCCGGACTCTGCGCGGTCCCGATCCTTCTCTATCTCGCCCTCGTCCTGCCGCTCCCCTACCGCGACCGATTCGGCGTACCGATCCTCGTACTCGCCTACGTAGCGGCCGGCGCAGCCGTCGACGCCTCGCGCGGAATCGCTCGTCGGGGCGCGTTCGGCCTCGTGGCCATCACCCTGGCATGGATGCTCACCGGATACTTCGAGGACCCCCGAACGCGCTACTACGAAGACGACGGTGCCCGGCGCGACGCCCACGCGCGGATGCGGCCCGTCGCCGAGCGCTTCGCGCGTCTCCCCTCCGGTCCGACCCTCGGGTTCTCGACGACGCTCACGAACGGAATCGAGGGAGTGTACTACCACCGCCACCCGCTCGTGCGCGGGCGGTCGCACGGACCGCCGAGGGAGCCCTCCCCCGGAGAGCTCGCGCGCAAGCTCGTGCGCGATTTCGGCGTCCGGTACGTGTGGACGGACGCGTTCGGACGAGCCGAGGTCGAGGCCTCGTTCCCCGCGGCCCGCGAGGTGGTCGGCAACGGGGCCTACTTCGTGTTCGAGCTACCGCCGGAGGCGTCGGACGGCGGCGTGTGCGGACCGAGGAGCGGGCCGCTCAGCCGAGCAACTCGTTCGCGAGCGCCGACATGAAGAGCGCGGGCAGCACGGTCGCCACCGCGGCGGACCAGACGAGCGTCCGCAACCGAACGCCCGCCGCGCCGGCCGTGTAGTCGACCAGGTGCGGGCCGTACGGGAGCCACCGCGCGAAGATCAGATACATCGGATGGTCGACCGGGAACGTCCGAAGCCATCCCGGCATCCGCGCCCGACCGCGCTCGAAGTCGAAGTCGGCGGCGATGCGACGCACGACGAGATAGCGTAGCGGCGTGGCCGCGACCCAGCCGAACCAGATGACGAGTGCGCCCACCCAGAACTCGTAGATCGCCGCGGTCGGCAGGGCGATCAGCTCGCTCGGCACCGGCGTCACCGCCGCGGCGATCTGCGCCGGCAGCAGGAACGCGACCGCGAGCCACCCGTGCTCCTCGCGGATGGCATCGGGCCCACCCGCCGCCTCGAGCGACTGCACGATCAGAATGCCCCCGCCGAAGACGAGGAGGATCAGCTGGAAGGAGCGCGATCCGAGGAGGCGGCGTAGCCGGGACATCACCGGATCCTAGCCCGGTCCTCGCGCCGGGTCACGCGATTTCGACCCGGCGGTCCCCCGCCCGACGTCGTCCCAGGGGTCTTTCTCGACGCTTCGAAGCCGCTTGCCCCACCCCGCACCTCGCGCTTTCCTGCCCCACGCATGCCGGACCGCCTCCGAAGCCTCGGCCCGCTCCTCGGCGCCGTCCTCTTCTATGCGGCCGCGGTGATCCTCCTCTCCTGGCCCCTCCCGACCGCCCTGGACAGGGCGGTCGTCGACCCGGGCGTTCGCGGCGGACTGGCGGGCGCGTGGCTTCGCGCCGATCTCGATCTCGTCCTGTGGATCCTCGCCTCGGTGGCGCGCAATCTCGCGACGCAGCCCGCCCAGCTCTTCGAGGCGGGGTTCTTCCACCCGGCGCCCGACACGCTCGCGGGATCCGAAACGCTGATCGGAGTCGCCGTCGTGAGCGCCCCGATCTACTGGGCGTCGGAGAACCTCGCTCTGACGTACAACCTGACGCTCCTCTTCGTCGTGTGGCTCGCCGCCGTGACGAGCTTCGTCGCCGTCCGCGCGTGGACGGGCAGCGCGAGCGCCGCGCTCCTCGCCGGCGCGGCACTCGCGTTCTCGCCGTACGTCGTCGCCGACGGGTCGCGACTGCACTGGAGTGCGGTCTCGCTGTTTCCGCTGGTCCTCTTGCTCCTCGAACGCGGCGCGGCGAACCCGACACGAGGCCGTCTCGCCGCCCTCTCCGCGGTCACCGCGCTGCAGCTCCTCGCGGGCGTCTACATCGCGTTCGAGCTCGTCGTCCTGCTCGTCTGCTGCGTCCCGATGGTGGTGCTCGCGCACCGGAGGCACGGATCGTGGAGGGTCCTGCCGGCGCTCTTCGTCGCCGCCCTCCCGTCGATGCCTTTCGCCCTCCAATACGACCGGTACGCCGAGACGACGCTTGCCCTGACGCGGGCCGAAGCGGACGCGGTTCTCCGGGCGACCGAGGTGCCGGCCGACGTGCTCGCGGCCGACGTCGTCCACGGCGCGACCGCGCCGATCGTCGTGCTGGCGGCCCTGGGACTCGCGCTCGGCTCCCGCGCGCATCGCGCCACGCGCGCAGGCCTCGGACTCGCGGCCTTCCTCGGCTTTCTCCTCGCCCTCGGCCCCGATGTGCCGCTTGTTCCCGGCACCAGGACGCCCGGACTCTACGCGCTCGCGACCGACCTCGTTCCGGGGTTCGACCAGATCCGTGGACCGGTGCGATTCGTCACCGTGACGTTCGTCGCGGCGGGCCTCCTCGCCGGATTCGGCGCGGCCGCCTACTCGCCAGCCAAATACGGCATCCTCACCGAGATGCTCTACAACCAGGCGCTCGGCGGCTTCTTCGCGACGCTCTTCTCCAATGCCTCGATCACCGACCTCTGGGGCTCGGTGA
>JAUIFY010000299.1 GCA_030430245.1 bacterium | reverse complement strand
CATCGGCGTCGGCACCCGCGAGATCGGCTACCTCTTCGGTCAGTACAAGCGGATCACGAATCGCTTCGTCGGCGTCCTGACCGGCAAGGGGCTCGAGTTCGGCGGCAGCCCGATCCGGCCCGAAGCGACCGGCTACGGCGCGGTGTACTTCATGCAGTACATGCTCGACCGGATCGACGAATCGCTCGAGGGGAAGACCTGCCTCGTCTCCGGCGCCGGCAACGTCGCCCAACACGCCATCGAGAAGCTGAACCATCTGGGCGCGCGCGCCATCACGCTCTCCGACTCGGACGGGTTCATCCACGACCCCGACGGCATCGACTCGGAGAAGCTCGCCTGGGTGAAGGAGCTGAAGAACGAGCGCCGCGGGCGGCTCCAGGAATACGCCGACGAGTTCACCGGCAGCACGTTCCACGCGGGAGAGCGTCCGTGGGGGGTCGAGGCGGACCTCGCGTTCCCGTGTGCGACGCAGAACGAGATCTCGACCGACGACGCCCGCACGCTCATCGAGAACGGCATCCGCGGCGTCTCCGAGGGCGCGAACATGCCGACCGAGCAGGATGGCATCCACGCCTTCACGGACGCACGCATCCTCTTCGCACCGTCCAAGGCCGCGAACGCCGGAGGCGTCGCCGTCTCCGGCCTCGAGATGACCCAGAACGCCGAGCGAACGACCTGGGCCGAAGAAGAGATCCAGCGCCGCTTGCAGGAGATCATGAAGAACATCCACGACCGCTGCGCGGAGCACGGCGCGAGCCCGGACGACGACTACGTCGACTACGTCCGCGGTGCGAACGTCGCCGCGTTCATCAAGGTCGCCGACGCCATGCTCGCGTACGGCGTCGTCTGACCGACGAAGAGGTCGCGCAGCGCGGGCGCCGCCAGATACGAACGACGTTCGAGGCGGCGTCGCCGCGCCGTCCACTCCTCCGAGGCCGCGACGTGGACCGCTCGAAAACGGCGTCCACAGCCCCGGCAGAACCGGGTACACTGACGGTCGATGCTCGAGGCCCTGACCCACTCGGTGGTCGCGCGCGCCGCGGTGCTCGCGACGGCGCTCAGCTGGAGCCAGCCGCTGGGCTGCCACCAGCTCTCGGGGCTGAACGTGGGGCCCTACCACCTCGAGGGGCAGGACCCCGCGCTCGGCACCCGGATCCCGGAGGCGCAGCTCACGGTCGACGTGACGGTCGCGGCCCTGGCATCGCGACGCCTGCGATTCTACGGCTGCGACGCCGTGCTCGAGCGCGCCGTCCGGATCGCAAAGAGCTTTCCCGAGGAGCTGCGGCCCGAGGTCGCGCTCGGGGCCTGGATCTCGAGCGATGCCGCCTCGAACGAGCGACAGCTCTCGTGTCTCTCTCGGGTGTGCGGGGACGGACTTTGCGATCTCGCGATCGTAGGCACGGAGGCACTGCTCCGGAGCGACGTGAGCGAAGCGACGCTGCTCGCGTACCTCGCGCGGACCAAGCAGGCGCTGCCGAACGTCCCGGTCACGACCGCCGACGTCTACGGCGTGTTGTTGGACCACCCCGCGGTTCTGTCCGCGGTCGACGTCGTGATGGCGAACATCTACCCCTTCTGGGATGGCATCCGGATCGACCGCGCCGTGCGACACCTGCACGAGCGCTACCTCGAGCTGAAGACCGCGGCCGGCGATCGAGACGTCGTCGTGGCCGAGACCGGGTGGCCCAGCTGCGGACGGGCGGTCGGCGAAGCGGTCCCCAATGGCATCAACGCGGCCTTCTACCTGCATCACGCGGTCACCTGGTCCCGCGTGGAGGGCGTCACGATGTATTGGTTCGCACTGTTCGACGAGCCCTGGAAGGCGCAGCACGAGGGCGCCCTCGGTCGTTGTTGGGGCCTTCTCGAGTCGGACTACACCGCGAAGGCGGGCATCGACGCGGTGTTCGACGACGAACGACCGGGCCCGGCCGACGGGTGGTGAGATCCTCCCAAGATCGTGGAAGCGCGACACCGGTCGTCCCCCCCACGCGCCAAAGTGACGCATGCCAACCCGCCGTTCACGCTACCGCGGCGCCCTCCTGGGCCTCGCCACCGGAGACGCCGTCGGCACCACGGTCGAGTTCTGCCCGCGCGGCACGTTCGAGCCTCTCACCGACATGGTCGGCGGAGGACCGTTCCGCCTCCGACCCGGCGAATGGACCGACGACACCTCGATGGCACTCTGCCTCGGGCGCAGCCTCCTCGACTGCGGCGGATTCGACGCCCGCGACCAGATGGAGCGGTACGTGCGGTGGCACGAAGACGGCTACCTCTCGAGCAACGGCCGCTGCTTCGACATCGGCAGCACCGTTCGCGGCGCACTCGCGCGCTTCCGGCAGACGGGCGAGCCGTTCGCCGGCTCGACCCATCCCGACTCGGCGGGGAACGGCTCTCTCATGAGACTCGCGCCGGTCGTCCTCTACTTCGACCACGACCGCGACGCCGCCCTCCTTCGGGCCGCCGAGAGCTCCCGAACGACGCACGGCGCCGCCGAGGCCGTCGACGCCTGTCGGCTCTATGCGGCGATGCTCCTGCGCGCTCTCCGGGGCGAGAGCAAGGACGGCGTCCTCGGCGGCGAGCCGGCAGCGGGGTTCGCCACCCGACTGTCGCCCCAGATCGCCGCGATCGCCGACGGCGCGTGGCGAGGGAAGGACGTCGCCGACGTCCGCGGCACCGGCCACGTCGTCCGCGCGCTCGAGGCCGCGCTCTGGTGCGTCGACGAGGCGTCGAGCTTCGCCGACACCGTCCTGCGCGCGGCCAACCTGGGCGACGACGCCGACACCACGGCGGCGATCGCCGGCCAGCTGGCCGGAGCGCTCTACGGGGAGGAGGGAATCCCGGAGCCGTGGCGCCGAAGGCTCGTCCGGGGCGAGCAGATCGCGCGCCTCGCCGACGCGTTGGTGGCCGCCCGGCCGTCGCGCGACGCACCCTTCTCGCAGTCCTACTGGGCCAACCCGGCCGGCGTGATCGGCGGTGCATACCCGGGCGACCTCGACCCCGGCGTCGCCCGAACGAAGATCGAGGCCATTCTCGAGCGCGGCGTCCGCTGCTTCGTCAACCTCATGGAGCCGAACGAGGTGAACCTCGCCGGCCAGGCGTTCGTTCCGTACGAGCCCATCGTCGAGGAAGAGGCCGCCGCCCGCGGCGCTTCGGTACGGTGCGTCCGCTTTGCGATCCGCGACCTATCCGTCCCCGATCGGACGACGATGGACGGCGTCCAAGCGACGATCGACGCCGTGCTCGACGGTGGAGACTCCATCTACGTCCACTGCCTCGGGGGGCGAGGTCGCACCGGGACCGCCGTCGGCATCCACCTCATCCGCCACGGACTGGCCGAGCCGACGGACTTCGTCGACGCGATCCGCCGTCGCCGCGCGAACGACTCGGGCGGAGGACGGTCTCCGGAGACGGAGGAGCAGCGGAGCTTCGTCCGCCGCTACGTCGAAGCGACGGACGGGCGGCACTGAGGGGGCGGTCGCCCGGGCGCGACTTGCGAACCCTCGCACCCGGACACGCGCCCGGATCATCCCGCGATCACCGCGCGACCTTCCCCCGGGACGACGGCGGGTGACCCCCGGGAGGCACCCGGGTCGGGCTCTTCAAGCCACCACCGTCGAATCCGGGCCCGGGCACGCACGGCTCGACGTTGTAGCCGGCGACGTTCGACCAGTAGCCGTGCGGCTCCAACACCTCGAGCTGGAACGTGCCGGTCTCGTTCGCGTTCTGCGGCGCCTTGAGCCCCCCGATGGAGCCGCGGCCGCCGCCGAGGTAGTCGTCGATCTCGCCGTCCGCCGACGGGGCCTCCGGCAGATCGTAGAAGTGATCGATCATCACCGTCTGCGTCTGATCGATGGAGGCCGTGAACGACTGGGACGCGCGACCGATCTCGTCGACGAACCGATACGTGACGTCGGTCGGCTCGGTGGCTGTGAAGACGCCACTCAGCCGGAGGCGGCACGAGTCGAGCGCGTCCTGCTGGACCGAAAGAAACGCCTGCGTGACGGCCGTGCCCCACGTCAAATCGTCGGTGGGGGACTCCGGCCGCAGCGGGGCCTGGTTCAGCTCGGCCGTCTGCCCGAGCCCCACGAACACGATCTCGAGCGGTAGCCACTCGGCACGCGCCATCCAGAACTTGCGACCGAACGAATTGCCCCGACACACCACGACGCCGTGCATCGACAGGAACGTCGAGACCGAGAAGCCCTCGCTTCGTGCGTCTTCCTCGGTTCGTCCTTCCGTCATCCGGTCGGCGATCCGATCCTCCCCGTAGTCGAGCACCTCCTCCAACGACGCGAAGCCGAAGACGCTGCTGTCCAGGCCGTCGACTTCGCCGAACGCGAAATCCACGGGCACCTGAAGGTCGACCGCGTCGTCGTGGATCGTCTTCTGGTTCGAGCCGAAGCCGACGCTCCCGTGCCAGTTCGCGCCGTAGACCTCGATGGGGCCTTTGCCCTCGCCCTGGTAGAACCCGAGGCGTACGTAGGCCTTGTGCACGCTGTAGCCCGTCTTGCACTCGGCGCCGTAGCTGGGCGCCATCCAGAGATACCCGTCCGGGACCCCCGGCACCGCCACGAAGTCGAAGACCCACTGGCCGTCGATCTCGCTCTGGTGCACGTACAGCTTGTTCGCCTCTCCGATGCCCGCGGCGGGATCGCAGGGCAGACCCTGGTCGTGCTGGCAAAGGCTCGTGGACGGGTCGAAGTGGATGTACTTGACTCCGCGGACGGCCTCCGCGGGCTCGGGGACGATCATCCACGTCAACGTGGCGACCAGCATCATCAAACCGGACTTCTTCATCGTCGGGGACTCCTTGCTCTCGTTTCGATCGACGCATCCGAAGGCGGAGGTGCCGCGCGTCGTGAGCAGATGGGTACCCCCGCTCCGCAGACGAAGTCCTTAGGGGCCGGTGAGGTTTGGGTGATCCCTCGGCCAGCCGTCAGCGGGGCCGATTCGGCTCCGCCTCCCCACCCGCCACGCGCGACAACATCTCACCCACGAAGGCCTCGAGCTCCTCGAGCGAGGAGAATCGGATCTGCCTCCCGGTCGACACGTGCTCGACGCGCCCGGCGAGCGGGCCGCCGACCCGGGAACCCACGCGAAACTGCACGACAAATGCTGCTCGTGGGTCCAGGCGGCCCGTGGCCGCCGGGTCGGTTCTGGTGTCTGCCCCCATGACCGTGGACGGTATCTCTCGACCGGGCGGCAAGTCCGATGGAAGAGGTTAAGTTTCGGTAAAGGCCGCGAGGGTGGCATCTTCTCCAGCGATGCCCGGCCACTCCCGAGATCCAGTCTCGCCCGCGGGCGCCGTCCGCTTCGGGCCGTTCCGGTTCGACCCCGACGACGAGCGCTTGTGGAACGACGAGGAGGCCGTTCCGATGCCGCCGAAGGCGGTCGCGGTCCTCCGAGAGCTGATCGCCCACGCCGGAAGACTCGTGACGAAGCAGGACCTGCTCGACGCGGTGTGGCCCGACACGCACGTGGCCGACGGCGTCCTCAAAGTCGCGATCCGTGACCTGCGCCGCGCCCTCGACGACCGCCCCCAGTCTCCGCGCTGGATCCAGACGGTCCACCGGCGCGGCTACCGGTTCATCGGCGAGATCGAACGAGTCGCACCGAGCCCTGCGCACGCCGTTCCGGGGACTCCAGCGGCGCCCCCGGGACACGCGCCACCGAGCGGGGGCGATGTCGTCGGGCGCGAGGCGCTCCTCGCAGAGCTCCATCACCTCCTCGACCAAGCGCAGTCCGGCGAGCGCCGCACCGTCTTCCTCACCGGCCAGCCCGGCGTGGGGAAGACGTCGATCGTCGAACGCTTCTCGGAGACCGCGCTCGCCGCCGAAGACGGGACGCTCGTCGCCTCGGGCCCATGCCGCGAGAGCTACGGTGAAGGCGAAGCCTATCAACCGATCCTGGAGGCCCTGGCCGAGCTCTGTCGCGAGCCGCGCTCGCGCGACGTCCTCCCCACGCTCCGCAAGCACGCTCCCACGTGGCTCGCGCAGATGCCCTGGCTCGCCCCGGCGGACGCGCCGGACGCGCCTCCGACCGCGGCCCAGGGAGGACACCGGGAGCGCATGCTGCGGGAGATCGCCGAGGCCTTCGAAGCGATGGCGCGCGACCGCGGGCTCGTTCTCGTTCTCGAGGACCTCCACTGGAGCGACCCGTCGACCCTCGACGTCGTGTCCACGCTGGCGCAACGAACGACGTCCGCTCGATTGCTCATCCTCGGCACCTATCGGCCGATCGACGCGATTCTGAGCGGCCATGCGGTGAAGTCGCTCAAGCAGGATCTCGTCGGGCGCGCCCGCGCACTCGAGCTCGTCGTCCAACTCCTCGACCGGAGCGACGTTGCGGCCTTCCTCCAGCAGAAGCTCGGCGGGGCGGCTCCCGGGGAGCTCCTCGAGCTGGTGTTCCGCCGAACCGAAGGCAACCCCCTCTTCATGGCGACCTTCGTCGCCGACCTTCTGGGGCAGGAATGCGTCGGCCTCGCAGGCGACCGCGTCGAGCTCAGGCGGCCCGTCGACGAGATCGAAGCGCTCCTGCCCGACGAGCTCAAGCAGATCCTCGAACGCCACGTCGACCGGCTCGGCCCCGAGAGCCTTCGCATCCTGGAGGGCGCGAGTGTGGTCGGCCGGGAGTTCACGTCGATCGAAGTCGCGTCGGCGCTCGGCGACGAGCCCCCGGACGTGGAAGCGGCTCTCGAGGAGCTGAGCCGACGCGACGACTTCGTCCGCGCGACCGGCGTGCAGCGACGAGCCGACGGCGCATTGACCGGCGGCTACGAGTTCGGGCACGTCCTGCACCAACACGCTCTGTACGGCCGACTCGGCATCGTGCGCCGGGCGGAGATCCATGGACGGGTCGCGGATCAGCTCGCCGCCGCGGGCGCCGGTCCGGCGCGACTCGCGTACCACTACCACGCGGGCGGGCGGCCCGAAGACGCGATCGACGCCTGGGAGAAGGCGGGACGGCTCGCCATGGCACGTTGGGCGAACGTCGAAGCGTTCCGACACCTGGAGAACGCGCTCACACTGCTCCGGGAGTCGCCCGAGTCGGCCGAGCGGGATGCACGCGAGCTCGCGCTTCTCACCGCGATCGGGCCGCCGATCGGCGCGGTGTACGGCCCGGGCTCACCCAAGGTCGCGGAGATCTACGACCGCGCTCGCGAGCTGAGCGATCGCTCCGAGAGCGGGCCCGAGGTCTACCCGGTTCTCGCCGGCCTCTTCACGTTCTACGTGGCTCGGGCACGGTTCCCCGAAGCGCGCGACGTGGCCGAGCAGCTCCGAACGATGTGCGATCAGATCGGCGAGCCGATCCTGCAACGGAGCGCGTACCTCCTCTGCGGCGTGGCACGGCTCTACCTGGGAGAGCTCGCACCCGCGGCGGAGTCCCTCGAGGCCGCGATCGAGAAGGGGGGCCCGACCTACCAATGGGGGTACTCGGTCGACAGCCTCGCCTGCGCCTTCTCGAGCCAGGCCCTGCAGCTCGCGGGAGACGCCGCCGGGGCGCAGGAGCGCGCCGAGCGTGCGGTGGCCCTCGCCCGCGAGGTCGGCGACACGTACACCGAGTCGATGGTCCTCCACTTCGCCTCGGTCGTGCACCGCTGGCGAGGCGACGCGGAGGCCACTCGCCGGTGCACGGATCGCATCCTCGCGATCTCGGAGGAACAGCGTCTCGAGCTTTGGCAGTCCGTCGTCCTGTGGACCCGGGGCTGGGTGCAGGCACGCGAAGGAGATGTCGAAGAAGGCCTCGCGTCGATGCGCGAAGCGATGCACGTGTACGGCGAGAGCGGGACCGACACCGCGCGTACGGACTACCTTGGCTCCCAGGCCGAGGTATGCCTCGAAGTGGGCGAGATGGTCGAGGGCCTCGCGCTCACCGACGAAGCACTCGCTCAGGTCGAGCGGTCCGGCGAGCGCTTCTTCGAGGC
>JAUIFY010000298.1 GCA_030430245.1 bacterium | reverse complement strand
CCCCACCGCCGCTCGTCCGCGAGCTCCGCCTCCACCGCGTCCGCGTGCGGCGATACGACCACGAACACGCGTGTCGGCGAGATGCGCGCGATCGACTCGAGTGCGTGAACCACGAGCGGCTTTCCCGCGATGGGAAGCAGCGCCGCGCAGGTTCGCTCTGTGAACGGGGCAAGGGCTTTGCCCGCTCGATCGGTGAAGAGGACCACATCCATCTCAGTACGCTCCCTTTCCCAGGAGGACCGCGGGCACGGTGCGAAGGAGTAGCTTGACGTCGAGCCAGAGCGACTGCGACTCGATGTAGGCGACGTCGAGCTCGACCTGTCGGTCGAACGGAATCTCCGAGCGACCGGACACCTGCCAGATGCAGGTGATTCCGGGAACGACCTCGAGCCGTCGTCGATCTTCGAGCGAATACTCGGCAACCTCGGCCGGAAGCGGCGGCCGTGGTCCGACGAGGGACATCTCGCCCTTCAGGACGTTCCAAAGCTGGGGTAGCTCGTCGATCGAGCCGCGGCGGATGTACTTCCCGACCCGGGTGATGCGCGGGTCGTCCTTCATCTTGAAGAGGACCCCTCCCTCCATCTCGTTGCGCTCCACCAGTGCGGCTTTGCGCTCCTCGGCATCGACGTACATCGAGCGGAACTTGAACATCCGGAACGGGCGACCGTGACGACCGACGCGCTGCTGCGCGAAGAAGATCGGGCCCGGCGAGTCGATCCGGATGAGGCCGATGACCAGGAGGAAGAACGGCGCGAGAAGGATCGCGAGCACGATCGACCCCACCACGTCGAGAATCCTCTTGACGAGGCGGGTCGTCGCGACGACGGTGACCCACGCGAGGCGCTTGAGCTGGAAGCGGAGCCGCCACCCGCGGGACGGTGCGCCGCCGTCGGAGAATCGACGGAGCAGCTCTTCCCGCGCTTCTGGCGAGCCGGGGTCGGGGCTCAGGGTCGAGTTCATGCCGTCTCCCGAGCCGGCGGTGCCGGAGCGCGCCGCGACTGCTTCCAGACCCGGTAGAGGAATACCCAATTGCCCACGAGATAGCGTCGCCACATCCGGCCGGGCTCTTGTGCGAGCCGCCACGACCATTCCATTCCGAGCTCGCGCAGCCATTGCGGTGCGCGAGGGATGCGGCCCGAGTAGAAGTCGAAGAGACCGCCGACGCCCATCTGCACGGGCGTCTCGAGACGCTCGCGGTTGCGCGCGAGCCAGAGCTCTTGCCTGGGAACGCCGAATCCCACGAGGAGCGCCGACGCGCCCGACGCGTTGATCTCGTCGATGATCGAACTCTCCTCGGCCGCGGTGAAGTAGCCGTCGCGCGCTCCGGCGATGGCCAGCCCGGGATACGACGTCTGCATGGCTTCGGCGGCCGCTTCGGCGATTCCCGGACGAGCGCCGAGGAGATAGATCGACTGGCCGGTCGCCGCGAAGCGCTCGCAGAGACGTGGGAAGAGGTCCGTGCCGTTGACGTTGGCTTCGAGAGACGTGCCGAGCAGCCGGCAGCCGACGTGGATGCCGATTCCATCGGGGAGGACTCGATCGACGTCCTTCAGCACGTCACGATACTCGTCGTTCGTGTAGGCGACGTTCAGGCAGTCGGGATTGACGAACGCGAGGCGCGAGGGAGGGCCGTCGAACGAGGCGGCGCGTTCTTGAATCCAGTCGATCGCTTCGTCCATGCTCGTGTTGACGATCGTGACGCCGAAGAAGTCGAGGAACGGCGGCGCCGCACGCCCCTCGCGGTTGCCGAGAATGGTGGCGGGAATCGAACGCGCGACGAGTCCGAGGTCTCCCCGCAGCGTCTGGTCGTAGTAGTGGTCGCGGTCGGCCGAAGCCTCGGCGTCGTAGGCGATTCCGGTCTGCTTCCGGAGCGCGTGGCGCGAGACCAACCCGGGACGCACGGCGAAGCGAACCATGCCATCGGGCGGGACCGCGCGCGCCTCCTCGTCACGGAGCGGCCTCGGTCCGGCGAACGACATGTCGCCGCGAAGGACGTTGGCGAGGACCGGAAGCCGCTTGCCGGGACCGGGGCCCGCGAAGGAGAGCTGCCAGAAGGGTTCGCGGAACCGCCCGATGCGCCGCTCTCTCTCGAGGACCCGGCCTTCGCGCGCGAGCGCCATCGCCCCGCGCAGGAGCAGGAGCGGCGACGCCGACAGCAGGAGGACGAAGGCGCCCCCCAGATCGACGGCACGACGTCCGAGGTCGGCGAGGACGCGCCCGACACCGACGAAGCTGCGGACCCACGTCGCCCGCAATCGGCGCGGGCCGTGCGTGATCGGTGACGCGAGCGTCGCGTCGGCGCGCGACGAGCTCATCCCGGCACCGCCTGGACGAGGGGCTGGACCGCGGCCGGCGCGGAGCGCGGTCGGATCCGGGCCGGAACGCCCACGGCGATGGAGTTCGGGGGCACGTCGTGGAGCACGACGGCGTTCGCACCGATGGCAACGTCGTCTCCGATCGTGACGTCTCCCAGGATCTTCGCTCCCGCACCGATGTCGACACGGTTTCCGATCTTGGGTGCGCCGCGAACGCCGGTGCGGCGAAGCCCGATGGTCACGCCATTGCGCAGGACGACGTCGTCGCCGATCTCGGCGTCGCCGCTGACGATGACGCCCCCGAAGTGCTCGATCGTGAGGCGACGTCCGAGGGTCACCTCGCATGGCAGGTCGACGCCGGTGAGGACCTGAACGCCGACCTTCATCAGCTTGTAGACGAAGGAGAGAGGAGCTCGGAGGATGCGTGGGCGAACGCCGTAGCGCCAGCGCCCGAAGCGGTACGCCACCATGACCCAGAGCCCCTGACGCCAGACGTCGCCTTCGTACGTCTGCCAATCCTCGCGGATGTTCTCGAACATGGTCCCTCTGGGTCCATCGTCCGAAACGGGGGCCAGCTGTAGAGTCTGGACGGAATCGGGGCGGGGAGCCTCACCACGGCTGCGGTGGGGACACCTTCCCGCCGTCGGTCTCTTGCCACGCGCGACGCAGCAGCCCGACGATCGCCTTGGATTCCTCGGCCTTGTGGCGCGCGACGGGATCGTCCGATCCCCGGTTCTTCCACACGCGCATCTGGTGGAAGCCCGCCTCCGCGGCCATGGCCGCGAGTGCTCCCGTGTAGCCGTGGTGCTTTCGGTGATAGAGCAGCGCGCTCCGCATGCGCCATAGGGTCAGCTGCGCACCCGACTCGGACATGCCCTCGCCGTCGGCGATTCTGCGCGCCGACTCGCCGCCGATGTGGACGACGACGATGTCCGGCCAGTACCAGAGCTCGTAGCCGGCCTCCTTGATCCGCAGGCAGAGATCGACCTCCTCGTAGTAGAGGAAGAAGCGCCGGTCGAAGTAGCCGATTCGCTGGAGGGCCTCTCGTCGGATGATGCTGTAGGCTCCGGGTACCCAATCGACCTCGGCGGCCTCCATTGGGTCGGCCCACGTTCGATCCATTCGTCCGAAGAAGCGCGAGTGCGGGTATCGGTCGCCCAGGCCGGAGAGGGTGAGGAGCTCGTTCGTGACCGAAGGGAACATCCGCGCGGAGGGCTGCAAGCTGCCATCGCGACCCACGAGGCGACCGCTCGCGAGGCCGACGCGCGGTTGCTCGTCCATCTTCCTCACCGAGAGAGGGAGCGCTCCCTCCTCGACGAAGGCGTCGGAGTTCAGCAAGACGACGTAGCGTCCGCGCGCGAGCTCGAAGCCGCGGTTGTTGGCTCCCGCGAAGCCCAGATTGCGATCACTACGGATCAGCCGCGCTTCCGGGAACTCGTCGTCGATCATGTCCGGCGACCCGTCCCCGGACGCGTTGTCGACGACGATGATCTCGTGGGTCACGTCTCCCGCACGAGCCTTCAGAGTCCGGAGGCAGTCGCGGAGCATCTCCCTCGTATTGAACGAGACCACGACGACCGAAACGTCCGGCCGCGTCGGGGCGCTCGTGCTCTCGTTCGATGCGGCTCCGTTGCGGTCGTGGGTCATGGGCGCTCGCCCGTGGCGTCCGCCCGTTCCGTGCGGACCCAGGCGGCCTCGCGACGGGAGGCGCGTGCGATCGCGCGGGAGAGCCCCACCTTCCACACGACGTAGAAGGGGGCGGCGAGAAGAGCGACGAGGTCGCGTCGTCCTCCGCCTCCGACCACGATCCCGGCGACGACGTGAGCGCCGACCAACCCGAGCCCGAACGACGCGTACAGCCGCCCCGGGGGCCAGGGAACGACGAGTGCGGCGGCCAGGAGGACGACGTGGAAGGCCAGGGGCAAGAGGAGGAGCTCGAGCAGCGGCTCGAGGAGGCGGAGCCGTCCGGACGCGACCTCTCCCGCGAGCACGGGCGCGGTCTCGCGAACCATGCGGAGCCGGCCGCCTTCCCAGCGGGCGCGCTGCGTATCGGCGCCACGGCCGCCGACCGGCATGTCGGCGCGTACGGTCGTCTCGTCGGCGAACTCGACGCGCTTGCCCGCACGCACCAGAGCGAGGTGATACTCCAGGTCCTCGACGACGGAGTGCGCGTCGTATGGCACGGCGAGAAGCGTGTCGCGTCCGAGCGCGAAGCCGTTGCCCAGAATGCCGACGGAGAGACCGAGCCGGTCTCGGCCGCGCGGGCGCAGCACGTTGAACGCGAGGAGCGCGACGTTCATCAATCGGGTTCGAAGCGATTCGCCGGCGTTGAGGACGCCGTATCGCGTCTGTACCGCGTCCGCTCCGGCCGCGAAGCGCTGCCGCAGGACCGAGACGAGACCTGGCTCGACGATCGTGTCGGCATCGACGACCAGAAGGACGTCGGCGCCCTCGGACAGGAGCCGGCGGAAGGCCCATTCCAGGGCGTGTCCCTTGCCGATCCTCGTCGGGTCGTGGCGCTCCAGAACCCGGGCACCGGCCGCCCGCGCATTCTCGGCGGTCGCATCGCTGCAGTTGTCCGCGATGACCGCGATGGAGAGGCGATCGTCGGCGGGAGCGCAGGCACGGAGGCTCTCCACGCATCGCGCGATGCCGGCCTCTTCGTCGTGGGCCGGAACGACCGCGACCACGTGCAGGGCCGAGCCGTCGGACTCGGCCGTGTCGGGCCGACGCGCCGGAAGCACGCCCGCGAGCGTGAGCGCGAGAAGCTCGATCGTGCCGGGCAGCGACGCGAGTGCCACGAGGACGCCGACGACGGCGAGTGCGGACTCGGTCACGTTCCCTCCTCCGCCAAACCACCGAGCCGCCGCGAGAAGATCTCGCCGAGGCGCATCGTGTTTCGTCGGAGGTCGTACTTCTCCCGAACGCGCGCTCGCCCGTCCCGTCCGAGCTTCCGGGCGAGCTCCGGCTCGTCCATCAGGCGGGCCAGAGCCGCGGCGAGCGCTTCCTCGTCGGAGGGCGAGACGAGAAGCCCGTCCACCTCGTTGCGGATCAGCTCGGGGATGCCGGTGATGCACGTCGTCACGCAGGGGATCTCCATCGCCATCGCTTCCATGAGGACGACGGGAATCCCCTCGGCGAAGCTCGCGAGAGCGAAGACGTGCGCCTCCGCGTAGAGTTCCCGGATTCGGTCCTGATTCACCGCCCCCTCGAAGGTCACGTTGTCCGCGAGTCCGCGGCTCGCGACATCGGCTTCGAGGCTCGCCCGATCGGGGCCGTCTCCGACCAGCCGCAGGCGGATGGGGCGTCCTTCCTCGACGAGTCTCGCGATTGCCGAGATGAGCACGTGCTGCCCCTTGGCTGGTACGAGGCGGCCGACGCAGATCACCTCGAAGGCGTCATCGGTCGACGGTACCGGACGGGGGCGAAACGCCTCCGGATCGACACCGAGCGGCGAGACCTCGAACTTCGCCCACTCGACGAAAGGACTGAGCTTCATGAGCTGGCTGCGTGCGTACGTTCCGATGCAGCAGAGGAACGCCGAGCCAGCGATCTTCTCCGCGAGTCGGTACCCCGGAGCGTCGTAGAACTCGTCCGGTCCGTGGACCGTGATGGAGATCGTGATCGGAAAGACGCGGGTCGCGATCAGCCCGACGGTCGACGCCGGCGTCGCAAAGTGAATGTGAAGGTGATCGAGGTCCTTCGACTTCATCCACTGGCCGATGAGCACCGCTTCGGTGAAGTAGAAGACGCCGTAGAGGAGCTTCTTCAGATCGGCTCCGCCGAGGCGGAGCGCGTAGGCGAGCCCGCGAAGCCATCCCCCCGGGTTCTGAAAGAGCTCACGAACGAGACCTACCAGCGCTCCGATCGGGCCGGACTGCTTCACGTAGAACGTCGAGGCCGCCTCCTCCTTCTCTTCGACCGTCAGGCGGTTCCGGGGGCGATCCGGTGCGTTGATCGACGCCACCTGAATGTCGAAGCCGGCGTCCCGCAGCGTTCGAACCTCGCGAAGCACGAACGTGTGGGACACGGCCGGATACTGCGAGACGAGGTATGCGAGTCGGACCGGCGTCATCGCGAAGGTGCCTCCTTGTACTCGATGAGGTCGCGGCGGCGTCCGGCTCGTCGGTCCCGTGCGAAGCGAAGCTGACCGACGAGGATCGGGATCTGTTGGAGATGCGAGTGGACCGCGTACAGAGAGCGTGTGAGGGGATCGGTGGACTTCCAGGCAACCCGGCCCGCGGTACGGGCGACGAGGATCGCCAGGAGGGCGAGCCCGCCGAGGAGTGGCCAGATCGACGTCGAGAGCAGGGATGCGAGAGGCGCGCCGGTGGTGATCGCGAGCAGGCCGAACCCGTGGATGCGATTCCGCTTGACCTCGGAGTCCCAGAGAGGAAGGTCGGTGCCGCGGAACCGCGCAGCGACCTCCGCGTAGGCGTGGCCCGCGCGCTCGGCGCGCCGCCAGTACTGGGAGAAGCGCGTGATCGCCAGATCGTGCCCGGTCATCGGACGATCGACGTGAAGGATCGTGAAGCCGTGCGCACGCAAGCGACGACACACGTCGGGCTCCTCGCCCGCGATCAGCTCGTCGTCGAAGCCGTCGACCTGCTCGAGAGCGGAGCGCCGCATCAGCGCGTCGCCGCCACAGAACTCGGTCTCCCCCGGCGCATACACCCAATCGAGGTCGAGGACGCGATTGTAGATGGAGGCTTCGGGATGGATCTCTCGGCGGTGGCCCCAGACCACGGCCACGCTCGGGTCGTCGAGCTCCGGGAGAGACGCCGCGACGAAGTCCGGATCGAGGACCGTGTCGCCGTCGAGGAAGAGAACGACATCGGCCCGCGCCTCGCGCCATCCAGCGTTTCGTCCGATCGCCGCCGACGGCCGGGCGGGGCGAACCTCGAGGATGCGGGCTCCGAGCTCCGCGGCGCGCCCGGTGCTGCCGTCGGTCGAGTCCGAGTCGACGTAGAGCACTTCGACCGGTCCACCGATCGGCGCCATGTCGCGAACCGACTCGAGACAGCGCACGAGCCGCTCCCCCTCGTTGCGCCCGATCACGACGACCGAGAGCTTCGGACGGCCTGTCTCGGGCATCGTCAAGGGAGGTCTCCGTGCAGGAGGCGGCGGTAGTCGGCGATGCGCCGCTCCGGCGAGAAACGGGTCGCGAGAGCGTCACGACCGCCTCTCACGACCCGGTTCAGGAGGTCGGCCGGGGCCGTCTGGAGGTGGCGCAGGCGCGCCGCGAGCGCGGCCGGATCGTTGGCGGAGAACCGGAAGCCCGAGACGTCGTCGTCCACGAGAGCGCCCGCGCCCCCCGAGTCCGGCACCACGACGGGGACGCCGGCGACCATCGCTTCGAGGATCGCGAGCCCGAACGGTTCGGCCGGGCAGGTGTGGACCAGGGCATCGGCCGCCGCGAGCTCTTCCGCGACGTTCGAGGTGAACCCTACGAACGCCACGTTGGGATGGCGCTCCTTCGCTCGAGCACGCAACTCCTCCAGCTGCCAGCCCGTGCCGAGAACGCGTACCTCGAGTTTGCGAAGCGACGCGTCGCGCTCCAGTGCCTCCAGAAGGACGTCGATGCGCTTGATGGGGTCGACTCGAGAGACGACCACGATCTTGCG
>JAUIFY010000297.1 GCA_030430245.1 bacterium | reverse complement strand
CCCCTCCCACACAGATCGGAAGCGCGGCGTCTTGGTCGCCCCTCCAGTAGTCCTCGACGATGACGACGTGGTCCCACGAGTCACCGAAGTCGTATCAGCTCCACCTTGAGCTGGTACGGGACGACAGGGCGCGGTCCTCTGCGGCCTGGGGGCCTGCTTCTCGTGGTCGAGCTGCTCATCGTGGTGGCCTGCCACATCAGCTCGTGTGCATCCGAAGCCGACCTCGTGTGCGGCGTCAGGAGCGTGGACGCGGCTCCTGCGCCCCCCTCACCAACCTGCCCGTCGATCTCGATCGCCCGGGAGAAAGCGTGGACACGCCCTCCCGGGGCACGTCCGTGAGGCGCGACGACAGCGCCGCGAACCGGCGTGGTGCTGCCGCGTCGTCCAGAGCGACCTCCACTCGACCGTTTGGGACGGCGACCAGACGCTGTGGGACGCGAACTTCCTGGCCCTCAAGGTCGGTATCGGCGAGGCGTGGACCCGTCGCTTGCATTCCCCGACAAACTCGCGCCACGTGGCAACCCGGGCCTGCGTCAGGCCGGGGGGATTCAGTCGAAGGCGTCCTCGGATTCGCCGAGACCCTGCTCGCGCACCCCGCGAAGCTCTGGATGGAGTTCGAGATCGACCAGAAGATCCGCTTCCAGAAGATCCTCTTCCCGAACGGCCTGACCTACCGAAACGGAGCACTTGGAACCGCCGAAACCTCAGTTCCTTTCAGGCTGTTACGGGCGGTTCAGAGCGGGAAAACCCGCAAAGGGTGAGTGACGGGGCTTGAACCCGCGACCTCCGGAGCCACAATCCAGCGCTCTACCAACTGAGCTACACCCACCACGGAGCGCGTTTCGTGATAGCGAGCGGAACCGGCCGGTTCCAGTGCCCGGGCGCGGCCGCGTTGCAATCCATAGTATACCCCAGGCTTCGCCCCCGTGCGGGGGCCGCTTCGTCGAGCGAAGAACCAGTGAAATCGCGCGGAGGGGCGGCTGCCGCGGGGGTAGCCCTTCTCGGCGGGCTGGTGTCGGACCCTTCGGAGTCCGTGGCCTCAGCGACCGCACGAGTGACCCGGGCGATGCCGAGCCGACGACGTGCGAGCGCGATGTGCCCGGCGAAGCCGGTCAGGCCGGGGCGCCGGCCTCTTCGAAGACGGCGTCGAAGTAGAACGTGCTTCCGACACCGAGCTCGCTCTCGACCCAGATCTGGCCCCCGAGCAGGGTGACGAGCTCGCGCACGATGGCGAGCCCGAGCCCGGTCCCCTCCTCCGTCTCCCGTGGCTCCTCCCGGATCTGCAGGAACGGGTCGAAGATGCGCGCGCGCTGCTCGACGGTCAGACCGACCCCGGTATCGAAGACGGAGAACCGGACGTGGTGCTTGCCCGACATCACGTCGGAGGCACGCTCGACGCGCACTCCGACCCGCCCCTTCGGAGTGAACTTCAGCGCGTTCGTCAGCAGATTCGCGAGGATCTGGTGCAACCGGTCCGGGTCCCCCACGACGGTCTCGGGAACGTCCGCCGCGACCTCGCGTTCGATGGTGAGGCCGCGTCCCCATGCCATCGTGGAGAGTCCGTCGATCGTCGCGTCGAGTCGCTGCCGGAGATCGAACGCGCGTGGTCGAATTGCGTACTTGCGGGCCTCGAACCGGGAGAACTCGAGGACGTCCTCGACGAGGCTCAGGAGCGTCCCCGCCGCGTCTCGGGCGCGAAAGAGGTAGCCCTCGGCCTCCTTCGAGATCTCGGCGTCCAGCGCCATCTCCGTCATGCCGAAGATGATGTTGATGGGCGTTCGAACCTCGTGGCTCAAGTGCGCCAGGAACTCCCGCTTCGCATGGTTCGCCGCGACCGCGTCGTCACGCTCGCGCTCGAGTAGCTGGGCGCGCTCCGCTTGCTCGTTGCGGATTCTCCCGACGACGAGCACCGCCACGGGGTCGCTCTCGACGAGGATCGGCGCCGAGTGGATGTCGAGCGTTCGCTCCACGCCGTCGGCCCCGATCACCGTGACGTCGTAGGAGTACATCCGGTCGCTCACCCCGGCCACGCGGGAAGCGGCACGCTCGCGAACGGCCGCATGCTGGCTGGCCGGAATGAAGTCCTTGATGTTGAGCTGGCGAAGCTCGGCCTGCGTGCGGCCCGTCAGCTTCTCGACCGCCCGGTTCGCCAGGAGGAACTGCCCGTCGATCGCGTGCACGACGACGAGCTCGCCGGCCGCGTCGAGGATCTCGCCGAAGCGCGCCCGAAGCTCGGCGAGCACGCCATGGCGAATCTCTTCGGGACCGCGAAGTCGGACGAGCAGAAGTGCCGCGCCGTCCGTCCCCGAGATCGGAAGATGCGACAGCTCGCAGGCGAGCTCGCGGCCGCCGACGGTGATCAGGTGGGCCGTATGCGGCCCCGCGGGCGCCTCGGCCGCGGCCGCCGCCTCGAGCCACGCTCGAACCGATGAGCAGGATTCCGGTGCGACCAGATCGCCGATCGGCTGCTCGTCCTCGCCGACCTCGAGCACCCGGCGCAGCTCGGCATTCTTGGCCACCACGACTCCGCGTCGAAGGACGGCGGCCGGCGTTCCGAGGCCTCGTATCAGCCCCCGGGGATCGGCGAGCGAGCGGGAACTCATGAGCGTGAAGCG
This sequence comes from bacterium, assembly GCA_030430245.1. GTDB lineage: Bacteria > Desulfobacterota > Binatia > UBA12015 > UBA12015 > VGTG01. The sequence goes on along the minus strand of JAUIFY010000297.1, from coordinate 5,330 downwards.
TCCGGGTCTCTCCGTCGTCGCGCGGCCGGAGGCCCGTGTCAAGCATCACCTCCGGCCGGGTCCTGTCCTAGTTAGGACAGTACCTCCGGCCGGCCGCTCGGCCGGCCGGGCCGCTCGCGCGCGGTCCTCCGCATCCTCGATACGCGTTGCCGGCGCGGATGCGCTCCCAACGACGTTGAATCTTGCGTTGCACGTGCCGCCGTGGGAGGTCGTACGGAGACCATTCGGATCCAGAGAGCGGCCATCCGGCCGGAGCTTCCGTCGGCCAGGCCGCGATGGCGCTCCGGGGGCTGCACGCGAGAGGACGAGGCGGGATGTTGTCGGTGCGGATCTTCGTGGTCGCGATGTTGCTCGTCCCGCACCCCGAGCCGGCGGCCGCCGCCCAGCCCACGGCCGGCACGAAGCTCCGACTCCGCGCCGGGCCAGAGTTCTCCGTCCCCAAGATGGTCTTTCGTTCGGTCGACGACTCGATCGAGCCGCCCGAGAGCCCGATGGTGGACCTGCCGACCTTCTCCCTGACGGAGATCCACTGCGGCGCCGAGCGATGCGACGCCGGCACCGGCACGGGCCGAATCACGCTTCCGGTCGAACGTTGGCGCCGTCGCGGCGAAGAGGGCGACAAGAGGTTCCGCTACTTCGATCGCGACCGGTCGCACGCCGGCGTCAAGTCGGCCCGCTACGAGCCGGGGCGCATCGTCGTCCGCGCGACCGGGAACGGATGGTCGTGGGCGCCGGACTCGGTCGAGACCGTGCTCGCCGAGTTCTCGGTCGGCGAGAAGCGCTACTGCAGCGTCTTCGGGGGCACCGAGCGCCGCAACGAAGGGGGTCGGATCTGGTTGAAGAACGCCCCGGCCCCCTCGGCCTGCCCCGTGGTCTGCGGCGACCACCGACGCGAGGACGGCGAAGACTGCGACGTCCTGGACGACCACGCGTGCCCGGGCCTCTGTCGCGACGACTGCACCTGCCCCGCTCCCGTCTGCGGGAACGGCGTGATCGAAGCGGGCGAGTCCTGCGAGGACGGGGTCGGTGGGTGCTCCGGCGGACGAGAATGCGCAAGCGACTGCGGGTGCTGCAGTCGGATGTACCAAAGCTGCTCCGACGACCTCCCCTGCTGCTCCGACCAGGCGTACTGTACGCCCCCGAGAGGAGGCTCGAGCATTCGTCGCTGCAGGCCCGTCGCCGGTCTCGGCGAGGACTGCGGCGCGGGCTTCGAAGACCCGTGCCATTCCGATCTGGCCTGTGTCGGCGAGTACAGTCTGCCCGGCGTCGGGATCGCGGGACGCTGCTACGACGACGTCTGCACCCGGGACTCCGACTGCGCGAGCGGAGAGGAGTGCGTGAACCAGTTCCCGGGACTGGGCCCGGGTCTCTGCGCCCCGGTCGCCTGCTCCAGCGCGGCCGACTGCCTGGGCAACGAGACGTGCGAGGACGGAACCTGCTGCGGCGGGCCCGGCGCCCTCTGCGACCTGATCGGCGCGCCGTTCCCCTGGCGAAACTGCTGCAGCGCCGGCACGACGTGCCTGAACGTCGGAGCCTTCCCGACCTGCGTCCCCGATTGAGCGGATTCCCTCCGGCGGCGGCGCGCGCTATGTGTCGGCAGGCAGCGAAACTGGGAGGCTCGACGTGAAACCCCGCTCGATCGCAATCGTCGCCGTCGTTCTGAGCGGCGTTCTGGGCCTGACGGTCTCGGGCGCGCTGATGTACGACTCGCTCGTCGGGCTCGACTCCACCGCATTTCCGGCGGGCGAGCTCATCCAATCCGTCGCCATGAGCCTCTCCCCGGCGATCTCGAAGGCGGTCGGCGGCCTGGTCCTCGCGCTGGCGCTGATCCTGGCGCTCGCGATCGGCTCCTTCTTCGCGGTCCGGGCAGCGATCCGCGCGGAGAACCGCGCTCGGCCTTCGGACGAGCAGATCGCGGGCCGCCGCTCGTTCCTCGCGAGCTTCGGGACCGCCGCGGGAGCGCTGCTGGCCGGCACCGGGGGCATGCTCGCACGCAGCCTGGGCGGAGTCGGGAACGAGGGGCGCGGCTGGAGCCGCCCCGCCTCCGAGATCTTCGGGGGCGACGTGGTGAAGACCCACCCCGACTGGAAGGACGAGTGGCGCGGCAGCCGCGTCGCCTCGTACGGGCGGCTCGGCCGCACCGAGTGGCCGGTCTCGGACACGGTCCTCGGCACGGGTGCACTGGTCGGCGAGCATGGCACGAAGATCGTCAAGCTCGCTCTCGCGCGCGGCGTCAACTACATCGACACCGCCCCCGACTACTCGGGCGCGGGCAGCGAGCAGGCCGTCGGCCGCGCCCTACGAGACGTCCCCCGAGACGGCATTTTCCTCGCGACGAAGTTCTGCACACCGATCGGCCATCTCCCGGCGGGCAGCCCCGTCGATCGCTACAAGGAGGTGATCTACGAGAGCCTCGGCCGGCTCGGCACGGACTACATCGACCTCATCCACATCCACTCGTGCGACGACGTCGACCGGCTGCTGGACCCGAACGTGCACGAGGCGTTCGCCCAGCTCAAAGCCGAGGGCAAGGCCCGGTTCCTCGGCTTCTCGACCCATACGCCGCGTCTCGTCGAGGTCGCGACGGCCGCGATCGAGTCCGGCAAGTTCGACGTCATGATGGTCGCGTACCACCACGGCATCTGGTCCGAGCTCGACGCCCTGATCGAACGCGCACGCAACGAGCAAGACATGGGCGTCGTCGCAATGAAGACCCTGAAGGGTGCGAAGCACCACGGACTCGAGGGCTATCGGGACGACGCGAGCTCGTACGCGCAGTCGGCGCTCCAATGGGTCCACTCGAACCCGAACGTCTCGTGTGCGGTGATCTCGTTCTTCGAGCTGCAGCACGTGGACGAGTACTTGTACGCGTCGGGGAAGAAGGCCAGCTCGACCGACGTCGCTCGCCTGGAGAGATACGACCAGCAGATCCTCGGGAGCTACTGCTCTCCACACTGCGGCGCCTGCCTCGAGACGTGCCCCGAGGGCGTCCCGATCGACGACGTCCTCCGCCAGCGGATGTACTACGAGGACTACCGCGCGGAGAGAAAGGGTATCGAGGACTACGCGCGGCTCGCAAAGAACGCGTCCGCCTGCGCCACGTGCCCCGCACCGTGTACGGGTGCGTGCCCGGTGGGAATCCCGATCCAGGAACGCCTCGTCGGCGCGCACGAGCTGCTGAACGTGGGCAGCCGCGTTGCCTAGCGTCCTCCGGCCCCGGGCGGCGAAGACATGACCCGCCTCCGCGTCGGCGTGGTCGGCCTCGGGGTCGGCCGAATGCACGTCTGGTCGTACCAGCAGCTTCCCGAGCAGTTCGACGTCGTGGCCGTGTGCGACCCCGACGACGAGCGCACCACCGCGGTGAAGAAGCACCAGAACGTCGCGCGCTCGTACCACGACCTCGACGACATGCTCGCGCACGAGCCTCTCGACGTGGTCAGCCTCTGCACGCCTCCGCACCTGCACCTCGAGCAATGCCGCACGGTGCTCGCCGCCGGCCTGCACGTCGTCTGCGAGAAGCCGCTCGTCGCGTCCCTCGCCGACGTCGATTCCCTCGTCCGGGAGGAGGCGAACGCGACCGGCCGCCTCATGCCCGTGCTCCAGTATCGCTTCGGCAACGGCGTGCGGCGACTCCGCCACCTCGTCGGCGCGGGCGTCACGGGACGCGCGTACGTGACGACCGTCGAGACCGCTTGGCTCCGGGGCGCGGACTACTACGCGGCTCCGTGGCGCGGGCGTTGGGAGACCGAGCTCGGGGGAGTCCTGTTGACGCACGCGAGCCACGCACACGACCTCCTGTGCTTCGTCCTGGGACCGATCGGGAGCGTGTTCGCCCGCACCGCGACCCGGGTGAACGACGTGGAGACCGAAGACTGTGCAGGTGCGGTGCTCGAGATGGCGGATGGCTCGATCGCGACGCTCGCGACGACCCTCGGGTCACACGTCGAGATCACGCGGCTACGCTTCTGTTTCGAGAAGCTCACCGCGGAGAGCGCCCTCGCGCCCTACGCGCCCGGCGACGACCCCTGGACGATCACGCCGGCGGACGCTCGCGCCGGGGAGGCGATCGACGCGGCGCTCCAGGACTTCGAACCACCGCCCGCGGGCTACGTCGGCCAGTTCGCCGCCTTCGCGGACGCCCTGTCGCGCGGCACCGAGCTCCCGGTCACTCTGGCCGACGCCCGCCGCTCGCTGGAGCTGGTGACCGCGCTGTACCACTCCCAGGACCTCGGCACGCCCGTGTCTCTCCCCCTTGCACTCGACCACCCGAAGTATGCGAGCTGGCTCCCCGCGCGCGCCCCCGGCGCGGACCACGAATGAGGACGAGCTCAGCCGCGAACGTGTGCATCGAGCTGCTCCTGCCAGAGGCGGTAGCCCTCTCCCGTCAGGTGGAGCTCGTCGTACGAGAGCACGTCGCGGATCGAGCCGTCTTCGTCGAGGAACGCCGGGTAGAGATCGATGAACTCGAGACCACGCTCGGCCGCGAGGGCCTCGATCCCAACGTTGAGACTCTCCACGACCTCTCGGTACGAGGACGCCCGCGGAAGCACGCTCTGCACGTAGACCGTCGTGGACGGGGCCTCGCGTTCGAAGCGGTCCAGGATCTTCTCGTAGTTCTCGAGAACGGTCGCCTCGTCGATCCCGGCGCCGAGGTCGTTCGTGCCGATCTTCAGGAAGACCTTGCTCGCCGGGCCGACGGCCAGCGGATCGAACCGGGCGAGGATGTCTTCGGTGCGGTCCCCTCCGATCCCCCGGTTTCGGACCGGCACGCCGGGAAACAGCTCGTTCCACTGCGCCCCGGCGGTGATGCTGTCGCCCACGAAGACGACGTCGCCCGCCGCGACCGGATACGCCGCGAAGAACGAGGTCGACGATTCGGTCATGAACGGATGAACCCAGTCGCGAAACGGCGAGCCGAGCGCGACGTAGCCGATCCCGGCCAGGACGACGACGTTCAAGCCGACGCTGATCCAGACGAAGACCCTTTTCACCCGCTCTCCTTCGCACGCGCGATGCGGAGCCGCCAACGCCGTTTGCGCCCCTCCGCGCGCCACGCACGTCGCCACGCGAAACGCGGCGCCACGGGCTTCGCGACGAGCACGGCTTCGCGGCGCGGGCGGGTACCTCGCGGGGCCGAGGACTCAGCGGACGAGCTCGCGGCCGCGGGGCCGAGGACTCAGTGGACGAGCTCGTCGCCGCGCGCCAGGACCTCGGACGTGTGGCCGGCGATCTCCAGGATCTCGTCGAGCACGAACGCCTCGGGCGGGCTCATCGAGAAGCCACGGACCGCACTCGTGGAGAGCAGGATGAACGGCTCCATCAGCTCATCG
>JAUIFY010000011.1 GCA_030430245.1 bacterium | reverse complement strand
CGCCGAGGGGGGGGCGGGTTCCGCCGGCGTCGATCTCTCCGTCGGGCCAGACGTCCTCGAGGTTGCTGCCACGCGGGAGGGCGAAGACCATGGCCTGCGCCGTGGGGTCGACCTGGGTTCCGAAGACCTGCTCGGCGAGGGTGCGGATGCCCCATTGCCAGAGGCGCTCGGTCCAGGGGCGGGCGAGTCGGGGTGGTCGTTCGGCGACGTCGATCACGTTCGTGAAGAAGAGCGGAGCGCCGTCGAGGGTTCGGTACGAGTCGAAGAGCGCGACGATGCGTTCGATGGTGCGATCGCGCTCCTCGAAGGGGCCGGGCGCGATGCGAACGCTCACGGCGAAGAAGCTCCCGAGGTCGGTGAAGCCGTCGCGGTGCGGGTCGAGGCCGGCCTCGCGCGCCATGCGATCGAAGTCGGTGACCCAGACGCGGTTGGGCGGGTCCATGGCCTGGAAGCCGTGGTCCGAGACGACGACGATGGTGTCGTCGGGGCCGTAGCCTTCGAGGATCTGGCCGATGGCGCGGTCGACGCCGCGGACGGCGTCGAACACCGCCCTTCGCTCGTCGTCGGGAGCGGTGGCCACCTCGCCGGCCTCGGGATACGCGAGGTGCCAGTAGCGGTGCGACGTGGCGTCGACGGCGTAGAACGTCAGCGCGCCGACGTCCGGCTGGTGCTCGGCGTCGAGGGCGCGCCAGCTCCGTGGCTTCTCGACCGCCTCGCGCTGCGCCTGCTCGAGGTAATCGCGATTGCTGGGCTTGCCGTCGTACACGGTTCGGAAGACGGGCGCTCCTCCCGGGCTCGCGGCGTCGGGCGGCGTGGTCACGTCGTCGCGGCGGAGCCAGCCGGGGATCACGAAGCCGGAGGGCAGGGCCACGGGCGGCCACGTCATGAGCACGTCGTAGAGCCCCACGCGCGTCCCGGCCCGGGCCAGACGCTCGTACACCGTGGGGACCCGGACGTCGAGGCGGGTCTTGAGGAAGTCGGTGACCCCGTGGGCCTCCGGAGTGCGGCCGGTCGCGATGGACGTCCAGACGACCGGCGAGGTGACGGGCTCGACGGTCTCGAGGTCGGCGGTGAAGCCGCGCTCGGAGAGCGTCGCGAGATGGGGAAGCTCGCCGCGCTCGATCATGGGATCGAGAACGTTCCAGCTCGCACCGTCGACGCCGACCACGAGGACGCGCGCGGTCGCGGGCGTGGGGAGCGCGACGAGGAAGAGGAGGGCGGCGTGGACGAGGCGCGTTCCGTTCACTCGTCCACGCTGCCCGAAGACGGCGCGTTCCGCGAGCCCGCTCGCGAGCCGTGGAGACGTCGGCACTACTCCGCGCCGAACGGCCCCTTCCCCATCTGGTCGCGGACCGACACGACGGTGGGATTCGTGAGGGTTCGGCGCTGCCAGTTCGCGCCGTCGACGACGAGTGTGTGGCCGGAGATGAAGCGCCCGTAGGGCGACGCGAGGAAGGTCGCGGCCCAGCCGAGCTCCCGCGGGCGGCCAACGCGGAGCGCGGGCTGACACCCGTCCTTGTCGTGGGTGCGCGCGAGGTTGCCCTTGATGTCGGCCGTCATGTCCTCGTGGGGCATGAGGCCGGGCACGAGGCCGTTCACCTGGATTCCGTAGGGGCCCCATTCGACGGCGAGGGTCTCGACCATATTCTTGACGCCGGCCTTGGCCGCCGCGGAGTGGGCGAAGCCGGGACCGCCCGTCCAGGCGTACGAGGCGCCGACGTTGATGATGGACGCGTGCGTTCCGGCGGCGAGGTGACGGCGGCCGAACTCGCGCGCACAGAAGAACGTCCCGTTCAGCGTGATGTCGACGACCGTGCGCCACGCGTTCGGACTCATGTCTTCGGCGGGAACGGGGAAGTTCGCCGCGGCGTTGTTGACGAGCACGCCGGGGCGCCCCAGGGCGCCTTCGATCTCGTCGAATGCGGTCCCGATGGACTCGGGATCGCGGATGTCGCACGGGGTCGCGAAGACCTCCGCGCCGAGCTCCTCCATGGCGGCCTTGCCTGCCTCGAGGTGCTCTTCCTTGCGGCTCGCGATCGCGATTCTGGCGCCGAGGCGGGCGAACTCGGAGGCGATGGCCTTGCCGAGTCCGGTGCCTCCGCCGGTGACGAGGACGGTCTGGCCATCGAAGGTCCCGGGCCGGAGAGCGCTCTCGCCGAGGGGGGGCGCGTCGGGGATTCCTTGGGGCATGATCTCTTCCTCTCGCCTGGTCACTGGGCCGGACCCGGGGGCTTCACCCACACGCCAGGGAACGACGGTTCGCGCTCTTCGGCGCGCGCGGCCTTGAGCTCGTCGAAGTCCGGGGCCTTGTTGATGAGCGTCTGAACGAGAGACTCTTCGTGCATCGAGCTTCGGACCTGCGGCTCGTGCAGATTGCGGATCACGCGCCGGCCGAGCTTCACCGAGATGGGCGGGATCTTCGCGATCTTCTCGGCCATCTCGCGTACGGTGGCGTCGAGGTCCTCGCGGGGGACGACGCGCGAGACGACGCCGTAGTGGAGCGCCTCCTCCGCGGAGAGCGGTCGCCCGGTGAGAACCATGTCGCTCACGACGCCGTGCCCGCACATCTGGTAGAGGCAGGCCACGCCGCCGGTGTCGGGGATCACGCCGTGCGTGAGCTCCGGGAGCATGAACCGCGCTCCCTCCGCTGCGACGCGCACGTCGCAGAGGAGCGTGCGTTGGAAGACCCCGCCGATCGTCCAACCGTGGTTCGCGACGAGAATCGGAATGTCGAGCTCGAAGACCTGCTGGATGCCACGGTGGCCGCGCGTCATCAGCTGATGGTGGCTCAGCTCGAGCTGCTGGCGGCCGATCTGGGACACGTCCCGTCCCGAAGAGAAGGATTTGCCCTCGGCCCTCCAGATCGCGACGCGGACGTCCGGGTTCTCGCGCAGCTCGGCGAGGATCTCGAAGAAGCGAGCGTCCATGTCGTCGTCGAACGCGTTGTGCTTCTCCGGGTTGTCGTTGGTGATGATGGCGATCGGCCCTTCGTAGGAAAGGCGTACGCGGTCTTCGCTCATGGCAGCTCCTCGTGGTCGAAAGCGCGAGCGGTGGCCCGCGAGCAGGCTTTATCGCAGGAGTCGCGGGTCGTCCACGCTCTCTCCGCGCAATGCGGCGTCGTCGCGGAGTCGCTTCTTCGCGATCTTGCCGCCGGAGGAGCGGGGAAGCTCGCGAAGGACGACGAGCTTCTCGGGCCAGGACTCCTTCGATGTCCCGGCGCGGTCGAGATGGGTGGTGAGAGCGTCGAGGGTGAGCGACGTTCCGTCGCGCAGCTCGACGTAGGCGCAGACGCGCTCGCCGAACGTCGGGTCCGGCATCGCGACGGCCGCGGCGACGCGGACGCTCGGGTGGCTCTCGACGGCTTCCTCGACGAGCAGGGCACTGACGTTCTTGCCGCCGCGGATGATGAAGTCGCCGACGCGCCCTTCCACGGTGAGGTAGCCGCCGTCGTCGATGCGCACGATGTCGCCGAGGAGGAACCAGCCGTCGTCACGGATGAGCTCGCGGTTCGCCTCGTCGTCGTCGTAGTAGCCGAGACTGAGCGTGCCGCCCTTGCAGCCGGGCCGGCCCCGCCCGGGAGCCGCGACCTCCTGGCCGGCCTCGTCGAACAGACGCACGTGCATCTCGTCGAGCACCTTGCCGGCGGTCGTGAGTCGCTTCTCCCGGGGGTCGCGTGTCGTCGTGCCGCACAGCGCTCCCGTCTCGTTCGAGCCGTAGAACTGAAGAACGCTGGCGCCGGTACGCGCCTCGAACTCGGCGGCGCGCGCGTAGGGCACCTTTTCGCCCCCGGTGTAGAGCGCGCGGAGGCGTGAGAGGTCCGTGGTGTCGGTGTCCGGGCAGTCGAGGAGCATCCTGAACTGCGTGCTGACGGCCGCGAGGACCGTCACGCCGTGCTCCTCGATGGCCGCGAGCGTGTCCGCCGCCGTGAACTTGGGGAGGACGACGGTCGGTGCGCCGAGGATCGCCGGAGTGAAGTGCGAGGTCCACAGACCGAAGCCGAAGGGGGCGGGCACCGCGGAAAGGAAGACGTCGTCCGGCCGGAGCTCCCCCGAGCGGAGGGCGAGCCGATGGAAGAAGAACCAGCGTGCCTGATGCTGCATGACGCACTTGGGCATGCCGGTCGTGCCCGACGTGGAGTTGAGGAGCCAGAGGTCCCGCGGGCCGAGTCGCCGTCTTCCCAGTCGGGACTTCGTGGTCTCGTCGATGCGGGCCCTGGGCGAGGGGGCGCCATCCACCGACACGGTCGTCGTCGCGGCGCCGAGCTCTCCGTCGATGCTCACGTGGTGACGCAGAGGCAGGCCCGCGTCGCGCAACTCGGCGACGAGAGCGGCCGTGTCGACGGCACCGTGGGTCGGCGGACTCACGAGTGCGGTGGCGCCCGTTCGACGGAGAAGATGGTCGATCTCCTGGCGGCCGGCGCGAGGGCCGATCCCGACGGCGACCACGCCCGCTCGCTCGGTCGCGACGAAAGCGACGTGCACGGTCGGGCCGTCCGGGAAGAGGACTCCGACGCGATCGCCCCGCTCGAGCCCGAGCCCGAGGAGCACGGCGGCGAGGCGATCGGCCTCGTCGGTGTACTCCGCCCAGCGGAGGCGATGGGCGCCCGCGGCGAAGGCCAGGCCGTGCGGGTCGCGGGCCGCGTTGGCCTCGATCACTCGGGAGAGGGTGTCCACCTGGGTGGGGGTCGTAGCACCGACGGGCGGGGGGTTGCGCGTACGCGGATGGCGGGCGAAGAATCGTGTCAGGCGCCTCTCGGACGCCCAACCCCAAGGAGGATCACCGATGGCTCAGACCGCTCAGCTCCGCAGGATCGACAGCATCGAGAACGAGGCCCAGCGGGTCTTCGCTCTCCAGCGCGCCGCGTACCTGCGGGCTCCGTATCCGTCGTATGAGGAGCGGATCGAGCGGCTGAACAAGCTGGAGGGGATCCTTCTCGACAACCAGGACGCGATCGCCGCGGCGATCCACGAGGACTTCGGCCACCGCAGCGAGCACGAGTCGAAGATGCTCGAGCTCTTCACGTGCGTCGACGGCCTGCGTCACACGAAGAAGAAGCTCAAGAAGTGGATGCAGCCGGAGCGCCGGAAGGTCTCGATTCTGTTCGCGACGGCCAAGAATCGGGTCATCCCGCAGCCGAAGGGCGTCGTCGGCATCGTGTCGCCGTGGAACTACCCGCTCTTCCTCACGGTGAGCCCGCTCACCGGGATCCTGGCCGCGGGGAACCGCGCGATGATCAAGATGGCGACCAACTCGTCGACGCTGTGCGCCCTGCTCGCGGAGAAGTTCGGGGAGAAGTTCGACGAGTCGGAGGTCGCGATCCTTCCCGGCGTGCGCGGGTCGGAGTTCTCGTCGCTCCCGTACGACCACATGATCTTCACGGGCTCGGCGGATGCCGGCCGGACGGTGATGCAGTCGGCCGCGGAGAATCTCACGCCGGTCACCCTCGAGCTGGGCGGCAAGTCTCCGACCATCCTCTGCGACGACTTCGACGTGAAGGAGGCGGCCTCTCGGATCCTCTACGCGAAGTACGTGAATGCGGGCCAGACGTGCCTCGCGCCGGACTACCTGTTCGTGCCGACGGCCAAGCGGGACGCGTTCGTCGAAGCGGCGAAGGAGATCGTCGCGCACCGCTACCCGGATCCGAACGACACGAGCTTCACGTCGGTGATCGACGAGAAGTCCTATCGCCGGCTCCGCGAGACCCTCGAAGACGCACAGGCGAAGGGCGCGACCTTGGTCTCGCTCGTCCCCGGCGCGGACTTCAACGACGTCCATCGCAAGATCCCGCCGCACCTGGTCCTCGATGTCACCGACGACATGCGGATCATGCAGGAGGAGATTTTCGGACCGCTCTTCCCCGTGAAGACGTACGACTCGATCGACGACGTCATCGAGTACGTGAACGTGCGCGACCGCCCTCTGGGCTTCTACTTCTTCACGCACGACAAGGCGCTCGAGGAGAAGCTCCTCTACGGCACGATCTCCGGTGGTGTGACGATCAACAACTGCGTCTTCCACGTCGCCCAGCACGACATGCCCTTCGGGGGCGTCGGGGCGAGCGGCATGGGTCACTATCACGGCCACGAGGGCTTTCTCGAGTTCAGCAAGCTTCGCCCGGTCTTCACGAGCCCGAAGATCGACGGTCTGTCGATGTTCTACCCGCCGTACACGAAGCAGCACTCGCGCCTGATCAGCCTGCTCCTGAAGTTCAAGCGCTGAAGCCGGAGGGCCGAGCCTTCGGACGGTCCGGACGAGTCGCCTTCAGAGTACCCGGGCGACGCCGGGGATCTTTCGGAGAAGCGCCGTCGTCGCCCAGCAGGTTGCGAGGCACGCGAGGAAGACGATCGCGAACTTCGCGACGGCGGGCAGCGCGACGTCGAGGAGCGCCCACGAGAGCCACGCGGCCACGCCGTAGTGGAAGACGTAGATGCCGTAGCTGCTCTCGAAGAGGCTGTCCCAGACCGGGCGCCGCCGGTGCACGAATCGCAGGAACAAGGCGAGGAAGGCGAACGAGGTCGTGGCGGCGGCGAGGACGTAGAGCACTCCCGCGACCAGCTCGCCGGCACCGCCGAGCGCAGCACCGATGCTCAGCGCGAGGGATGCGAGAGCCGCCGCCGACCATCGCAGCCACCTCCGCGCGAGCGTGGAGTCTCGGGTGAGAAACGTGTGCGACGCGCCCTGCACGCCGAGGAGCACGCCCGCCAGGAAGTACGCACCGTAGAAGAGAACGCGGTTCACTTGCACCTGCGCTGGGCCGAGCTGAAGCCAGAAGAACGAGGTGAACGCGGCGGAGACGGGGACGTACGCGATCGCCGAGGCGACGAGCAGGCGCCCGTAGAAGGCCACGGGTCGGTCGGCTGCGTCGGGAATCCCTCGTGCGAAGATCGTGCGGGCGCCCGTGGCCGCGAGGCCGACCAGGACGAGGTCGAACGCGAGGAGCACCTCGAGAAACCAGATCGGGCCGCCCCGCCAGCCGATCGTGCTCCACTCCTGCAGGAACGCCGCGAAGCCGCCCGTTCCTCCGTTCTGGAGATACGTCGGATAGTACGTCAGCGGCCGCAGCGCGATCATGAGCAGCAATGGAACGCCCAGCCGAAGCAGGCGATCGCGGAGATAGCGCGCGCTCCCCTTTCTCTCGAGGCTCCTCCAGACGAAGAGGCCCGAGAGGAAGAACAGCAGCGCCATGAAGAAGGCGTCGTTGATCGAGGTGAAGAGCGTCAGCAGACCCGAGCGGGTCTCGTCGTTCACGGGCGAGACGATCTGGATCGACGCGACGTACGCGGAGAGCGACGACGGCTCGAAGGGTGGAAGGATGAGGTGGTACGGCATCGCCGCGTGATGTGCGACGACCAGCACGATCACGAAGGCGCGAAGGTACGCGAGAGGGATGTCGAGCGCGCGGGCGATGGGCGAGCCTCTGCGTTGCGCGCTCGGATGTCAAACCCGGTGCGGACCGCGCCGTCGCGTCCTCGATCGTTCCGCCTCCCGTCTCCACAGCTCGAGGCGGAGGAGTTCGAGGAGGAAGCTCGGGTCGAAGTACATCGTGGGCGCCTCCGGACACCGAGCGCTCCGTCGGGCTGGCGTGCCGACGAAGCGCCCGGTGTGGCGTCATCCGGCGCGCGCCGGCGCCTCGACCAGGTGGGGCGCGGTCTTGCCGCGCTTCGGGGTGCGGACGGCTCGCAGTCCGGGCGTGGGGGCTGGAGCGCGGGTCAGGCGGGTCAGCTCGCGGACGATCGCGGCGTCCTGGTGCTCGAGGGCGATGCCGACGATGGTGCCTGCAGCGAGCAGGGCGGAGGTCAGCCCGCCGACGAAGTCCCCGAAGGGGACCGATCCGAGAGAGAGCAGGTTCACGAAGTGATCCATGGTTCCTTTTCCTCCTTTCCGGGCCGATCTCGGGACCGACCTGCGAGTGCACGTCGCCCCAACGAAAAAGGCCGCCGAGCTTTCGCCCGGCGGCCTCCGTCGCGATCGCGACGTCGAGACGAGAGGTGGCTACACGCCACCTCGGCACGGGGTGTCGCTCCTGCGGAGGCGTACGGGCGATTCGGTCCGGCACGAGAGCGCCGACCGAGTCCGTCCGGATGTCATTGCGGTTTGCATCAGCGGTGTTGTCTCACGGTTCCCGACCTGCGCCAAGCACAACGTTCCCACGTCCGTGCAATGCAACTCGGTCCTGCCCGGAGGCGGCCGCAGGGGGCGAGATCCCGGGTGCGCGTGCCTGCGAGCCCGGGACTCGGGGTCAGTCGTCGTGGCTGCCCGGGAGCGCGGAGCCGGAGGGGCAGAACTGCACCACGTAGCCGCGCGTGGTGCCCGACGAGCAGGAGCACTGCTTGTCGTCGGTCGGATGCTGATAGGCGTCTTCGCAGCTCACCTGATCGCACTTGCGCGAGCTCACCTGGAGTCCCGAGGACGTGCAGGAGCAGTCCGAGTTCGACCACCACTGTACGGGCACGTTGAAGAAGATGTTGGCGGCCGGGGAGACGCAGTCGTTCGGGTTCGCGGGGTACGGGCACAGGTGCGGTGGGTCGTGCGGGCCCGAGCCGTAGTTCGTGCTCAGGTCGACGAAGTCCTCGCTCTGTCCGCTCCCTCCCCGCGGCGTGAACTCGAACGTGGTTCCGAACGTGCCGTCCTGGACCATGCCCGGGCCGCAGCAATTCATCTGCGCGGCGCAGATTCCGCGTCCGCTCAGGTTGGGATTGCAGTAGGCCGCGTAGCGGTCGTTGTCTCCCTCCCACATCCAGCCTTCGCGCTGCGTGGTCCCCGGCGTTCCGCCGAGCGCCGTCCACTGGTCGCAGTTCGGGCACTCGGCCGCCGTGAGGTTGGGGTACGGCATGAAGACGTTGGGGCTCCCGGTCTCCATGCTCGCGACGGTCAACGACGCGGTGCCGCCTCCCGGGGCCAGAGTCGTCCAGGAAGCACGGTTCTGGAACAGGGAGAGCTCCACCGGACAGTCGTTCACGAACTCGAGCTGTCCCGCGGTGATGGTGGGCGACGTCGGGACGCCGTCGGAGCCGAGCTCGGGCCCCTTCCTCGGCTCCGGGGGGGTGCGCGGTCCGGTCGCACCATCGCCACATCCGGTACCGACCACGACCGCGATCGAAAGTGCCACGATCGCCATCCCCCTGCCTCCCGCCGTCACGCGCATGGGAAGAAGGTGAGGCGTCCGCCAGGTTGACTCAATGGGGGGCGCGCCGGACTTCCGGTGATCCGGGCCGCCCGCTACTCGAGATCGGCGTAGCCGCCCGAGCGGATCTGCTCGAGCGTGCCGTTCTCGAACCGCAGGTGCCGCACGAACTCGCCCGGGGCGCCGGCGTAGGTCCACTCCTCGGTCTCCGGCGATTCCCACTCGAGCCCGCCGTAGTCCTCGGACAGCCCCCGGTTGCGCACCTCGCGGCGCGTGGGCTCGCCGCAGAGGTCGAGGACGCGCTGCTCGGAGTCGCCCACCTGCACGAGTCGCCCATCGCACTCCATCGCGCCCGCGGCCCCCGCGACGAGCGAGATCACTCCTGCGACCAGCCACAGCCTCACGCGTCCCATCGCCGTAGCTTGGCCCAGGCCCGGAGCTCTGTACAGAGGCCCAGCTCCCCCGGATCTTCAGCCGGGCGTGCGCGCGGTCTCGGAGGTCCAGGCCGATCGACACGGGAGTGAGCGCTTCGAGGGCCGCGGGGTCACGAGGCCGCCGTGCTTTACAGCAGACCCTCCAGGCTGGCCCGGACGCGCTCCGCAATCGGCATTCCCGGTTCGGGGAACTCGAACGACTGGCCGGTGATCTTCTCGTAGAGATGGATGTATCGCCGCGAGAGCTCGATCACGAGATCGTCCGGAGCCGGCGGTAGGACCTCGTCCTCGTACGGATCGCAGTTGTTCTTGAACCACAGGCGGAGGAACTCCTTGTCGACGTTCTCGGGCTCCTCTCCCTTCTTCATGCGGTCGTGATAGGAGTCGGCGATCCAGTAGCGGCTCGAGTCGGGCGTGTGGATCTCGTCGACCAGACAGATCCGGCCGTCGGCGTCGCGGCCCATCTCGTACTTCGTGTCGACCAGGATGAGACCGTGCTCGGCCACCTTCGCCTGTCCGAAGGCGAACAGCTCCTGCGCGATGTGGCTGCACGCTTCCCAGTCGTCGGCCGACATCCACTTCTCGGAGACGATCTCGGCCGGGCCGATCGGCCGATCGTGCTCGACCTCCTTCGTCGTCGGCGTGAGCATGTCGAACGCGAGCTTCTGGTTCTTGACCAGACCCTCCGGCAGATCGTTCCCACAATAGTGACGTCGCCCGCTCTCGTAGACCGTCCACAGTGCCGTGCTCGTGCTGCCGGTGATGTAGCCCCGGACCACGAACTCGATCGGGAAGACCTCGCACTTCTTGGCGAGCGTGACGTTCGGGTCCGGGATCGAGAGCACGTGATTCGGCACGATGTGCTTCGTCTGCTCGAACCACCAGGCGCTGGTCGTATTGAGGACCTGGCCTTTGAACGGGATCGCCGCGAGGACGCGGTCGAACGCGCTCTGCCGGTCGGTCGAGATCAGGGCGAGCTTGTCGCCGAGATCGTACCGGTCGCGGACCTTGCCGGTGTACTTGTCGCCCTTCGGGAGGTTGGTCTCTTCGAGGCAGTTCCCGAGCGCGTTGCGGATCCGGTCGGTGTACTCCGCCGGAGTTTGGATCGAGTTCGTCATGCGCTGCTGGACCGGTCTTGCCGTGGCCCACGATAGGCGGGAGGGGAAGGACGAGCTATACAACATGCCCCGGGGTCGTAAAGCGGACCGACCCTGCAGGCCGTGCGGGGCTTCTCTACGATGGAGGAATGGCGGAGCGCTATCCCCTGCCCGTGTACTACGATTTCGCGTCGACGATCTGCTACGTCGCCCACCGCGTCCTGGGGCGGCTGTCCGGGCGGATCGACGAGATCGGCGTGGATCTCGAGTGGCACCCGATCGATCTCACGGCGGTCACGGGGTGGCGCCGCGGAGCCCGCGTCGCCGGTCCGGGACGCGAGCGTGCCTTGCGCATCGCGCAGGAGCTGGACGTTCCCGTCCGCATGCCGGCGTGCTGGATCGATTCCCGCGGCGCTTCGTGTCGTGCTCTCGCACTGGACGGCGACCCGGTGAAGGCCGCCGTCTGGCGAGAGCGGGTGTGGACGGCCGTCTACGAGGAGGGCCGCGACATCGGCGAGCCCGGGGAGATCGAGCGGCTCTGTGCCGACCTCGGGCTCGACGTGCAGGAGACACGGCACGGAGAGATCGAGCGGGCGACGCTCGACGCGAGGAAGGCCGGTGTGCAGGGCGTTCCCACGTTCCTGGTGGACACCTGGCCCATGGGGGGAATCCAGGACGATTTCGCGATGACCGCGTTCTTCGAGCGCTACGCCCGCAAGCGCCGGCGCGAGCGCGAGCCGTAGGCTCGAGCGGCGGCGCTCCGCGGAGAGGAAGGGCGGTCTCAGGCGGACGCGCGCGCGTTCTCCACGAGCATCGTCAGGTCGCGGATCCGGACGTCGGCGCCCACGTCCTGCGAGGGCAGGCGCACCGAGAACGCCTTCTCGAGCGCCGTCACGATCTCCAGCCGAGAGAGCGAGTCGAGGCCGACCTGGCCCGCGAGGGGCGCGCCCGTCTCGAGTGCGCCGGGCGCCGCGCCGAGGACCTCCCCCACGATGGCGCGGACCCGCTCCTCTGCGCCGCGTGCGTCATCGCGTGTCGGAAGGGCGTGTGCCTCGCTCGCGGCGAACGCGCCGGCCAGGTATCGCTCGCGGAGCGCGGCGCGCGAGATCTTGCCGATCGAGGTGCGTGGCAGCTCCTCGGGCGGGAGGAAGACGACCCGCGCCGCGCCGATCCCCCGGCGTTCGCGTAGGCGCGCGAGCACCGCCGCGCGCAGGCCCTCGGGCGCCGGCCCCGCCGCACAGGCGAAGACGACGAGCCGCTCGGTGCGATCGATCGGGCGTCGTACGGCGAGAGCGCAGGTGTGTGCGGCCAGGATGCCGTCGACTTCCTCGACCATGTTCTCGATCTCGTGGGTCGGGTGATTCAAGCCTCCGACGATCACGACGTCCTTCTCCCGGCCGGTGATGGTCAGACGTCCGTCGACGATCCGGGCGCGGTCTCCGGTGCGAAGCCAACCGTCGGCGGTGAAGGCCTCTTCGGTCGCGCCACGGTTCTCGTGGTAGCCGGGGGTGATCGAGGGGCCCGTGACCTCCAAGTGCCCCTCGGTGGCCTCGGGTTGGAGAGCCCCGGCGTCGTCCACGACGCGTACGGCGAAGCCGGGGAGCGGTCGGCCCACCGAAACCGCGCCCGTGGGGTCGTCGGGCCGCTCGAGGGACAACTCGTGCGAGTAGACGATCCCAGAGGCGGTCTCGGACATGCCCCAGGCGGGATGCATGCACGCGGGCGAGAGCCCGTGTGGCTCGAGCAGCTCGAGGAATCGCCGGGCCTGGCGCGGGACGATCGTCTCTCCGCCGTTGAGGAGAAAGCGGAGGCTCGACAGATCGCGTCGGCGGGCGTCGACGTCGGCGCGGCGCGCCACGACCAGAGCATAGGCCGAGTTCGGAGCCCACGAGATCGTCACGCGATGGTGCTCGATCCAATCGAGCCACCGCACGGGAGACTCGATCACCAGGCCGCGGTCGGCGTGCACCTGGGCGCAGCCGACGAAGACGTCGCGAACGTGGAACATGACGAGCCCGCCCACGTGATCGAGGGGAAGCCAGTTGAGGGAGACGTCGGCGGAGTCGAAGCGATTCGCTTGCACGCTCGCGGCGGATCTCGCGAGGAGCGTACGGTGCGTGTGCATGACGCGCTTCGGGCGCCCGGTGCTTCCCGACGTCTCGAGCAGGAGTGTGAGATCGTCGGGAGCGAGGGACGGAAGCTCGGTCGAGGCACGAGGTAGCCCGTCGAGCGGCAGTACCGATCGCGAGGGGCCGGACGTGCCGGACGTCACGAGCCACCGGCAGCCGGGAGGCGGACCCACGGTCGCGTCGGGCGCCGGGAGCGCGACGGCGCCCGCCAGGACGGTCGCCCAGAACGCGACCACCTGCGTCTCGAGGCTCGCCAGACAGAGCGCCACGACGTCGCCGGTCTCGACGCCGGCGGCGCGCAGCGCGCGGGCGCGCTCCTCGGCGCGCGCATGCAGCTCCGCGTAGGGGACCACGACCTCGCGCCCGTCGCGTTCCACGAAGGTGACGCCGCGCGGGGGACTCCGCCGTGCGGCACGACGGAGCGCATCGCCGAGGGTCCGCGCCTCGTCGGACGGCGTGCGAAGCTGCGGGCCTCGGAGCATTCCCATCTTCGCTGCCAACCGACGCGGGATCCGTGGGGGACTTACGAGTGTCGCGGGCCGGGAAAGAAACCGGATCGGCCGGCGTCGGTTGTCCTTCGTGCCGCTCCTCGTCCGCTGGTGGACCGCCTTTCGCTATCGCATTCTCCTGTCCCGAGCGTCGGCATCGTGGAGCCGGGGACGCACGTACGCCCGAGTCGTCGGGCTCGTCGAACTCGCGATCGACCGGCCTCGTAGGCGTGTCGCCGTGGACCGGATGGAGCGCTGGCTCGGGGTCTCGAGGGGGCGGGCGCGGCGGCTGTTCCGACGGAGTCTCGAGATCGAGGCGCGCGAAGAAGCCGACTCGGTTCGTCTGATCCGCCATCCGAGCGAGTTCCGTGGCCACCTGCCCGCGGCGAGCGAGCTGCCGGAGCTTCCGCACCGCGTCGTCTTCGCGACGATGCACACGGGGGCCCACGTGTTCGCGTACGCGTACCTGCGCAAGGTCTGCCGGCTGAACGTGCGCGCGATGGCGCGCCCGATCGGGCCCGACAATCCCATGCCGGACGCCAAGAGGCGCTATGCGGAGCGCAAGATCGCGTGGCTCCACATCCAGCTCGGCGTCGATCTCCTCGGGACCGATCTCGCGTCGCTCGCGGTCGCGCGCGAGCACCTTCTGGACGACCAACCGTTGTTCGCGGCTTTCGACGTTCCCGGAGACGGTGCGACGCGGACGCAGGAGATTCGGGTCGGAGACGAGCGGTTGCTCGCGGCGGCCGGAGTCGTCGTCCTCGCGCGGCTCGTCGAGGCGACCATCGTGCCGATCCTCGCCCTGCGAACGGAGGACGGCGTTCGCCTGGAGTTCGGCGATCCGGTTCTGCCGTCCGACCCCGACCCTCTGGCCTGCGTGTATCGGCAGTTCGAGGCGTTCCTTCGCCGATGGCCCGAGCACTGGAGCCTCTGGCCCTACGTGCAGCCCGTCGGCCCGTCGGCCTCCCTCGCCCCCGAAGTGCGCTCCGCGCCTCTTCTCCCCTCGACGCCCGTGACGAAACCCCTTCGTGTGACCAGCTGACGAACGAACGCACCGCGCGGTGGGGGATCGTCACCGCGGGATTGGCGCCCGCGGAGGCGACCACTATGGTTCCGCTCCATGGAGTTCAATTTCGCCGACGTCCACGAGACCGTTGCGGGCGCGATTCCGGACCGGGAGGCGCTCGTCTTCCGCGACCGCCGCTTCACGCACGGGCAGCTCGCGGATCGTACGCGTCGGCTCGCGAACTATCTGCTGAGTCGAGGCGTCACGGTGCGGGAGGAGCGCCAGAGCCTCGCCGGCCACGAGTCCGGCCAGGATCACGTCGCGCTCTACCTCTACAACGGCAACGAGTACCTCGAAGGGATGCTCGGTGCGTGGAAGGCGCGCGCCGCCTCGCTCAACGTGAACTACCGTTACGTCGAGGAGGAGCTCCTCTACCTCTTCGAGAACTCGCAAGCGCGCGCCGTCGTCTACCACGCCGAGTTCGCCCCGCAGATCGAGGCGATTCGCCAGAAGCTTCCGCGGCTCGACGTGCTGCTGCAGGTGCCCGACGATTCGGGGAACGATCTCCTGCCGGGTGCGGTGGACTACGAGGAAGCACTCGCGGGGGCGTCGGCCGAACGACCCGGGGTCATACCTTCGGGCGACGATCTCTACATCGTCTACACCGGCGGCACCACGGGCATGCCCAAGGGAGTCCTGTGGCGCTCGGCCGACATCTTCGTCGCGGCGATGGGCGGCCGCAAGCCCGACGGCGTCGAGCTCGAGTCGCTCGACGAGCTGGCCGCACAGGTGCGGTCGAGCGGAGGTCTTCGCGCGCTCGTGGGACCGCCTTTCATGCACGGAGCGGCGCAGTGGTCGAGCTTCATGCTGATGACGATGGGGGCGTGCCTCGTCGTTCCCGACGTCGTGAAGAAGCTCGACCCGGACGACTTCCTCGGCAAGATCGGCCAGGAGAAGATCACGAGCATCACGATCGTCGGTGACGCGTTTGCCCGCCCGCTCCTCGACCAGATGGCGAAGAAGGACTACGACCTCTCGTCGCTCGTCATCATCGGCTCCGGCGGCGCGCCGTTGTCCACCGCGAACAAGGAGGCGCTTCTCGAGAAGGTGCCCCACGCGATGATCTTCGATGGCATCGGGTCGTCGGAAACGGGAGCGCAAGCGACGAACATGTCGACGAAGGACACGGGCGCGACGACCGGCAAGTTCCAACCCGGACCGGGCGCCTGTGTGTTGTCGGAGGATCTGACCCGGGTGCTCGCGC
Source organism: bacterium (assembly GCA_030430245.1). Lineage (GTDB taxonomy): Bacteria > Desulfobacterota > Binatia > UBA12015 > UBA12015 > VGTG01. Next base: position 32,418 of record JAUIFY010000011.1, on the reverse strand, counting down.
CGGGAAGCGACGAGATGGGGTGGTTCGCCCAGAAGGGCCGCGTTCCGCTGGGATACTTCGGCGATCCCGAGAAGACCGCCCGTACGTTCCCGGTGATCGATGGCCTCCGGTACTCGGTGCCGGGCGATCGCGCGCGCTATCGGGACGACGGGACCATCGAGGTGCTCGGTCGCGACTCCGTCACGATCAACTCCGGTGGCGAGAAGATCTTCGCAGAGGAGGTCGAGCACGCTCTCAAGTAGCATCCCGACGTCTACGATACGGTCGTGACCGGCCGGCCGAGCGAGCGCTGGGGGCAGGAGGTCGTGGCGATCGTGCAACGCGCCGCTGGATCCACGGTCGACGAAGACCAGCTGCTCGAGGAGGCCGCGAAGCACATCGCGCGCTACAAGCTGCCCAAGGCGTTCGTCTTTCGCGAAAGCATCGTTCGGAGCCCCAGCGGCAAGGCGGACTACCGTTGGGCCCGGGCGCAGGCGGAGCAGGACTGAGATCGCGTCCGCCCCGATGGTACTGGACGAAACGGCATGAGCCCGACCGACTGGGGGCACGCGGAACCGTACGACGACGTTTCCGGAGAGGTCGCGATCGTCGGTGTCGGCGAGTCCACCTACACGAAGGCGTCGGGACGGACGAGCCGCGAGATCGCGGCCCAAGCGGTCGAGCGTGCGCTCGCGGACGCCGGTCTCGAGCCGGCCGACGTCGACGGCATCACGCTCGCCCGGGTGGACACGGACTTCGACGCGGGGGCGTTCCACGCGCACTTCGGGACGTCGCACGATCTCTGGGTGAAGCCGTGCGGCGGCGGAATGACATGGGCCGCGACCGCGCCGTACGACGCGGCGCTGGCGATCCGGGCCGGGGAAGCGAGCACGATCGTCAACGTGTTCGCGGTCGATTGGGCGAGCAAGCGGGGCGAAATGGTCGGCGGGCCGGGCAAGTTCCACGCGGAGCAGCTCTTCAAACAGAACCTCGAGGTGCCCTTTGGCTGGTTCCCGCAGCCGGTCTATTTCGCGTCGATCGCGCGGCGACACATGGCGGAGTACGGCACGACCGAGGAGCAGCTCGGGGCGATCGCGCTGGCGTGTCGCCGACACGCGAATCGCACGCCGCTCGCGGTGATGCGAGACCGGCCGCTCTCGATGGAAGCGTACCTCGCGAGCCCCCTCATCGCGGATCCCTTCCGGAAGGAAGATTGCTGTCTGATCTCCGACGGTGGCGCGGCATACGTGATGACTTCGGTCGAGCGGGCGCGCGACCTGCCGAACCCGGTGGTCGAGGTCGCCGGCGTCGGACTCGGGACGTCCGAGACCGGAGGGCACTGGGCGCAGCAACCGGACTTCACGGCGACGCCGCAGGTCTTCTCGGGGCCCGTCGCCTTCGCGATGGCGGGCCTCTCACCGAACGACGTGGACGTGCTCACCTGCTACGACCCGTTCACGATCGTGTCGCTGATGCAGATCGAGGACATGGGGTTCTGTCCGAAGGGGGAGGGCGGGCGCTTCGTCGAGGGGACCACGCTCCACTTCGACGGCGGCGTGCTGCCCTACAACACGCATGGTGGGCTCCTGTCGCACGCGTACGTGCTGGGGATCGCGCACGTCGTCGAGATCGTGAAGCAGCTGCGAGGAGAGTCGGCCTCGCAGGTTCCGGACGCACGGGTCGGCGTCTATGGTGGCTACACGGGACCCCAGGCCTCGACCTTGATCCTGCGAAGGCGAAACTGATGCGCGACGGATTCCCTTTGCCCGACGTCGACTGGGAGCCCACGCGGGAGTATTGGGCAGGTGCGGCAGCAGGTGAGCTCCGCATGCCGCGATGTCGCGACTGCTCGCGCTTCTGCTGGTATCCGGACGGAACGTGTCCCGGCTGCGGCGGAGCCGCCGTCGCCTGGGAGACGGTGAGCGGCCGGGGCCGTCTGTTCACGTGGGTCGTGCTCGAGCACGCATTCCTCCCGCAGTATGCGAGCGCCGTGCCGTTCGTGAGCGCGCTGGTGACCCTGGAGGAGGACGAGCGGGTGCGAGTGCCAACGCGGATCGTCGACTGCGACCCGGACGCACTCGAGATCGGCATGCCGCTCGAGGTCTGCTTCCGGCCGCTGTGTTTCGACGGTGTCGCTGGAGAGGCCGTGGCCCCCTTCTTCCGGCCGCCGTCCTGAGGCGTCTCCGACGCCGTTTCGGGCGCTCGGGCCGAATGGGCCTTGCGTGACGGCGTGAAAACGGCCCATGGTGACGGGAGTGCCTTCGAATTTGGGAAGTTTTCCCATTTCGAAGTCGCACACCGCCCTCCCTCACGGATCCAAAGGAGAAATCGATGCGCTTCGAGAGAACCGGCCTGAAGGCCGTCGCTGCCGCCGCCGTCGTCGCGGCCCTGGTCGGCCTGGTGCGGGCCCAGGACACCCGTGAGTCCGGACTGCAGATCTCGCCCGACGAGCTGCGCACGCTTGTCAGCAAGGACGTCGGCAGCGAGCGCTGGGCGATCACCCGGAACGCCGACGACAACTCCGTCACCGGCAACGTCTTCTTTCCCGAAGGCGGTGATCCGCTCTTCGTCTTCTGCGAGCAGACGGGGACCGACGGCGCGGATCTTCTCCTGAGCTGCTCGGGGGCCGACCCGTGTCCGGGAGCTCCGTGTGGGGGCGAGGACCAGTGGTCGTCGCTGGGCGACGTGACGCTGCCCGTCTCGTTCTTCCTTCCGGTCAACATCCCGGATGCGGCGATGGTGCGGGAGGCGTTGGCTCCGGTCGCCTCGGCCGCACGCGAGGTCGTCGCCGGTGGCGTGAGGGAGTCCGGACTTCAGATCACGCCGGACGAGAAGCGCACGATCCTCAGCAAGGACGTCGGCGCCGAGCGTTGGGCGATCACGCGCAACCACGACGACGGCTCCGTCACCGGGAACGTCTTCTTCCCCGAGGGCGGCGACCCTCTCTTCGTCTTCTGCGAGCAGACGGGCGCCTCGGGAGCGGATCTCCTGTTCGACTGCTTCGGCTCCGATCTGTGCCCGTTCACCCCGTGTCCGGGGGATCTCTGGTCGTCTCTCGCGTCCGTCACGCTGCCCGAGTCGTTCTTCCTGCCGGAGGGCGACGTGCCCGCTCCGACTCCGGTTCCGACCATCGGGACCATGCCGACGCCGACCCCGGTCGCGACGGGGACGCCCGTGCCCACGTCCACGCCCGGCGGTGAGGAATTCTGTGGCAACGGCGTCGTCGACGGGATCGACGAGGAGTGCGACGGGGAGGACCTCGATGGCGAGGACTGCGATTTCCTGGTCGGCGGTCTCGACGCGTGCTCGGGCACCCTGCGCTGCAACTCGGACTGCACGTTCGACGCCTCGTCCTGCTCGTGCCCGTGCGAGAGCGACGACGACTGTGACTTCGAGATCGACTGCGAGGCGGTGTTCCCCGGGTGCGACTTCATCTTCGGCGCCTGCGACGGGACGTCCTGCATCACGACGCCGGTCGGGTCGTCGGCGGTCTGCAACGGCTTCGACCCGTTCGACCCGGACTTCCTGCGCTGCGAGTAGCGCGCGGAGCGGGGGGAGGCCCGACGGTCGACGCCGGGCCTCCCTTGGCGTAACAGGCTCCTCATGGACGAGCCGTTCACCGAGGACTCCGTACCGGATCAGTCCGGCCGAACCGCCTTCATCACGGGCGCGAACAGCGGCATCGGCTTCGAGGCCGCGCGGGTCCTCGCGGGCCGCAAGGCGAGGGTGTTGGTCGGATGTCGGTCGCCCGAGCGTGCGACGGATGCGCGGGACCGCATCCTCCGCCATCACCCCGATGCCGACGTCGAGATCGTCTCGCTCGATCTCGCGAGCCTCGCGTCGGTACGGGAGGCGGCCGAGCGGGTGCGCCGGGAGCCACGGCTCGATCTGCTGATCAACAACGCCGGCATCATGGTCCCGCCGCGGGAGGAGACGCGCGACGGCTTCGAGTCCCAGTTCGGCGTGAACCACCTCGGGCACTTCGCACTCACCGGCCTTCTGATCGATCGCGTGCGGGCCACGGCGGGCTCGCGGGTCGTCTCGGTCAGCAGCAACGCGCACAAGTTCGGGTCGATCGACTTCGACGACTTGAACGCGGAGAAGTCGTACAACCGCGTGGGTCGCTACAACATGAGCAAGCTCGCGAATCTGCTCTTCACGCTCGAGCTGCAGCGACGCCTCGAGCCGCTCGAGGGCGACGCCATCGCGGTCGCGTGCCACCCCGGGGTTTCGGAGACGGAGCTCCTGCGCTTCCTGCCGGGCTGGATCCAGCTTCTCTCGCCCCTGATGCGGTTCGTCTCTCACGCACCGCCCGAAGCCGCGCTGCCGACGCTCCGAGCGGCGACGGAACCGGGCGTGGTGGGGGGGAGCTACTACGGTCCGTCGGGCTTCCAGGAGTTCTCCGGTCCCCCGGTGCAGGTCGAGCCGATCCCCGCGGCGCGAGACGAGGAGACGGCGCGGCGGCTGTGGGATGCTTCGGTGGAGCTCACGGGGGTCGACCCGGGCCTCGCGCCGGTCTGACCGGGTCGTTCGCGCGAGTCAGCCCAGCACGCCCTCCCGGGCCGCCTCCGCGATCCGCGCGACCGCCGGGTGGGTGATGCGGCGCTCGACCGTGATCGCGTAGAAGCGCTCGAGCACGTCGTCGGTCTGGCCGATCAGCCGGACTCCGTGCATCGCGCGGATCTCGTCGGCAACGACGACCGGGGCGGGAAAGACGCCCGTCCCATGCTGTCCGAAGACCTTCATCAGGGCCGTGTCCTCGAACTCGGCCACGATCCGCGGGCGAACGTCGATCGACTCGAACCACTGGTCGAGCTCGTAGCGAAGCGCGGTGTTCGTCGTGGGCAGCAGCATCGGCGCGTCGTCCAGACACCGGGGGAAATCCTCGCGGAGCTGCCGCGCCAGGGCCGGCCGTCCGAAGAAGCCGACGCCGCAGCTCCCGAGCGAGTGGTTGAACGCCTTGATGCGGGCCTGCGGACCGAGGGGAAGATCCGTCAGAACCATGTCGTACTCCTGCACGGCCAGGGCGGCGAGCAGGTCGTTGGTCTTGCCCTCGTGGATCGTCAGCTGGACCGGCTCCTCCATGTCCAGCGCGACACTCAGAAGGCGGTGGCAGATCAGCTTGGGAACGACGTCGGCCACGCCCACGAGTACGCGTGCCGGGCGGTTGGTCGGTCGGCCGCGAAGGGCATCGACGAGCTCGCGTCCGAGAGAGAAGATGTCGTCGGCGTACCGGTAGACCATGTGGCCGACGTCGGTCAGGGCGAGTCCGCGCCCCTCGCGCTCGAAGAGCTTCTCGTCGAGTGCTTCTTCCAGCTTGCGAACCTGCCCGCTGAGCGTAGGCTGCGCGAGACGCAGGACTTCGGCGGCTTTCGTGACGCTGCCTTCGCGGGCAATCGTGTGGAAGTAGAGCAGGTGGTGATAGTTCAGCCAGTCCATTGTACGCGCAGGCCCATAGATAGATTTTGCCGATACATTAGTGGTATATTTCCTATTTGTCGATGGATTGGACCATTCTTATGCTCGAGGGATCATGCTGTTGCGGATGCCCAACCCGCCCGCTCACTTCGATCGGCGTGTCGTCGAGCGCGCGGTGCGGATCCACCTCGCGCGCTTCGCGCCGATCATCGACCGGGTCGGCCTCTCCTTCCAGGAGCCGGCCGGCCGGGAGCGCTCGGAGGCGTGTCGGCTGCGCGTCCGTTTGCGGGACGGGGCCCGGCTCGAGTCGGTCGGCGAGGGCGAGAGCTGGCGGGACGCCGCGGCGGCCGCGGCGTCCCGCCTTCGGCGGCACATCGAGAGGCGAAACGGCTGGGCCTAGGACCGAGAGGAGACTGCCATGACGTCGTCCAACCCCCCGACGCGCCCTCTCGTCGGGGCCGCGGGCCCAGCCGCGCCCACGGATCCGACCTATCTCGTTCTCCTCGAACGGCTGGCGGATGCGCGCGGCGTCGAGCACCCGGCCGCGCTCGCCGAGGCGTCCTCGCGGAGCCAGCGGGACGTCCCCGGGGAATGGGATTCGGTGTGGCAGGATCGACTCGTCGCCGACGCCGAGGAGATCGGGGTCCTGGCGCAGCCGGCATGGCTCGCGCCCACCGAGGTGACCGGGTCGCTCCGTCCGAGCCAGCCCGTCGTCACCCTCCGGCGCTCCGAGGCGAATCCCGGCGGATGGGTCCTTCTGACCGACCGTCGAATGGGTGGGTCGGTCTACCGCGTGGACCTCTCGGGCAGCGAGGCGAGCGGCGACTGGATCTCGTTGGAGCAGCTGTCGAAGGAGCTCGGATGCGATCGCTCCGAGAGGATCCCGTGGCTGGTGTGCGACCCGATCCATCCCGTCGCGCCGGTCGGCGACCACGCGCACGGATCCGTCTCGCCGGTGCAGCGCCTTCGCGAGATCTGTCGGCCGGACCGTGGAGACCTTTGGGCGATCGTCGTCTTCGGTCTGCTCGTCGGAGCGCTGACGCTGGCGACGCCGCTCGCCGTGCAGCAGCTCGTCAACAGCGTCGCCCTCGGCGGCCTGATTCAACCGGTCGTCGTTCTCGCGCTTCTTCTTCTGATGTGCCTCGCGTTCTCGGCGGCCTTGACCTCGCGCACCGCCTGCCGCGCGTTCAGCTCGGTGCGTTCGATCGCAGGAGCGGCCCCGAGCTCGTCAACCGCTTCCTCGACGTGGTGCAGGTGCAGAAGCTCGGCTCCGTCCTCCTCCTCGACGGCGTGGGGCTCCTTCTTCAGACGGTGATCGGGCTGCTGGTCCTGTCCTTCTACCATCCCCTGATGCTGGCCTTCAGCGTGGTGCTTCTCGTCGGGATCGGCGTCGTCACCTTCGGCTTCGGTCGCGGGGCGATTCCGACCGCGGTCGCGGAATCGCAGGCCAAGTACGCGGTCCATGCCTGGCTCGAGGAGCTCGCCCGCCACGCGCCCCAGCTCAAGACCGCTGGCGCGGCGCGTTTCGCTCTCGAGCGGGCGGATGGGCTGGCGCGCCAGTACCTGCGGGCCCGGGCCACGCACTACCGGATCGTCCTCCGACAGCTGATCGGGGCCCTGGGGCTTCAGGTCATTGCCAACAGCGCGCTCCTGGGCCTGGGCGGCGGGCTCGTGATCGTCGGGCAGCTGACCCTCGGCCAGCTGGTCGCGTCCGAGCTGATCGTCACGATCATCGTCGCGTCCTTCGCCAAGCTCGGGAAGCACCTGGAGAGCTTCTACGACCTGATGGCGGCCGTCGACAAGCTCGGAGTCCTCTTCGATCTTCCGTTGGAGCGGTCGGACGGAGCGTCGCTCGAGCCGACCGGCAAGGGCTTGTCCGTCTCGTTCCGTGAGGTGTCCTTCCGCTACGAGGATCACGACGTGATCGCGGATTTGAGCTTCGACATCGCGGCGGGAGAACGGGTGGCACTCGTCGGGCCGACCGGCGCGGGAAAGACCACCGTTCTGGACCTCGCCCACGGAGTGCGGACGGCGGGGTCCGGCTACGTCCTGATCGACGGGGCCGACATCCGGGACTTGCGGTTGGATTCGATCCGCGAGGACATCGCCCGGGTGCGCGGCGCCGAGATTCTCGAGGCCTCCCTCGAAGAGAACGTGCGCATGGGTCGACAGAGCGTGTCGAATCAGGACGTCCGAGCGGCCTTGGAGGCGGTGGGCATTCTCGACGATGCGCTCGCCCTCCCCAGCGGCCTACAGACGCGGCTCACCTCCGGGGGCGCGCCGCTCTCGGACGGCGTCGTGATCCGGCTCGCCCTCGCGCGGGCCATCGCCGGGCGGCCGAGGCTCATCCTGATCGACGAACCTCTGGTCGAGCAGGACGTGGAGCTTCGCGAGCGCGTCGCGAGTGTCCTCTGCGCACCCGAGGCTCCATGGACGGTCGTCGTCACCTCGGCGGGCGGCCAGAACACGGGCTTCTGTGACCGCGTGATCGAGCTCCCCCGCCCGTCCGCTCCGGGCCGGGGTGCGGGCGGCGGCGCGTCCTCGGAGGATGGCTGATGCACCCCGAGGCGACACCGCCGGCGACGGATTCGACGTCGGCTTCGCTGCCGGCTCTGCGCACGATTCTGGGGCTGAGGGCGTCTCGTCTGCTCGCCGTCGCGCTGGCCGCGCTGCTTCTCGTCTTCTTCCTCTCCCTGATCCTCGTGCCGTGGCAGCAGAACGTTCGCGGCAGTGGGCGGGTCATCGCCTTCGACCCGTTCGATCGGATGCAAACGGTTTCCGCGCCCGTGAAGGGACGCGTTCAGCGCGCGTGGGTCAACGAGGGGTCGCAGGTGAAGGAGGGCGATCCACTCCTCGAGATCGTCGACAACGATCCGCGGCTCGTGGAGCGCCTCGATCAGCAGCGCGCCGCCCTGGCGGCGGCCCTGGAGGCCTCCGAGGCGAAGGTCGCCGTCTACGAGGAGCAGGTCCGGTCCCTTCAGGAGGCGCGCAATCTCGCGATCTCCGCCGCCGAGCAGCAGGTCGAGGTGGCGGTCGCCAAGGTGAACTCGGAGGAGCACGGGCTCGACGCGGCGCGCGCGGCCGCGCGGCAGGCGACCCTGAACTTCGAGCGCCAGAAGGACCTCTACGCGGAGGGGCTCGCGTCGCAGGCGGACTTCGAGGTCGCGGAGCGGACGCAGCGCGAACTCGAAGCGAAGGTGGAGCAGGCCGGAGAGGCGCTGAAAGCCGCGCGGAACGATCTCGCGTCGAAGCGTGCGGATCTCGGACGCGTCGACACCGAGGCAAAGGCCAAGATCGATTCCGCGCGCGCGCAGCGCGAGGCGGCGAACGTCGAGGTCTCGAGCAAGCGCAAGGAGGTCTCCGAGATCGACGTGCAGATCAATCAGCAGTCGATGCAGTTGGTGCGTGCGCCGCGGGACGGCACCGTCTTTCGACTCCTGGTCAGCCCGGGGGCCGAGCTCGTTTCGGCGGGCGACCCCCTTCTCATTCTCGTGCCGGACACCGAGAGCCGCGCCGTGGAGCTGTGGGTGGACGGGAACGACGTGCCCCTGATCCATCGAGGCCGCAAGGTGCGGATCCAGTTCGAGGGCTGGCCGGCGGTCCAGTTCGCCGGGTGGCCGTCCGTGGCCGTCGGCACGTTCGGAGGAGTCGTCCGCCTCGTCGACACGACCGATGACGGCACCGGACGCTTTCGGATCGTCGTCCTTCCCGACGAAGACGACGAGCCCTGGCCCGAGTCGGCCTTTCTTCGCCAGGGCGCACGAGCGAAAGGGTTCGTGCTACTCGATGAGGTGGCGCTCGGCTACGAGCTCTGGCGGCTCGCCAACGGCTTCCCGCCGATGGTGGACGCCGCGCCGTCGACGGCGGCTCCGGAGAAGAAGGGCAAGAAGTGATGAAGAGCACCGGCCTCGGACTCGGGATGTGCCTCTGGCTCGTGGCGCGGGCGGTGACGAGCGCGGACGCCGCGCCGCTGGATCTGGAGGAGGTGTTCGAGTCGGTGGGCGACCACTACCCGCTGCTCACGGCCGCGCTGGAGGAGCAGGCCGTCGCCGACGGGGAGCTGACGTCCAAACAGGGCGCGTTCGACTTCGTCGTCGGAGCCGACAGCAAGCTGAAGCCGCTCGGCTTCTACCAGACGTACGAAGGCGGTGCGTATTTCGAGCAGCCCACGACGCTCTGGGGAACCGAGTTCTTCGGAGGCTACCGGATCGGCGTCGGCGACTTCGCGATCTGGGACGGTGGCTACCGCACGAACGATGGCGGTGAGTTTCGCGCCGGAGTGAAGCTTCCCCTCTTCCGGGACCGGTCGATCGACGACCGCCGCGCCGCGCTTCGCAAAGCGCAGATCGGCGCGCAGGCAGCACAACCCATCATTCGTGAGAACCTGATCGAGTTCACCCGGAGCGCCGCATTTTCTTACTGGGGCTGGGTCTCCGCGGGGATGCGGGTCGACGTGGCGCGCCGGCTTCTCGACGTCGCCGAGGAGCGGCAGTCGCAGCTCTCGCGCCGGGTCGAACGCGGTGCCCTGCCGGAGATCGACCTCGCCGACAACGAGCGCCTGATCAACGACCGACGTGTCCTGTTGATCAACGCGGAGCGAGCGTTCGAGCAGGCGGGGATCGGTCTCTCCCTGTTCCTGCGAGACGCGGATGGCGAGCCGCAGGTGCCGGCTGCGGGCCGGCTTCCCACGGGGTTTCCTCCCGAGGCTCGCCCGGGTCCGGATCAGGTGAACGCCGACATCGAGCGCGCCTACCAGCTCCAGCCTCTGCTCCAGGAGTTCGATCTGAAGGTGCAGAAGGCGGAGGTGGAGCTCGAGCTGGCCGAGAACCGGCTCCTGCCCTCGTTGGATGTCGCCGTGGGCGGCTCGAAGGACGTCGGGGGAGCGAGCAAGTTCCCGGACGACAAGGGGCCGGCCGTGCTCGAGGCTCGCGTCTTCTTCGAGCTGCCCGTGCAGCGACGGGAGGCTCGGGGCGAGGTCGCCGCGGCCGAAGCACGGCTTCGACAGATCAAGTCGAAGGCCCGCTTCGCCCGGGAGAAGATCACGGCGGAAGTGCAGAGCGCGGGCGCGGGGTTGCGGGCCGCGTACGATCAGGTCGGGGCGGCCCGGCGAAACCTGGAGCTCGCGGGGAAGCTCCGCAAGGCCGAAGAGCGCAAGCTGATGCTCGGGCAGAGCAACCTGATCAACGTCAACATTCGAGAGGTCCAGGCGGCCGACGCCGCATCGACCCTCATCGCCGCCCAGGCGGACTTCTTTCGAGCCTCGGCGAACTACCGCGCGGCCGTAGGAGACATCGCCGCGTCGATCGAGCCGCGGCTCGTGGTGGAGGTCTCCGCGCCGCTCGATCCCTGACGACGGCGGCCTTCGTCGCTACGGGCGCGCGTACAGCAGCGCCGTTCGTCCCTCGAGCCAATCGCGCCGATCGTCCAGCGGCAGCGCCACGTAGGCCCGCATCGTCTCGACCGCTTCGTCCGTCTCGATCGTGCGCAGGAACGCGTCGGCTTCGACCTCGAGACCTCCTTCCAGGTGGATCTCGCTTCCCTGGTAGACGGCACGCTTGATCTGCGCCAGTGCCGTGGCCGAGAGCCGCGCGAGCTCGCTCGCGACGACGCGGGCGCGCGCGGCGGCGTCGTCCGCCAGCTCGTGCACGAGCCCAAGCTCGAGCGCTTCGTCCGGCCGGCAGATGCGACCCCGCATCATGAAGTCGACGGCGCGCCCGGCGCCGATGAGGCGCGAGAGGCGCTGCGTGCCGGAGCCGCCGGGGAGGATGCCGAGCGTCGCTTCGGGCAGGCCGAACCGGTGGTCTCCTCGCGCCGCGATCCGGATGTCGCAGGAGAGCGAGAGCTCGAAGCCGCCGCCCATGGTGTCGCCGCTCATCGCGGCGACGACCGGGACGGGCAGGTCTCGCAGACCGCGAAGAAGCTCGTGGTAGCCGCGGAACGCGCCCGGCCCGAGGCGCTCGAGCAGCTCCCGGTTCTCGGCGAGCATCAGCAGCTCTTCGACGCTGTAGTGCGTGATGAAGCGGTCGGGCACGCCGCCGGTGAGCACGATGGCGCGCACCTCCGGGCTGCGCCACGACCGGATCAGCTCGGCGAGCTCGGACGTCCCCTGAGCGGTGAAGTAGTTCCGAGGCGGGTTCGTGTAGGACGCGACGACGACCCCGCCGTCGGCCTCGACGCTCCAGAGTGGCATTCGTGGCTCTCCTCCGGGGCGCGGCCTGGGCCCCGGTTCAATCGATGAAGTGCTTCAGCTCCCCGCTTCCGATGCGTGCGCGCCGCCCGCACGTCTCTCGCCTGAGCATCTCGTCCAACGTGACTCGGTCCTCGGTCTTTACCCAGGTTCGGCGGCCGTCGTCGAGGAGGCAGGCGATTCCCGCTCGGAAGGGAGCGCCTCTCTCGTAGCCGAGGATGTACGTCTCGATGGCGACGTCGCCGTCGTGACGACGGATCGATTCGCGAGTGGGAAGCTTCGAGGCTTCCGGGTCGAGGTCGGCGTACTGGAAGCCCCGCGGGGAGGGCTCGGTCGAGTAGATCCCGAACGCGTGCTTGTCGAACGTTCCCCCCACCGAGCTGACGAGGCCCGTCGTGCCCGGCTCCGCGCGGAGTCGGTTCATCATCGTTGCGATGGAGTGCAGGACGTAGCTGTTCAGGGGTGCCCCGGCGTACGCGAGTCCGCCGGTCACGGTGAGCGGCGTCTCGGGTGAGAATCCGAGCGTCCGGGCCGCGACTTGCACGGCCGCGGGAAAGCAGCTGTAGAGGTCGACGTGCTCGAAGTCGGCTGGCCCCTTGCCGGCGAGCTCGAATGCGCGGCGACCGGCGAGCTCCAGCGCGGGGACCCCGAGGAAGTCCATCCGGTTCGAGAGGGCGGGCGTCGCCATGCAGTCGGTCGCCGTCTGGAGGAACACCCAGCGATCGCGCGGGATGCCGAGCTCGTCCGCGAGCTGCGCCGAGCAGAGGAGCACCGCGGCGCCCAGGTCGACGACCATGTTGGCGCAGAGGCGCTTCGTGTACGGGTACGAGATCATGCGGTTGTCCGCGCTCTCGTCGCGGATCGCCTCGACCGACGGCGCGGTGCGGGTCCACGCGTCGGGATTCTGCTCGGCGACGCGGGCGAAGCCGTGCCAGAGTCGGGCGATCCGGTCGCGGTGTGCCGCGAGGCTCTCGCCGCGAGCGTGCCGCATCGCGTTCTCGTAGAGGGCGAAGATCGAGGCCGGCTGCACCAGTCCGATCGCGATCTCGTCATCGGTCACGCCCCGTTGAGTGTCGCCGAAGCTCCGATCGGGCGCCGGGGCGTCGGGCACGTCCCAATCGATCTCCCGGCCGGCCCGCTTCGCACGGCGCTTCGAACGCTCGGCCTCGGCGCCGACGACCAGCACCGCATCGCGAACGCCCGCGAGGATCTCGCGCGCGCCGTCGCTGATCATCCGCTGCACCATGTTGCCGCTGATCGGCGCGAGCGCGGTCTCGGCCCCCGGGGCACCCAGCCGCGTCCGGAGCGTGTGGGCGGGGTTCCCATGGGGCCATAGCCCCTTGGGGACGCGAATCGAGTCGAGTCGCGCGAGGAGGGCGGGGCACCGGGCGTCGAACGCGGCCCGACGTGTGGCTTGCTCCATCAGGCCCAGAGGGTCGAGCGCGTCGATTTCGGAATCGAGGCGCTGCAGGATCTGCCCCGCGCCCACCAGGACGGGCGCACGTGGATCGTACGTCATGAGGGTGCTCCGTTGCGTTCGAGGTGGGTCAGGCGAAGAGCGCTTCGCATCCGGTGCCGGACAGGATCCCGTCCACCCGTGCGCGGTCGTCGGCCGACAGGCTCGCGTGGTGCTCCCGCAGCCAGCGAAGGCACTTCGCCTGGTAGGGAAAGGGCTTCTGCGTCCACGGGCGATCGTCGATCGTCGTTTCGACCCTCTCCGCGCCCTGTTCCACCGCCTCTGCGTTCGCGAGGAGAAACGGCGCGTACACGCGGCCCACCTCGCCGAGAAGCGCACGAAGCGTCGGCGGAATCGCGTCGCGCGTGATCCAATCCTCCTCCTTCGGCTCCATCCCCGACAGCTCCTCGGCCCATTCGACCCACGCGTAGATCCTCGGTGCCGTCTCGACGGCGATCGCCGCGGGCGTCGGGTCGAACAGGACGAGACACGTCAGCTGGCCCAGGAAGCCGAAGTCGCTCGACCCAGGACGATGCCCCATGAGGAACGGCTGCGTTTGGAGATGTGCGTCGAAGAGATGGAGGAGGCGCTGGTAGCTGCTCTCGATGACGGGCGCGGTCGTGTCGTTCGATCCGACCACCCAGAGGCGTTCGATCTGCCGTTTCGCGATGAAGTCGGAGAGCGGCTTCACCTCCTCGTCCGCGACGTCGACCTTTTGCCAAAGGGGGAGAATCGACGCTGCCTTGTCGATGTCGGCCCGGTAGTGCCAGCGGTAGTGGAACATGGCCTTCGTCAGCCACTCGTCGGCGAAGTCCTCGAGGAGCGCGTCGAGGAAGGCGACGACCGGATCGGTCGGGATCACGCTCCGTCCTTCGAACTCCTCCTCCAGGCGTCGCAGGAGCGGCGTCGAGTCGGTCACGGCGACTTCCTGGCCGGACTCGTCCGGCAGATAGAACGTGGGGAGGAGACCGACCTTGGGCCGCGGCCGCGCGAGATGTGCCTCGCTTCCCTGCACGATCATGCGAAACGGAATGAGGCGGTAGCGCAGAATCGCCCGCATCTTCCGTGTGTAGGGCGACCCGGGCGCGCCCATCATCCAGAGCGGTGTCGAAACGGTCATGGGGGGATCATGCCGAATTGGCATATGACGTGCCAGTACCGCGTCGCCGCGAGCCCTCGAGTGGTCGGCGGGGCCGCGACGTCGGCGTCGGTCGGGAGGCGCGTCCGCAGACGCTACCGGATCTGCAACCGACCGAGCGTCTCCTCGGCCTCGGCCATGATGCGGGACACCAGCTCCGCGCACGTCGGTCGATCGTCGATGACTCCGGCCACCGATCCGCTCGGGAGGTACCCGCCCACCGGATCGCCGTCGGTCATCGCGCGCTTCGCCAGCATCGGTGCGTTCGCCGCCAGCAGCATCTGCGAGCGCGTGAGCTTCTCGTTCTTCTGCATGGCGAGGCCGGAACGGAGCAGGTCGACGAGGGACGCTCCCGACACCTTGCGGAGCTCCATCGCGTTTCGGAATGCGAAGAGGAGCCGCGAGAGGCTGCTCTTGCCCTCCAGCTCCCGGACGAGCTCGTTCACGATCACCCTCTGTGGCAGGCCGTCGATCTCCGACGTGACGATCACGTCGTTCAGTCCGGCGGCGACGTAGCGGTCGGTCGTCACCGTCGGCACGGGGCTCTCGGCGGTCATGAGGAACCGGGTGCCCATGGCGATGCCCGCGGCACCGCGGGCGATCGCGGCGACGAGTCCGCGTCCGTCCTTGAACCCGCCCGCGGCGACCACGGGGATCGACACCGCATCGGCGCACGCCGAAATCTGGAGGGAGGTCGGGATGGATCCGGTATGGCCACCTCCTTCGCCCCCCTGGACGATCACGATGTCGGCGCCCAGCTTCTCGGCCTTCTGTACGTGGCGGGGAGCTCCGCACGTGGGGACGCAGAGCACCCCGCCGGCCTTGAGCTTGTCGATGAGCGCGGCGCTCGGGGCGCGGTTGTAGCCCGCCGCCCGAACGCCGTGGTCGAGGATCATCTGCGCGATCTGCTCGGCGCCCGGAGCATCCATCAGGAAGTTCACCCCGAACGGCTTGTCGGTCAGCTCCTTGGTCCGGCCGATCGCGGCCTCGACCTCCGGCAGCGAGAGCGCCGCAGCGGCCAGAAACCCGAAGGCGCCGGCCTCGCAGGAGCCGGCCACGAGCTCGGGCGTCGCGACCCAACCCATCCCCGTTTGGATGATCGGCGTGGGCGTTCCGAGCAGCTCGGTCAGGCGAGTCTTGAGAGGGTGTCCATCGGGCAAGCCCATGCCGGAGTCGTAACGGACCCACATCGGCGCGCCACGGATTTCTCTCCATCCCCTCATCGTGCGATGGGACGGCACCCGGGAGCCGGGCAGAATCCGGACCGAATCCCGGAGGTCCGGGACAGGAGGCGGATCGATGACGAAGCAAGCTGGACCGCGAGCGACGGTTTCCCTCGGGCTGATGGCACTCTTGCTCCTCGGAGGGCTCTTCGTCCCGGCCGACGGAGGCGCGGCCGATGCACGCTCGAAGACCGCGGCCGACGGAACGTCGGCCGCGGGCAAGTCGGCCGAGTCTCTGGAGACGGGCCGGGCGAAGTGGGAGCAGGATCGGAAGAAGACGGGGGCCGCCCAGAAGCCCCAACCGCTGCCGGTGCCGAAGGCCGTCGACGTCACGAAGAAGTCGTTCCAGTCGCTCGAGAAGGCGGGCCAGCTCACGCGGAGCAGCGTAGAGATGGACGTCGAGGGCGAGAAGGAGAGCCGGGCTCTGGACGAGGCCCTGGGGGCCGTGCTCGTCGAACAGCTCGGCGGCAAGAGCGGGCTCGTCGAGCGGTACACGGCGGTGCCGCGGGCGGACGGCAAGCGGCTGCGCCGGACGATGGCCGGAAACTACGTGACGAGCGTCGCGACACGCGACGGTCGTCAGGTCCCGGTCGTGCTGCTCGGCTCGAGCTTCGCCACCCGCGACCTATCGGAGACGCTCGCCGAGATCGGGGCGACGAACAACGCCGCGCTGAACTACGCCGTGATCTACGAGGGGGTTTCGGCGGCCCTCGCGAAGGATCCGGCGAGCCTCGGCGCGATCCTGAAAGGCATGCCCGAGCCGGGTGCGCTCGGGAAGAAGGACCCGACGAAGTTGCTGCGCGACATCGTGAAGCGTTGGACGAAGGATCCGCCCACGAGCCTCCGACCGATCGAAGGCAAGCGGGACTGCTCGGCCAACTGCGAGAAGCTCGTGACGCCCGGGATGCTCACGGGCGGCGCGCGGGCACAGGCGTGCTTCGAGCGGTCCGACGAGGGTCTGTGGGCGACCGCCGACTGGCCGCTCAAGGGCAAGGGGACGTGCGTCAAGGATCAGGGGGGGACGCGTGGCACCGGCGTGGCGTTCGCGATCAGCGCTGCCGTGGAGGCAGCGGTGCGCCGCGAGCACGACACGTGCCCGGATCTCTCGGAGCAGCACCTCCACTACGCGCAGAAGAACCACTGGTTCCCGGTTCCGCCGAACTTCGGCGACGATCTGAATTCGCCGGGATCGGTCCTCGGGATGATGGTGGGCGACTACGAGTTCCGCGAGGAGCGCGCGTGGAGCTACAATCTCTCGCCGGAGCGGACCGAGCGCACTCACGAGGCCGCCGGCAATCGCGTCTACCACACGTACGCGGACTCGTGCGAGGGCTACTCCGACAAGCCGTGCTCGGACACGAACCACCAGGGGCAGTACCTGTGCGCCAAGGGGACGAAGCAGTGCGGCTACAGCGCCCAGATCCCGGCCGCCAGGGACGAGATCAAGGTGCTCGCGTACAACTCGTTCTTCGACGTGACGAATCCGGGGCAGACGGTCGACGTCGCGCCGGTTTTTCTGGCCCTCGGCCTGCCAGTCGTCGCTTCCTTCCAGGTCACGCAGAGCTTCCTCGACGCGGCGGACGACGGCTGGGTGAAGCCGATCACCAAGAAGCAGGCCCGCAAGGGCGGAGATCCCCTTCTCGGCTGGCACGCCGCGATGGTCGAAGGTTGGGGCGCCAACTCGGATCTCGCGAAGGGCACGCCGGCCGGTGCGGGTGGAGGCTATTTCGTGGTGAAGAACTCCTGGGGGCCGTGCGTGGGCGACGGTGGGTACTGGTACGTCCCGAAGAGCTGGATGGCCGACCATGCCATCTCGATGACGGCGATCACGGGCCTCCAAGCGTACGGGCAGAGCGACGTCGTCTCGTTGGCGTTCAACAGCGCGCAGCAGCCTGCGACCGCTCCCCTCCTCAGCCCGACCGCCGACGACATCCCGGTCTACCCGCGTTACTCGGCCCTGCGTTGGACCGACGCGAACCCGGCGACGACCACGTACGAGATCTGCCTGCGTACCTCCGTTTCGGGGGGCGAGGGTTGCTACGCGCAGTTCCCGGTGCCGCCGGCGAACGCCGCCGAGAAGAAGTTCATGATCGACTCGTTCGCGTACGAGGAGCCGTACCGCGGGGAACGCTACTACTGGACGGTCCTCGCGTGTACGACCGGTGGGTGCGCGTGGTCGAACGGAAACAAGCGGATCAAGTTCACCCTTCCGAACGCGAGGCTGCTCTCGCCCGAGCCCGGCACCACGGCGCAGAATCGGACTCCCAATTTCGAGTGGTATCGCGTGGTCAAGGACTTCTCGAACGGCTCGCCCGTCTATGACGACGAGGTCGAGACGTACCGGATCACGGTGGGGCCGTCGCCGCTCCCCGCGCCCGAGCCGCCGTGGGACGACGGTCACTTCAAGCACTACA
Organism: bacterium; assembly: GCA_030430245.1. GTDB lineage: Bacteria > Desulfobacterota > Binatia > UBA12015 > UBA12015 > VGTG01. The sequence goes on along the minus strand of JAUIFY010000011.1, from coordinate 14,603 downwards.
TGACCGAGGGGATCGCCGCGGGCGTGCAGGGTGGCGTGCAGACTCTCCGCTTCCCCGTGCCCGAAGGCGATCCCATCCCGCCCGAGCTCGGAAGTACCGTGCACTGGTACGTGGAGGCGTGCACCACGATCGGCGGAGAGCTCGAGTGCAGTCGGTTCCCGCACTTCTTCAATCGGCCGATGCAGCACGAGGGAGTCTTCTACTTCGGCACCCTGAATCTGCCTGGCGGCATCGACACGCCGGAACCCGTCGACATGAGCTTCGCGCAGGCCTGCGACGTCATTCGAGACGTCGTCGACTCGCCGCGTTGTCGGAACTGCCACGCGTCGATCACCGAGGTGACCCAGACCGACGACATGACTCCACACGACCTGAACGAAGGTACGACCTGCTCTTGGTGTCACAACGACGCGGCGGCGATCGCTCCCTGGCCGGGGGAAGGAGAGCCGATCTGGCATCAGCCGTCCGACCCGGGCATGCAGTGGACGGACAAGACGCCCGACCAGATCATCGCGGCGATCGCCAATCCGGCGACCAACGGCAACCGCAGTCTCCAAGCCATCGCCGCCCACGTCGTGCAGGACCATCTCGTCGTCTGGACCTTCGATCCGGTGAGTGCGACGGGGAACCTGAACGGCCGCACGCCGGCGCCGCACGCCGACACGTACGCGCAGGCTTTCAGCGTGTGGGCCGCGCACTACGAGGACGGAGAAACCTGTCCCTGACGCACGGTGCGTGCCACGGGCGCCGCGCCCGTCGTTGAGTCGCGGGCGCGGCGCGCGGTACGATGTCGATCGAGATGAGCGACCCGATCGGCACCGAGTTCGACCGCGCCTTCACCGGCCCCGCCGAGGGCTCCGCGGCGCTGAGCCACCTCGGGACGCTTCGGCAGGTGCTCCCGGTGAGTGTGGAGCGCCTGTTCGAGAACGCGCTCGACTGGGAGCATCTGCCGTGGCTGCACGCGTCGAGCTTCTCGAGCATCGAGAAGACCCAGGCCGATGGAAACGGCTGGACCGCGCTGGCGGGATCGACCGGTGGGAGCGTCCTCAAGATCCGGCTTCGTCTCGAGCGCGAGCATCGGCGGTGGATCACCACGACGCTGGCCGGGCAGGGCGAGGGCTCGGAGATCTGGACCCACGTCTCCGAGCGGGGCGAGCGCGAGACGCTGGTCGTGGTCGACTTCTTCGCGCCAGGCGTCTCCGGGAGGAAGGCCGCCGCCGCGGGGGAGAAGCTTCGGGCCTTGTACTCTCGCCTGTACGACGAAGACGTTCGCATGATGCTCGACCGGCAGGCCGCACTCGACGAGCAGTCCGCCCGGGAGCGGATCGCGACGACCGACGTCGTGCTCGGTGGGGTGTCGGAGATCCGCGCCAAGGTCCCGTTCGGCTTCGAGGCGTTCGGCCGCTCGTGGCGGCTCGTCGAGGCGGAGGGGCAGCTTCTCGTCCATCCCGGGCGTTGCCCGCATCGGCTCGGCTCGCTTCTGGACGCGTCGATCGACGGCGCGGAGCTCCTCTGTCCCTGGCACGGCTACCGGTTCGACCTGCGGAGCGGAGAGTGCGTCTCGGGTGCCCGCTGTCGTCTGGAGCGGGCGCCGGTCGTGCTGGTCGACGACGGAAGGGCCGTCGTCCGCTTCGTCGAGGGCTGATCCCGCGCCGTCGGTCCGCTGGATCCGAGCCCGGTCAGAGGCTCGCGGCGAAGAAGAGCTGGATCAGCAGAACGTGGTTGATCGCGTCGGGAAAGCCGGGTTCGCGGCGGTTGACGTACTGGAACTGGTAGCCGACGTCGACGTTCAGATGCTCGTTCACGACGCGGTTCACGCCGAAGAAGAGGCGGTTCTGGTCGAAGCCCGAGGTGGGACCGTTCTCGACCGAGTTGAGGTTCGCGAAGACCTCGTCCTGTCCGACGAGGCGCCAACGATCGTCCTCGCTCACCGGAACCTGACCGCGGAGGAGCGTCCGGGCCCGGATCGCCACGCCCGAGGTGTCGCCGATCCAGCGTTGCTCGAGCCGGGTGCGACTCATGAGCCGACCCCAATCGAAGTCGTCGGAATAGAGGAGCTGCTGGTAGATCCGGTTCTCGGTCCGGAACTTCGGTTGAATGCTCGGCGTCCAGGCGTAGCCGAGCCACGCCGACCAACGTCCGTGGAAGCGGTAGCCGAGTCCGGTGCGCAGCAGGAGTTGCGACACGCCGAACTCGTCGAAGCGCGGCTGCACCTCGTACCACCCGCTCACGCGGTCGTTGAACGACAGGTTCAGGTAGGCGGGCGTCCACGCCTGGAACTGGTTCGTCGCGGCCGAGGCGGGCGAGGCCAGTCCGAGCGCCAAGGCCGCGCAGGCACCCACGAGCAGGCTCGAAGCCCGGCGTCGACCTCCGGAACGGGAAGCGTGGCTCATCCCGGAGAGAGTAGAAGATTCGGGCGTTCGCACAATCGCCGCGGCGTTCTCCGTTCGTGGCACCGGACGAGTTGACCACGGCGTCGGTCGAGCCCCATAGTCGTCGTCCGAGACCGGGAAGCGGATGCGTCGACGCCAAATCATCAAATGGGGCGCCGGAATCGGCGTGGCCGCCGGAGCCGGTCTCGCCGCACGTGCGCTCGTCACACCGCGGCCGAGCGCGGACCTCGCGCCGGTGCCCGATCTCGCGCGGCGGCTCTACGACGAGCTGCGCGCGGGCTGGGAGGATGCGGTCGTGCCGTACGACCACCCGCTGCGGCAGTTCCACAATCGCGGTGTCGACACGGGCGGGGTCTGGTCGGTCCTCCTGCCGTACCGCACGCGGTCCACTCTCACGGATCTCGTCTACGCGTCGTTGTCCCCGGCGGGCCGCGAACGGCTTCCGAACCAGCAGCTGCTCCGTCTGGGCGGGATCCACGCGACCCGAACCCTGTTCGTAGGGCATCCGGACGACGACTACCAGGTGCTCGTCACCGGACCGCACGTGAACCTCCGGATCGGTGGGCGCAGTCGCGAGGGCGTGGCCTTCGGTGGCCCCCAGGTCTACGGTGACCAACGGGGAGACGGCGAGGTCGGCCTGCCGGACAACGTCTACCGCTTTCAGCTGGAACGTGGACAGGAGATCCTGCGCGGCCTGAGTGCGGGCGAGCGCCAGATGGTGCGGCGACCGGTCGCCCCTCCACAGACCCAGATCGGCGTTCAAGGCAGGGAGGGGCGGTTCGACGGCCTGCCGGTCCGCGCTCTGTCCGCGTCCCGGCGCGCGCGCGTACGCTCCTTCGTCGACTCGATCCTCGAGACGTACGGGGAGGACGATGCCGGCTACGCGTGGAGCTGCATCGAGCACAACGGCGGCATCGACGCGCTCCATCTGGCCGACTACGAGCAGGACTATCAGGGTGGCCGCCTGGCTGGCGAGTCACCGTCGCAGGTGATTCGACTCGAAGGCCCGGGCACGGTCTTTCACTACCGGGGAGAGCCCCACCTGCACGCGTTCGTGAACGTCGCGAGGGACGCCGAGGCACCCCTCAGCGTGGGCGACGCGTTGGGCACCAACCCGCGGCGGCTCGAGGGGGTCGACGTCGCCCGGTTCTTCGAGACCGTGATGCGAGCCGGAGACGACGTCGATCTCGCCTTCTACCCGGTGGCGTCGGTGGCCGATCGACTTCGTGCGGGCACCATCCGAACCGGCGACATCTACGACCTCGAGAGCTGGCGCGAGCAGATCGCGGTGGTCGACGTCCGCGGCGCGGACGTCGCCGGTGGGGCGCGTGAGGCGCTTCGCCGTCAGGACCGGCTGAACGATCGCACGACGTACCGCGTGGCGACGATCGGCTACGTCGTGGGCGATGCCGAGTCGTTCGGCTTGTCGAACGTCGGCGACGCGACCTGGGGCGCCCCGTTGCGCGACGCGACGATCGCCCATCTGCGTCGGAACGGCTTTCCGCAGACCGTCTGACGAAGCTCGGGGAGGGACCCCACGGCTGCCGCGCGGCACGAGGACGGGGCGCCGCGATCCGGGCCGCCTCGTCGAGCCGCGCGGGCACGAGCGCACGAGCGCAGGGCCGCGTTGGATGAGGATCCGCGGCGGCTCAGACGCCGTCGGGGCGGTTCGCGATCACGCCGTCGAGCTCCAATGCGGTGATCTCGTCGTCGGAGAGCCCCGCCAGCTCGCGCAGGACCTCTCGATTGTGCTCCCCGAGCCGGGGCGCCGGGCTCCGGATCCAGGCGTCGACGCTCGCATAGCGGAAGGGAAGCGTCGGCGTCGGGTGGGTGCCGGCCACCGCGTGGGTCACCTCCTCGTAGAACCCGCGGGAGACGAGCTGCGGGTGGTCGCTTCCCCGTCGCGAATCCCAGACGCGCCCGGCGGGGACACCCGCGGTTGCGAGCTGCGCGACCGTCTCGTCGAGATCGCGCTCGCGGAAGATCGCGCCGAGCCTCTCATCCAGCTCGTCGTGCGCCGCGCGTCGACCGGCGTGGGTGAGGAGGGCCGGGGCGGTCGCCCAGGCGGGCGCGCCCAGCCAGTCCACCAGCGCGCTCCACTGCTCGTCGTCGGCGATCGAGAGCGCGAGCCATTGCTCGAGCTCGGGCGCGTGCCCGAGGCAGGGGTAGATGCCCTGCGGAGCCGCCGACGGGGAGCGATTCCCCATGCGTTGGAGGACGTTGCCGTACGCCGTGTACTCGATGACCTGCTCGGCCGCGGCGTTGAGTGCACCCTCGACCATCGGGCACTCGACGTGGGTGCCGCGACCCGTGTGCTCGCGCTCGGCGAGGGCGACCATCGACGCGAAGGCGGCGTTCATCCCGGCGAGCGGATCGCACGGCCCGCGCTGGATGCGCGGTTGGTCGTTCGCGTGTCCGGTCACCCAGGCGAGACCCGAGATCTGGTCCATGGTCTGCGCGAAGCCGACGTTGTCTCGCCACGGGCCGTCCAAGCCGAAGGCCGGCATGCGGACGAGTGACAGACGCGGATTGAGCTCCTGGAGGTACTCCCACGTGAGCCCGAAGCCGTCGAGAACGCGGGGGCTGTAGTTCTCGACCAGGAGATCGCACCGTGCGACGAGCCTCTCGAGGATGTCCTTGCCCCGCGGACCGGAGAGGTCCAGGCACAGGTCGCGCTTGTTCGCGTCGGCGGAGAGGAAGAACGCCGAGCACTCCCACCATTCCTCGATCCGCCCCTGGACGATCCCGCCGGTGTACCGCACGCCGTCGGGGCGGCGGGCCGACTCGAGGTGGATGACGTCGGCTCCGAGGGAGGCGAACACCTGGGTTCCGGCAGGGCCGGCCCACCAGTTCGTCATGTCGAGGACGCGGAGCCCCTCGAACGGGAGCCGGATGGATTCGCGTCCGGCCGCCGGGAGCGCGCGGCGAGGCTCGACGGACGCCGTGTGCTCACCGAGACGAGGAGCGCGCGCGGTTGGCGGCGGACGCTCCCCGCCGATGGAGTACGGACGCCGCGGGTGGCGAAAGCCGCCATCGGGGGCCTCGACGAAGACCCCCCGCTCGACGAAGTGCTCGTGCTCGAGCACGCTGCGGCCGTCGTTCACCGGGGCGACGGGAATCCGGAGTGCGGTCGCGATCGCGACGATCTCGTCCGTCGTGTGCCGCGTGGTCCAGGCGCGCACGGCCTCCTGCCACTCGTCGAAGCGCGCGGTCCGCGTGCCGACGTTCTCCAGGCCCTGGCCGTCGAGATCCGGCCGTTCGATCATCACCAGGAAATCCGCGAACTGTTGCGCGGAGTTCGTGTTGAACCCGACCCAGCCGTCGGAGGTCGGTTCGATCGATGGCGTCTCGGTCGTCCGCGCGGGCCACGCAGCTTCGTGCAGGTCCATCAGGCGGTACAGCAGATCCATGAAGATCGTGCTCGAGAGGTTGATCGCGTCGAGCATTGCGAGGTCGACGTGCTCGCCCCGGCCGGTCCGGCGGGCTCCGTGGAGGGCGGCGAGTGCTCCGACCGCGCCGAAGGCGCCCGCGACCCACTCCGTGATTCGCCCGCCCGCCTGATACGGCTCCTGCTCCGGGCGGCCGCGAAGTGCGACCGAGCCGCCCTCCGCCTGCAGGATGAACTCCGTCCAGGGTCGCCCGACGTAGGGGCCCTTCGCTCCGTACGGTGTGATCGAGAGCACGACGGCCCGCGGATTCGCGGATCGAACGGCATCGACGTCGAAGGTCCCCGCGGCGAAGTCCTCCACGACGAGGTCGGCACTGTCGACGAGCGCGCACACGGCCGGATCGTCGGGCGTCCCGACCACCGAGCGCTTGCCCGCGGACAAGAACCGGAAGAGGGCGCCGTCTTCGTCTCCGAGTGCGGCGCCACTGGCCGACCAGCGGCGAAGCGGATCTCCACCGGACGGCTCGATCTTCACGACGTCGGCTCCGGCATCCACGAACAGCTTCGTCGCGTAGGGCCCGGCGATCCGGGTCGTGAAGTCGACGACGCGGAGATCCTTCAAGCCGTGCATCGACTCAACGTGGGGCCGACCGAGCGGGCCACCGTGCGAAGATCTCCGCGATGGCCTCCGGGATGCGCTTCTCGCGGAGCTCCGGATTCACGACGGCCGTCGCGGTGCCGTACCACAGAAGGACGCGATTGCGCGCGTCGCGCGCTTCGATGACGAGAGAGCCTTCCTCGTACCCGTCCATCCAAGCGTCGGCCGCGCCTTCGGTGCCGCCTTCGGCGCGGTATCGCGCGAAGTCGCCCCACGTGTCCTGGATCTGCGCGTAGCGCGTGGAGATGTGCCACGAGAAGAGCAGCTGCGGATGCACGTCGGGGACGTACCCGAGACGGTCGAGCTCCGCGTCGGCACGGCTGCGGATCTGCTGGTCGGCGCGCTCGGCGGCCCAACTCGAAGCTCCGGCCGGCTGCGTCGCGCTGGTGGGCTCGGCGAGCTCCGCGGCCATGCCGGAGCGGGTCGGAGAGGTCGGCGCGCTCCATCCGTACGTCCGGTAGAGGGAGAGATCCACCTTCGGATTCGCTTCGGCGTGGATCCGCATCGGCGCCTGCTTCGGGCAGCCGAGGGTCGACACCGCCGAGAGCAGGACGACGACCAGGGTCTTCAGGGTGCTCGTATCGTGGATCAGCGTGCTCGCTCCTCGTCGACTTCGGCGGTGGTGCGCGGCGAGGTGAACCGGCCGGTCCTCTTGCCGGTGCCGTCGCTGCGATCGAACCTGGGGAGATCGGCGTCTCCGTCGCGCACCCCTGCCGGGCATGATGGGGCATCCTTGCACCCCGCCGCGCGTGGTTCCACTCCGGCAGGCGTTCCGTCGACGGGCAGCGAACGCCCGGTGCGCGCTCGTGCGCCGGTTGGCTGTGCGCGGGCTCGTTCCCGGCTGCCGATCGGCGAAGTGGATCTCGACGTCGTTCTCGCCCGGGACCCCGCCCCCCGTGGTCGCTTCGTGGGAGAGGCGCTCTCAGCGCGGGTCCAGGCGCGAGCGGTAGAGATCGCGCGCGGCGGTGATTGCGGCGAGGAGTCCCTCGCGGTCCGCCTCCGGGATCTTGGCCTTTCGGATGAAGGCGTCCAGACCCTCGACGCGTTGCAGGGACGCGCGGAGGAGGTCCTGTCCGGCCTTCTGTTGGTCGAGCCCCGGCGTTCCCGGGATCGCGACCTCGATCGCGCCGGTGTGCGCGAACGCCGGTGGGCGCGACCCTTCGGCCACCTCTCGCACACGCTCGCCCGTAGCGCGAAGGGCGAGCCAGCTCGCGGCATCGATCGTGGGCGCGGCTTCGAGCGAGAGCCGTCCGGAGGCGGTGTCCGCCGCGCTCGTCGCGATCACGTCGCCGTTGCGCACGAGCTCGAGCGTGTCGATCCTCTCCCGGGTGGGATCGTAGCGGACCTCACCTCGTACGCGCACCGGACCGGGGCGGTCGAGCTCGACCACGTCGCCGATCCCGTGCTCCTCCACGGTGAAGGAGAGCATCGGACCGTTGGTCACGAACGTGCGGCCGGCGTCGATCGCGTCGAGCCAGGCTCGGGGCGAGCGCGGCTCTCGCACCGCCGCGTAGAAGCGCTCCTGGCCGGGGAGGCTTGCGATGCCGCCGCACGGGTAGTCCGTGCCCGCGGTCGGGGTCAGCCGGATTCCCAGGTTCCACATCTCGTACAAGACGGCCGTTTCGAGCCGACGAGTCTGGAGGACTTCCAGGAAGTCCACCAGTCCCTCGGGCGCGTCGACGGCGAGGCCGTTGCGTGCACCCGTCGTCCCGAAGTGGGCGTAGCCTGAGAGTCCGCCGCCCCGCGCCGCCGCCCGCATGAACTCGTTGTAGACGAGATATCGCTCCGGGAAGTCGATGTAGGCCGGCGCGCCGAGGAGGATGACGTGGCCGAAGTTGTTGCTCCGAGGGTTCTCCTGCCCCGAGAGCAGGGTGGTCGCTCCCTCGGTGAAGGCCGATCGCAGGCCGAACGATCGCTGGGGCGCCGCGCGCACACCTTCGGGTGTGCCCATCGCGAGGAGGTTCGCGACGTCGAGGTCCTCCGCTTCCATCCAGGCCGCGATCCTCGGGTCGTCGCCGGCCTCCATGCGTGCGATGTGGAGATGATCGTCCGAGCCGAGCCAACCGGTGGACGCCATGTCGATCCAGCGGCGGAGGTTCAGACGCAGGTGGGCGATCCCGTGTGCCGCGATGGAGGCCGTGCCCGTCGTCGCGGCGTACTCGAGCCCCTTCCGCACGGTGATGCGATAGTCGCCGGGAGGCAGATCGGCCGTGGACGTTCCGTCGCTGTAGAACTGCACCGTGTCCGTGTAGGGGTCCCACACCGCGCGGTCGCCGGGCGGCAACACCGACGAGGGCCCCGCGGGCGGGGGCCAGTGTTCGGCGCAGTCGGCGCGCACGGGGAGTGCGTCGTCGGCGAGCCAGGAGCGACCGCTCTCGTCGATCAGGGAGACTCGGGCCGGGGTCGGTCGACCGTCCTCGCCGACGATCGTGATCTGGAGTCGTCCCTGCCGAGCGTCGCAGGACGCGAAGAGGAGGAGCGCGATCGCGAGAAGCCCCCGGCGTCGTCTCCCCGCGCTGCGGCGTGTTTCGAGCATCGTCGCTGACGTAGCACGTGCTCGACCGCAGCTTCACATCGGGGCGTGGTGAAGGCGGCGGTTCAGGGCAGCGTGCATCTCACGGGAGGCGGCGCGTCGCGGGCAGAGAAGACGGCCGTGGCGCGTGCCGAGGTTCCGTCGTCGCGCTTCACCGTGCCGCCGAACCGCATGCACAGGACCGAATCCGTGCCGAGCTCGACGGCTGCGACGAGCTCGGTCTGCGACGGCTCGTCGAGCGTGAACCCGAGATCGGCCCCCTTGCAGCTCACGTCGACCTTGCCGTCGCGCACCTCGGCGCGGCGACATGGGCCGTGGCTCGCGGCGGTGTCGCGGTAGACGTACCCCTTCGAGCCGGGCGGCGAGCCCTTCGCGCTCCAGCTCGCCGGAGGCAGCGGGATCTCCACGGCCTCCGGCCGGAAAGGATGCGCGAGTCGCACCGTCGCACCGACGAGCGTCGGGTCGCCGGAGCCGCCCGGGGAAGGTGCGTCGATGGACGGATCCTTCGAGATGAGCCGCAGACGACGCCGGTCCGGGGCGCTCGCGCGGTCGGTCACGCGGAGGCGCTTGCCGCTCACGGGGCGGTCGGTGGCGCAGGCCCGGGTGCCCGGCACACACAGGCCGGTGATCGGTTGCGGGGTACGCGACGTGATGTCGCCGGGGTCGTTGGGGTTGCCGCTCCGGGCCCCGATGCCGGATCCCACGATCGCGAGACCGTCCCAGAACGCCGGTGCCGACGCGACGGCGAACCCGGTCTCCCGCGCGACGAGCCGCGTGCCATCGCCCGTGTCGTACCCGCGCACGAAGCCGCCGACGACCGAGCCGATGAACGCGAGCCCGGGGATGCCGCTCGTCGGGGAGAAGGTCGCGTCGGCATCCACCTCGGCCGTGTTCTGCCAGAGGATGTCGCCGGTGCGCGCATCCAGTGCGTGCATCGTCGGACGCTGGGGGTTGAGCACGCCCCCGAACGAGCCGGGCGCGGTGCCGAAGTAGATGCGGTCCGCCCGATCGTCGACGGCGGCGGTTGCCGGAATGCCACCGGCCGGACCCCCGGGCACGACGTTGGTCTTCCAGTAGGGCAAGAGGCTCGGGTCGGCATCATCCCACGCAACGCCGCTGATCTCGTTCACGCCATCCCGATCGAGGAGATAGTAGGTTCCGTCCTTGTTCCCGACGCCGACGACCTCGCGGTCGACGCCGTCGATCTCGGCCGAGAACAAGTTCGGGACCGCGCCGAAGGCCAGGTCGGCGTTGTCGATCTCCCGCGGCCGCCAGAGCCACACCGGATTCCCGTCGAGGTCCAGCACGATCAGGGCCTCCTCGAAGGGCGGCATCGGGGGCGGGGGACGGTTCGTCGCCGGGTTCTCGTCGGTGTCGCAGTTCGACGACGTGAAGTACAAGTACCCGCGCTTCCCGTCGTACGACGCCGACGACCAGACGTTGCCGCAGCCGTTCGGGGAGCGCGGATGGTCGCACCCCTCGCGCGTCGCGAGGAACCCCGCGGGAAGACCGAGCTCGGACTCGGTGTGATACCCGTCGTATCGACGGATGTCGTCGGCGGGATCGGGGCGGCACGTCGAGCCGCTCTCGAGGTCGAAGAACCACACGAGGCGTCCGTCCCGAGCGTCGAGTGCGTAGAAGCCGCCCTTGCCGTTCTCGACGTCGTTCACGTCCATGCCGAACACGACCTTGTCGTCGACGAGGAGCGCCGACGACTCGATCTCGTTTCGCTCTCCACCGAACGCGCAGCTGCCCGGGACGACGCAGCCGGTGCCCGCGTCGAAGCGCCAGAGCTCCGCGCCGGTGGTCGCGTCCAGGCCGTAGAACGTCTGTCCGTTGCCGATGAAGACACGGGGTGAGCCGTCGACGTCGCCCACGTGCACGGAGGCGGTGCCGGGGAAGCTCACTCCCGGTCGATCGTCCGTGGCGAAGCGCCAGACCTCACTGCCGTCGCGTGCGCGAAGGGCGTAGACGTTCGCGTCCCACGACGGGAGGAACGCGACCGGGACGCGTCCCTCGCCGGGAAGGGTCACGCGAGCGATGCTCGGTGACGCGGTGATGATCGCGTCGGTCGGGAACGCCCACTTAGCGACGAGCCCCCCGACGTTCTCGGGTGTGATCGAGGTTTCGCGATCGTTCCAGAACGTGCGCGCGCGGGAACCCGCGTACGTGTTCCAGTCGTCGTCTTGCAGATTCCCGGGGAAGAGGGTGATTCCGTCCGGGAACTGAAGTCCCTCCCGGATGACCTCGGGTGGGAGGGGAGCGCCGGCGGCATCGAAGCGCACGCGCCAGACCTTGCCGTTGGGGCCCGGGCCGACGTTGGGCAGCGTCCCGACGAGGTCGAGATCGGCGTAGTAGAGCGTTCCGTCGCCGCCGACCGCGATGCCTTGCGGATTCCCGGTCGAGATCGGCGGCAGGTCCTCGGGCGGATCGACGATCATCCGCAACAGGTTCCCCTGTGGGTCGTACTCCCCGATGCGTCCGGTCAGAACCTCGGCGGCATAGAGGTTGCCGTTGGGCGCGAATGCGAGGCCGCTGAACGTGGAGAGGCCGCTCGGGGCGAGAAAGGTCTCGCGTTGCGTCGTCGACACGAGCGGTGAGCCCTGTGCGTCGACGTTGCCACAACCGCCCGAAGACGGAGAGGGAGCTCGACCCGGCGACGTAGACGCGGCCTTCGTCGTCGATCGCGATCCCCGACGCGGTGCCGATGTCGACGGCGATCTTGCAGAAGTTCGTGCTGGGATCCGTCGCGTTCGGATAGTCGCCGGGCGCCCCCGGGAAGCGATCGAAGGGGGGGAACCACTGGATGAGCTGTCCGTTCGAAGGGCCGAAGCCCTGGGCGCCGACGCTGGTCGTGAAGAGGGTGCCGTCCGGCGCGAATGCGCACCCGAAGGGCTCGGGGGAGGGGATGTTGTAGGTCGCGGTCAGCTTGCCGATCTGGCGACCCTCGGCGGTGAACACGCCCCACCCCGCGGTGGGATTGGGCTGGCCGGTGTCTTCTCCCGCGACGAAGCGCCCACTGCCGTCCGGGAACGGGCAGACCTGGCCGTTGACGTCGCGGAACTTGCCGGCGGGCAGAGCGCCTCCCTGCTCGGATGCGGACGCGCGTTCGATCAGGACGTCCTCGACCAGGGAGCCATCCAGCGTGTCGACGTCGTAGCGCCGGAGCCGGTTGCCCTCGGGGGCGTAGAGAAGCTCGCCCGATTCCGTGACGGCGAAGCTCGTCGATGGCGGGAGGACGCACGGAAGCAGGAGCAGGCTCAGGGAGGCGGCGGTCGCTTTCACGTGGGGTCTCCTCGTAGGGGTCGTATGTGGCGATCGGCGTGGAGCCGGGGTCGATGGCGCGGCGCGACGTCGGAAGCCGGCTCGGGTGCCCGTCACGGGTCGAGCCCCGGGCCGGTCGGGACGTTCGGATCTCGTACGAAGACCCGAAAGCCCTGTTGGCCGAACAGGAGGTCACCGGTGAAGCCTGGATCGATCGCCACGTAGACGTCTTCGTCGAAGTACCGAGGCGTCCAGCGGGCCACTTCGCGGAACCCGGACTCTCCCGCGAGCAGAAGATCGACGACCCTTTCGTCGTCCGATCCGGGGCGCAAGCGGTGGACCTCGACCTCGTGCGTGCGGGGAAGGACGAACGCATCCACGTCGGTCGTGAACCAGTCGTCGTTCCAGACCGGTACCGGCGTGAGGCCCGCGGACTCGAGCGGACGCTGGAGCCGGAAGTAGGGCGCGCGGTGCGCGGGAAGGCCGATTCGCCGCCGTTCGCCGTCGGTTCGCTCCGGCACCGTCGTGCGAATCCAGTGCGCGATCTCGGCCTGCTGGCTGTAGTCGAGTCGCGAGATCTGGCTCGTCGTGAGGAGGAAGGAGTACGCACAGACCGCCGTCGCGATGCCCGCGGCCGTCCAGCGGCCGGGCAGATCGAGCAGGAAGCGCGCGCCCAGAACCGTGAGGGCGGGGGCCAGCGGCACGAGGTACCGCGGAAGATCGAGGACGACGGTCACCACCGGGAAGAACCAGGCGGCGAGCGCGACGAGCAGCAGGCGGTCTGCGGCGGTTCGGGACGCCAGTGCGCGAACGAGCCCGGCCATCGCGGCGAGGTAGAGGGGCCACCCGAGGGCGTAGGGTAGCCCGGCGAGGAGGTGCCAGAGCACCGGTCGGCCGTACCAGCCGAGCGTCGGGACGAGGTCGGCGCGCCAGAAGAGGAGGTTCTCCGTCCGGGATGCCAGCGACAGGTTGGCGACGGCCTGGGCGGGATACTCCGACTGCAGAAGGCACGCGGGACACGCGGTGGCGAAGCCGAAGACGAGTCCCGCGATCGAGGCGAGCCCGATCGCGACCAGGGGTCGGATCGAGTGCTTCGCCCAGGCGGTCTCGAGTCCCGCCCAGGCGACGACGGCGCCCATCGCGAGACCGTTGTACTTCGTGCCCGTGGCGAGTCCGACGACGAATCCGGCCGCGGCGCCCCAGGTTGCGCTGCCGGTCTGTAGCACCTTCCAGGCGAGAAGGATCGATACACAGATCAACGCGCCGAGAAGACCGTCGACGTTCGCATAGTGCGCTTGGAGTGCGTCGAGTGGGACGAGCGCCATGAAGGCCGCGGCGACGACGCCGGTCCAGCCCCCATAGAGTCGGCGGCCGATCAGAGCGACGAGCCCGACCGTCGCGACGCTCATCCCCGCCGTGACGGCTCGCGCGTAGTAGAGCGCGCTCGCAAAGTCCTTCCAAGGCTCGATGATCCAGCCGAGCCGGTATGCCCCGGCGACGGTCAAGCCCGCGAGGTTCCCGTAGAAGGTGGGATAGATGAACGCGGGCCATCGTTCCGGACGCAGGAACGACTCCCAGCCGAGCGGGATGAACGCGAAGAGGTACTTCGGCCAGATCTGTTGTTCGTCCGGGAAGAACGACAGACTGGCGAGGCCCCAGCCGAGCTTCCAGAACCGGATTGCGGCGGCGAGTACGAGGATGCCGAGCGTGAGCATGACCGATGGCGAGGGCTGCCGGGGGATGGTCATCGGCCTGGCATACTGACACCCGGGCGCTCGATGGCGCAAGGAAGGTTGGCAGGTCGGACGGCCCGCCGTGGTGCGTCAGGACGGCCGAACCGCTACGTTCTTCTAGCCCCATTGCACCATGGCGAACTTCGCGCCCCTCAAGAACCGGTTCCTGACGGTCCTCGATCAGAATCTCGATCTCTTCTCGATCTCCGGGCGTTTCATCGACTTCGGCGCCGGCTCCGGCGACGTTTCTCGTCATCTCATCGACGGGGGACGTCTCGCGGGCGGAGTCGCGTACGACCCGTCCTTCCTTCCGGAGACGCTCGAGTCCGGCGACGGCGCGAGGAGATCTTTGGAGTTCGCCAACGATCTCACCTCCGTCGAGGCCCCGTTCGATCTCGCCGTCTTGTTCGACGTGATCGAGCATGTCCCGGATGCGGAAGAAGTCGTTCGGACCCTGCACGGGATCGTGAAGGACGACGGGTGGTTGATCGTCACCGTGCCCTACAAGGACGACAAGGAAGACCCTGACGCGTTGATCGCCGCCGCGCGCGAGACGATCGCGAAGCTCATCTACATTGCCAACCCGGACAACCCGATGGCGAGCTGGCACGATGCGGGCGTCATCCAGGGGATG
>JAUIFY010000296.1 GCA_030430245.1 bacterium | reverse complement strand
AGGGTCGTATGAACTTCGAACGTGACGTCGGGCACCGGAGGACCGAGCTCCGCGAGGTGGACGGCCAGCGACCCGATGTCCAGCGTCCCGATCCGCCACGCGTCGGTCGGGTCGTATCCGACTCCGGGTCCTCCCGCGTCGGCGCCGAGAAGCTCACGCGCCCGGGCGTCGATCAGAACCTCGCCTTCGGGGAGCGAGACGGACGCGACCCGGCGAGCCGAGAGCCCCGCGAGGGAGGCGACGACGCTGGCTCGCCGCAACGTCAACGCGGCCGTGTGCTCGACACCCGGAAGCGTCAGCCGAAAATCGGACACGGCCACCTCGTGCGCGCGCCCGGCGACCTCCGGCGCATCGCCCACCTCCCGAAGATCCAAGGAAAAACCCATCGCGACACCCGGACGGTCGGGCGTCGCCGGAGCGGCGAGTCGTCCATCTTCCACCTGGAGGCGCCCGATGAAGAAGGTCGGCTGCGACGCCGGCGCGGCGTCGGACCCGTGGGAGCCAACCCCTCCCAGGTTCGGGAGCGGTGCACCGAGATCGATCCGGGGACGGACGACGCGCAGCGACTCGAGTCGGCGGCGAGCAGCCCCCGAGAGGGACAGGTCCGACGCGATCTCTTCGGCGACCAGGAGCGGGCGCTCCTCGGGACCGACGCGCACGTTCGTGATGCGGACCGGCCGATCCCGCATGTCTCGAGCCGAGTCCGTTCCCAGATCGTCGACGTCGAGCTCGAAATCGAACGCAACCGCGGGCACCGTCGGCGCGATCTCGAGCTCGGCGCGCCCCTCCGTCGCGACGAGCCGCTCCACGGTCCACGCGCGCGCGCCCTCGTCGGGAGCGCCGCCTTCCGACGAGCCCAACCCGAAGTCGCCGCGGGTCGAAGGCACCCAGCGGACCTCGGGCCTCGCGAGCCGGACCGCGGCGATTCGGCCCTCCCAGGCGTCCGTGAGGCCGAACTCGACGTCGATGCGGTCTGCCGCGAAGAACGGCCCGTCGGCGTCCCGAAAGCCCACGACGACCCGGTCGGCCACGAAGCGATCGAGCGACGGGAGCCGCGCGTTCCCGACGCGCAGCTCGAGGCCCGGCACGAGCTCTCGCGCGACCCACGACAGCAGCTGGGGCAAACGCTCGCGCGCCTCGATTGCGACGAGTACCACCGCGCCGGCCGCGAGCACCGGTAGCGTGAGAAGAGTGGCCCACACGAGCCGACGGCGCGTCCGGGTTCGCTCGCGCGGGTCCGGCATCGCCCCCATCGTAGGCCGACCCGCGATCGCGTGCGAGCGGATCCACGCGCATGCGGCCCCCCCGACGGGCGATCGGCGGCGCGGCTAGTCGGGAACGATCACGCCGAGCCGTGCCACGAGCGCCAGCGCCGCCTCCCGGGAAAACCGGGTGTTGCGGAGGCGGTTCTGCTCGGGGCTGATGTCGTAGTTCACTGCCTCGGAGAAGTCGGCCTCGGCGAGCACGGTGTCGATGAAGCGCGCCCCGCGAAGGTCGGTGCCGGCGAAGACGGACCGGGTCAGGTCGACACCCGCGAACGACGCGTCGTGCGCGCGACAGCCCCGGAACGACGTTTCCGGCATCTTGCGGTCGGCAAAGGTCGCGTGGCTCAGATTGCAATCCTCGAAGGAGACGGAGAAGACCATGCCGCGCACGTCCGTCCAGTCGACGCCCATGAGCTTGCACCGCCGGAACTGGACCTCGCGGAGCGCGGCGCCCTCCACGCTCACCATCGTGAGATCGCAGTCCTCGATCTCGCAGTCTTCGAACGTGCAGCCCGCGAGCCGGGCCTCGACCAGGCGGACGCGCCGGAGCCGACAGTCGCGGAACGTCTTCCCGTCGAGGGCTCGCTCGCCGAGATCGAGCTCTTCGAACGTCTCGCCCTCGAAGTCGTCCCCGTCGAGGACCTCCTTCTCCCGATCGGTCACGAGACGGATCCTGACGCATCGTTCGCGCCAGACCAAGCGCCGCTTGGCGGCCTCCTCGAAGGAAGGTATGGAGGGTCCATGAGCCAGATCAGCGCAACGCTGGATGCAATGAGCGCTCCGACGCTCGATCACGATCGGGCGGCCGACCGCTTCGAGGAAGCCTCGCCCGAAGATCGCGTCGCCATCACCGAATCGCTCGACGCCAAAACGCAAGCGCGTCTCTGGGACGCGTGCGAAGGCCGCACGGTGACGATCGAGGAGATGGTCCCCCGGGACCTGGGCCCGCTCCGCCCGGTGATCTTCCACGGAAAGAACTCGCTGCCGATGTTCACGCGCTTCCAGAAGCGCTTCTGCCGATCGGAAGACGGCCAGGTGTTGTGGGGGTACAACTACCAACCCGTGGGATGGCTCGCCCCGCTCACCGGTCCCGGCTACTTCGTCGCCTACGACGCGCCCGAGGGCCCCGGGAGCGTCGCGGTCGACTACACACGGATCCCGACCGGAAAGCCCGCCGACTGGCCCGAGATCCACGACAACACCTATCGTCTCTCCCGCTTCATCTACAACGGAATGATCGACTACCTCCGGCGCGTCTCGGAGCACCTGCTCATCGGGCGCGCGACCAAGGACGGGAAGAACATGCCCAACTACTTCCTGCTCTGCCGCGAAGATCCCCCCCGCGAGGGCACATGAGCGCTCCCGATCCGAACGAGGAACAGAACGAGTTCTGGAACGACGTGGGCGGGCCCCGATGGGTCGACGGCCAGGTCGACCTCGACGAACGCCTGGACCCCTTCGGCAACGCCGCGATCGATGCGGCCCACGTCGAGCCGGGCGAGTCCGTCCTCGACATCGGCTGCGGATGCGGCTCGAGCTCGCTCGCTCTCGCCGAGCGCGTCGGGCCCCAGGGCTCGGTCTTGGGACTGGATCTCTCCGCGCCGATGCTCGCGCGCGCGAGAGAGCGCGGCGAGGGTGTCGCGCAGCTCCGGTTCGAGCTCGGCGACGCGCAGGTCTACCCGTTCGAGGCGCAGAGCGTCGACCTCGTGTTCTCGCGCTTCGGCGTGATGTTCTTCGCAGACCCCGCAGCCGCGTTCGCGAACCTGAAGCGGTCGATGCGGCCCGATGGCCGCATCGCCTTCGTGTGCTGGCAGGGACTGGAGAAGAACCCGTGGATGGCCGTACCGCTGAGCGTCACGGCGCAGCACGTTCCACCTCCGCCCCCGCCCGGACCGGGCACTCCCGGCCCCCTCGCCTTTGCCGACCCCGACCTCGTCCGCGAGACGCTGGGCTCGGCGGGCTTTCGCGACGTCGAGCTCACGGCGTACTCCCCCGACGTGAACGTGGGTCGATCGGTGGAGGAGGCCGTCGGGTTCCTGACGGAGCTCGGCCCGAGCTCGCGACTCCTGCGGGACGCGCCGGCCGAGGTCCGCGCCGCAGTCGCCACGGACCTCGCCGAAGCCCTGGGCCCGTTCGCCGACGACAACGGCGTCGAGCTGGGCTCGGGAGCCTGGATCGTCACGGCGCGCTGCGGATAGCCACCGCGGCCTCGCCCCGCGCCGGACCGGTGGAACCGGCCCCGTGCGGCGACGGAGCAATGCCGGAGCCCGAGAGTCTCTCGGCCCCGGATCCAGCACACCCGCTCACTGCGGTTCGGCCGCGGGGCTCCAGCCCTCGACCACGGAATACGGCAACGACAGGTCTCCGCTCAGCACCTCGTACACCTCGTAGACGCCGAGCAGGGGGCGCCCGTCGTCCGACGTGTTCACTTGCATGTACGCGGACACCGCATCGAACTCGAACCGGGTCGTGTTCGAGACACGATACACCGGCACGACGACGCGGAGCGCGTCTCCCTTCGTGACGACGCCGAAACCGGGCGAGTCCATGTACATCGGCATGCCCGGGTTCGTGGGAGGCATCGTGACCGTCTCGTCCTTGGGGTCGAACTGCCGCACGCTCAGGCCGCCAGCCACTCGCTCGTCCTCGCCGAGGAGGACCCAGTGCGGATGCCACACGACACCGTCGTCGTCGTACTCCCGGTCGCCATTCTCATCGAACAACGGCGTGTCGTCGAAGTCCGGGTGACTCGTGATCGCGAGGGCGACGATTCCCTTCGCGTCACCGAAACCGACCTGCGAAGCGCGTAGGGATGTCGGAAAGACGTAGCCCAGAACGGGAGCACCATCCATCTGGCCCGCGGGCTTCGGCACGGTCCCTCCGGCCGTGCCCACGACCCGGACCTCGAAGACCAGAATCCCGAGCTCCGGGACATGGCGCACCGAGGCGGCCGCCAGATCGAGGTCGGGGCTCTTCTCCGGGGGACGGATCGCCCTTCCGGGGCTCTCCGCACCGGCGGACGAATCCGATGCGCGGGCGGTCGGCGTGTCGACTGCGGTCGCCGCGCAGGCGAGGAGAGCCGCCAGGGTGGCGGCGATCGGGAAGGCTCCCTTCATGTTCGATCTCCCTTCGTGGGGTTGGTTGGGTTCTTGGACAGCGTCTCGATCGACCTGCCGGCGTAGAGCGCTTCGATGAGGCGCGGCTGTAGATCGATCTCGGCGGGCTCCATCTCATTGCAATCGATTCGCAGGTCGACGTCCGCGATCGGAGCCTCGAGATAGGCGCAGTGATGGGGCTTGTCCCGACCCGGGTATTGGTTCGGCCGGAAGAACCGGCATTGTGCGCACATCCGGGCCGTGGGAATCGCGCCTCTCTCCTGGAGGTTCCGGATCACCCCGATGAGCGCTCTCAAGAACGCGGCCTGCTCCACACGCGGAAGCGCACCGATCGCGGAGAGGACGACATCCGGCCACTGCGCGGATCGCTGCGCCTCCCGACGCCCCTTGCGCGTGAGCTCGAGCACGACGGCGCGGCCGTCCGACGAGTCGGCCTCCTTGCGCAGCAGCCCCTTGCGCTCCAGCGCGGAGACGGCTTCGCTCGCGGTGCCTTTCGTGACCGAGAGCTGCTCGGCGACCGTCGAAACCGAGACCGCCGACGACCCGAGCGACTCGACCAGGAAGAGGATCTGGGCCTGGGTCGGAGTCAGCCCGCTTCGGCCCGAGGCCTGCCAGGCCTGATGACGCAGGGCGAGCGAGAGCTTGACCAGGCCGGCCGTGATCTGGGCCGGCGCACTCGCCTTCTCGGTGTCCTCCTGGTCCATGTCGATAGTATGGACTCCGAACTATCTGCTGTCAAGGGCGCTTCCCCCCGCCGCCGAGCGCCCCGGGGCACGCCGTGGAGTCCCCGTCCCCGCAGGCGCGCGGCGAGCGCTGGCGATCCCCCTCCCCCGGGGGCTCCTGCCGACATCGCTGGACCTCGATTGGTCGGCGGGCTAGCTCCACCGGATGGCGGCGCATCGCATCCAGTCCATCTGGCGGTTTCCGATCAAGTCCTTCCAGGGCGAGTCGCTGGAGACGACCTCGCTCGGTGAGGGAGGCATCTTCGCCGACCGTCCGCTCGCGATCGTCGAGAAGGCGACCGGCAAGGTGATCTCGGGGAAGCACCCGAAGCTCGGCGAGCAGGTTCTCGCGTTCCGCGCGAAGTTCGAACGCGAGCCGACCCCGGGCGAGCCCCTCCCGCCCGTGCTGGCCGAGATCGACGGCGAGACCGTGCGGAGCGACGACGTGGCCGCGTTCAACGCGCGGTGCTCGTCGGTGCTCGGCACGGCGGTCGAGCTCACCGCGGCCGGCGCGCCCGCGCTCTTCGAGACCCATTGGCCGGAGGTCGAGGGACTCGCCCTGAGCGGGAGCGTCGAGTTCCCCCTGCCGCTCGCGGAGGCCGGATCGTTCGCCGACCTGGAGCCGCTCCACCTCCTGACGACCTCGAGCCTGCGGCACCTCGCGTCCCTGATGCCCGAGAGCGAGATCGCGCGGGGACGGTTCCGGCCGGGCATCGTGATCGATGCGAGCGGCGACACGAGATTTCTCGAAAATGATTGGATCGACCGGACCGCGACGATCGGCGACGCCGCGATCGCCTTCGGTGCGGCGACGCCCCGGTGCGTCATGACGACGCGCCCGCAGGACGGACTGCCACGCGACATGCGCGTTCTGCGAACGCTCGCGAAGGAGAATCTGCGCGAGTTCATGGGCATGCCGATGGCCTGCCTCGGCATCTACGCGAAGGTGACGTCTCCGGGCAGGATCACGGTGGGCGACGAGCTGCGCTTCGACTGACGCGCCTTCGGTCCGCTACTCGACGTACCCGAGGGCGCGCAGGAGTGCGTGCGTCTTCTCGTCCACCGGCGCTGGCCCATGCCCCTCGCCACCTTCCCAAACCGGCGTACGCACGTGCCACGTTTCCAATGCGAGGCGCAGCTCCTCGACGACCGCGGGGTGATCCTTCGAGACGTCGTGGTCTTCCCCGGGGTCCGCGACGAGATCGTACAGCTCGAACTCCTGCCGACCGAACTGCACGCGGTCGCGGGGCGCGCGCAGACGCGCGAGCTTCCAGTGCCCCTTGCGAACGCTGAGCTGTGACGGCTCGTACGAGCCCGACTCCATGAACACGTACTCCGCTGGCTTCGACGGCGCGTCGCCCCAGCTCGAGACGAGGCTCCGTCCCTGCACCGGGGGCGCCTCCACCACGCGCAAGAGGTCGAACAAGGTCGGCAGGAGATCGATCAGACCGACGGGCTCCTCGACCACCCGGCCGGCGGGCACCTTCCCCGGAAACACGACGACCAGCGGCACCCCCGCCGTCGGCTGGTACGGTGCGGCGCCATGCTCGAAGAGGTAGTCGTCTTCGTCGAGGCTCTCACCGTGATCCGACGTGACGACCATCAGGGTGTCGTCGCGGAGCCCGCGGGCCGACAGCTCTCCCAGAAGCCGACGCAGCTGATCGTCGAAGAACCGGATCTCGCGATCGTAGCTCGCGACGTAGTGCCCGATGTCCGTGATCGGCGCACCCGCGGCGTCGTGTTGTCGCTGATAGAGAGGGATCGCGTCGAAGGCCACCTGCTTCTCCGGGTACTCGCCCCTCCACAAATCCCGGTAGGCCGGTGGAGGCCGATACGGGCCGTGGGGATCGATGTAGTGGAGCCAGAGGAAGAAGGGCCGCCCGTCGCCGAAGTCGTCCAGCATTTCGATCGCGCGGTCGGTCACGACGTCGGCCCCCGTGAGCTCCTTCACCGCGCCCGGGTCGTGAGCCAGAGTCTCCTCCCCCGCGTCACTCGCCAGGCCGTGCTCCCACGCCTCGACGAAGCGACCGAAGCCCTGGTCGAACCCGAACTCTCTGCCGACGTTCACGTTGGCCACGACGGCCGCCGTGGCGTATCCGGCGCGACCGAGCGTCTCCGCGAGGGTCTCGTGGTCGGACGGGAGCGGTCGGCGCGGGTAGAGACGCACTCCGGTCGTCGCCGGATACTTGCCGGTCATCATCGACGCGACCGCGGGCCACGTCTTCGGCCACGGCACCGTGGCATCCGCGAAACGAACCCCGTCCTGGGCGAGGCGGTCGAGGGTCGGAGTGGTTGGGAGCCGGTAGCCGTACGAGCTCACGTGGTCCGCGCGAAGCGTGTCGACGGTCACCAGGACGAAGCTGGGCCGCGCCTGGACCACCGCCTCGCCCGCGGGCGCTGTGTCGGCCGACTCGTCGGCCGACGGGCGCACGCACGCCCCGAGCATCGCCACGAGGATGAGAGCGAGGCCGCTGCGCCCTCTGGGGGAGAAGCGGATCAGCGGAGCTCCTCGGGGGCGACGCCCTGCCGCATCGTGGTCGCCGCGGAGGAGACACCGCCCGACGTTCCGCTCCATCGTCGGGGGGAGATGCACTCGGACCCGTCGCCGTCGGCCATACCGACGACATTATCGTCCGATTTCCGGACTCGCGTAAGGCGGGCCGGCGGCCCGCCCGAGTCACCCAACCGCGGGGAGCCGGGTCAGGTCGTGCCCTCCCCGTTGGGGGACCCGGGCACCGGAGTCGTCAGATACGGGAACGCCTCGTCGAAGAACCCGGCCTCCAAGAACGCCCCATCGGTGAGCTCCTCCTCGCCCGACGGCGCGTCTTCCGGCGCACACAATCCCAACCCATGGTGGCAGAGCGCTCCCATCACGGCGCGCAGGGAGATGTCGACCACGTCGTCGCCCGGCCGGCGCCCGTTCGGGAAGCCTGCGGG
>JAUIFY010000295.1 GCA_030430245.1 bacterium | reverse complement strand
TGGCCACGGATCGCATCCAGTTCGGCGACGAGTTCGTCGGGGGACCCGCAATCGGCGAGATCGCGCGAGCCGCCGAAAACGCCGGATTCGATGCGTGCTTCGTGACCGACCACCCGTATCCGGTGCAACGCTGGCTCGACGGAGGCGGACATCATGCGCTCGATCCGTTCGTCGCGCTCGCGGTGGCCGCGTCCGCGACGACCAGGATCAAGCTGCACACCCACATCGTCGTGCTGCCGTACCGCAACCCGTTCCTGACCGCGAAGTCCGGCCTCACCCTGGATTTGGTCTCGGGAGGCCGGCTCATCCTCGGCGCCGCGGCGGGATACCTCAAAGGAGAGTTCCGGGCGCTGGGCGCGGACTTCGAAGCACGCAACGAGCTCTCGGACGAGGCGATCGTCGCGATCAAGCGCGCCTGGACGGAAGACGACGTCAAGATGAAAGGCCGCCACTTCGACGCCCGCGGCAACACGATGCATCCCCGTCCCATCGCGCAGCCGCATCCGCCGATCTGGATCGGTGGCAACTCGAAGCGCGCGATCCGACGCGCCGTCGAGCTGGCCGAGGGCTGGGTGCCCTTCCCGAACAGCGCCGCGATGTCGCCATTCACCCGAAGCCCGGTGCTCGACACCGACGAGGAGCTGAAGGGTCGGATCGCCTTCGCACGAGCGCACGCGCGGAACGCCGGCCGGACCGCGCCGCTCGACATCTGCTACTCCATCGATCCCATGACCGAGAGCCCCGACGGCGCGGAACGCGCGCGCGCCCGGATCGCGGCTCTCGAGCAGCTCGGCGTCACGTGGCTCACGGTCGGGTTCCCGGCCACGTCGCGCGCGAGCTACATCGACCAGCTAGCGGCTTTCGGTCGGGACGTGCTCTGAGACGCGCTCCGCCGCCACGCCTTCCAGAGCCGCGTCCACCGACGCGCGCAGCGCGCTCCGCGCGTCCGCGGCGAAGCCGTACGCGGACGCCTCGGAATCGCCCTCGAGCTGCAGGCTGAGCTCCGCGACGCCCTCCCGCACCAATCGCGCCAGCGTATCCGGCAACGGCACCCCCAGCGTGGACGCGAGAAGATCCCCCTCGCCCGTGAGACGGAGCTCCGGGTTCTCGAGACGGACGTCGATGTCGGCGGCCGCCACCGGGCGCAGTCGTAGTCGCGCATCCACGTCGAGCCGCCCCGCCATGGCTTCGTAGCCGGTCCATTCCTGGACGTAGGCGTCGAAGTCGCGGAGACGTCCGTCGTCGAGGCGTACGCGTGCCGAAACCCCCCGGGCTGACGTGTCGCCCGACACCTCGATGCGGGAGCGTAGGGGGCCCCGCGCTTCGGCACGAACGAAGAGCGGCCCCTCCGTCCCCGCCGGCCCGTCGAGCACCGCCTGGACGCGACGCAAGCGCATGCGAAACTCCGGCTGGAGGGCCGCGTCGACGAGATGGACCTCCCCATCGGTCACGCGGATGCCGAGCGGCGGTGCGACCGTGGAGGGCATCGGCGACGCGCCGACGCTCCCCTCCAGACGCGTCCAGACGTCCGACGCCAACGTGGGCTCGACCGACCAGGGCTCGCGGAGCAGGTGCGAGATCTCGTCGCCACCCTCGTCCCAGCGCAGCCACACCGCGGGCTCTCGCAGGAGCCCGCGGTGGAGTCGCACCCGGCGCGGCCACGGTCCGAGCGACTCCACCTCCAGATCGGCAGCGGGAACGGCGAGCAGGGGCGACGCTTCTCCTCCCCCCTCGATCGCGACCTCCAGGCCTCGAACCCGGATCGTGCCCGCCCCGCTCAGCCCGGGAGGGCCCGTCACGCGAAGGTCGGCGTCGAGATCTCCGTTCACCCCGAGGACGCGCAGGCGTCCGTCGAGAAGCCGATCGAGCGGGAGTCGCTCGATCGACACCGCGGCCTGCCCTGGCTCGCGCGGCGAAGTGCGTGTCCCCTCGATCTCGATCCGCCCGCGGCCGAACGACGCCTCGAGCTCCAGCGCGCCCGTCCCCGCGGCCGTGTCGACGTCGTTCAACACGGCCCGTTCGACGATCAGCTCCTCGCCGGTGGGCGCCGGATGGACGCGAACGCTCTCCAGGCGAGCCACTCCGAGCCGCAGCGCCCAGCCGTCGCCCATCGTCACCCTGCGCACGAGATCGGGCGCGAGCCGCAGTCCGGACGCCTCGACCTCCTCGATCTCGACCGTGCGCCGCGCCGGCTCCGCGGTCGCCCCCTCGACGACGAGGCGCTCCGCCGCCGCCCAGACGACATCGTCGATCTCGACCGCGACGTTCCGCGCCACCACGGTGCCTCCGACGACGGTCGATCCGCCTCCTTCCTTCCACTCGGCCTCGTGCCACGCGCGCACCGAGGCCGTCCCGCGAAGCCGCCCCCCTTCGCCGCGGAGGAGCACCGGAAGCGCGATCCCATCGAGCTCGGCCACCGCGAGCGTCACCGGCACGCCCTCGTCCAGGTCGAGATCGATCGACAGCCGACCCGTCGCGGACATCATCGAGAGCTCCGCGGAGACAGTCACCGCGCCTCCGTCCATCCGTCGGATCTCGAGACCGGTCGCCTCGAAGCCGGCCAGCGTGAGCGTCGGCGCGCCCGGGGACTCGATCGTCGATTCGTCGAACCGGACCGACGAGAGCCGTACCGGCTCGGCGGGGGTCCGACGGTGCACCCGGCGCACCATCGACTCGAAGGTCTCGCGAGATCCGTCGGAGCGCACGAGCCGGGGGCCCCAGACTTCCAGCCGCACGGAGCCCTCCCGATCGGTCCCGAGCCAGAACCCCAGCGACGCGTCCACGTACACCCGAGCGGCCGAGAACACGGGGGCGTCGGCTGGTCCCACCCCGACTCCCGAGAGCCGCAGCCTCCAGGGCGGCCAGGTGGGGCGCACCCCCGCGACGCGCACCGGGACGCCCAGGGCGGTCGACGCGGCTCGCTCGACGCTGCGCGGGACGAGGACACCGAAGATCAGGCCTCCGAGAATCGCCCCGGCCGCGACGATCATGAGGACCGAGCCGACCAGGTTGCCGTCTTGCCACCACCGCCTCATCCGCACCAAGCGTGCTATCAGAGAGGCTCGATTCGCGACAACACGGGGCGGGGCCGCCACGAGACCGGAGTCACGCATGCTCGAAGCCGCAGAAATTGGACGAACCGAAGACCCCGAGACGTACGATGCGCGGGTCCCCGAGCTCCGCGTCGAGCTTCTCAACGCGCAATTCGACCTTCGAGACGCCGACTTCCCGGTGATCCTGCTCGTCGGCGGCGACGACCAGATCGGCAGCAACGACATCGTGAACCTGCTCAACGAGTGGATGGACGCGCGCTACCTCCGCACGCGCGCGTTCGGCCCCCGGAGCGACGAGGAGCGGGAGCGCCCGCCCGCCTGGAGGTACTGGCGCGCACTTCCCGGCCGCGGCGAGATGGCGCTCCTCCTCCGCGCCTGGCCGGAAGGCGCGATCCGGGACCGCGTGCGCCGCCGCCTCGGAAAGTCGGCGTTCGAAGGGCGGCTCGACCACATCGCCCGGTTCGAGGATACCCTGGCGCAGGAGGGAGCGCTGCTCCTCAAGTTCTGGCTCCACCTGCCCAAGAAGGAGCTCGAGAAGCGCCTCGCACGAGCGAAGAAGAACCCGGAACAGAATTGGCGCGTCACGCGAACTCACGGACTCCTCTTCGAGAACTGGGACCGCGTCATGCCGCTCGCCGAGCGCCTCCTCAGTCGGACGAGCACCGGCACCGCTCCGTGGCACGTCGTGGAGAGCACGGATCCGCGACATCGGAACCTCGAGATTGGCGAGACGATCTTCCGGCGGCTCCGCGAGCGACTCGACCAGACCCCGCCGGTCGCCGACCGGCACCCCACCCCAGCGACCCCGACGATCGAGTTCGAGCGCGCCGCCGACGGGGTCCTCGCACGCGCCGACCTGGGAGCATCGTTGTCGCGCGACAAGTACACCAAGGAGCTCGCCAAGCGTCAGCGCGAGCTCGCGAAGCTCTCTCTGCGCGCTCGCAAGAAGAAAGTGTCGTCGGTTCTGGTGTTCCAGGGTTGGGATGCGGCGGGAAAAGGCGGCGCGATCCGCAGGATCACGAAGGCGCTCGACGCGTCGGACTACCAGGTCGTCCCCGTCGCGGCACCGAGCGAGGAGGAGCAGGCGCACCACTACCTCTGGCGCTTCTGGCGTCATCTCCCCCGCGCCGGCCACATGCTGATCTTCGACCGCAGCTGGTACGGCCGCGTGCTCGTCGAACGGGTCGAAGGCTACGCGTCGCCCGAGGCCTGGCAGCGCGCGTACCCGGAGATCCGCGATTTCGAGCAGCAACTCACCGAACACGGCACGCCCGTCCTGAAGTTCTGGCTCCAGATCGATCCCGAGACGCAGCTCGAACGCTTCAAGGCCCGCGAGACGACGCCGTACAAGAAGTACAAGATCACCGACGACGACTACCGAAACCGGCAGAAGTGGGACGCGTACACCATCGCCATCGAGGAGATGATTGCACGCACCAGTACCGAAGCGGCCCCCTGGCACGTCATCCCGGCCAACGACAAGAAGTACGCGCGCGTGGAGGTCTTGAAGGCGGTCTGCCGGGGCTTGAAGAAGGCCCTCGGCTGACCGGCGCGACGGTCACGCGGGAATCACGACGACCGTGCCCCATCTCGAGAACGACCGCCCTCCCCCTATCGCGGCGCGCACACGACGCAGCCGCCGCTCCCCCGACATCCCCAGATCCCGGGCCTCTCGTGGTCACCATCCCCGTCCCCCGTCGTCCGATAGAGGAGCTGGTGAATGGCTTCGTGCGAGAGGGTCTGGTGATACTCCGCGCGCGATGCGTCGGGCGCGAGAACGCCGTCCCGCGGATACCTCGTCCGCGCAGGATCGCCGACGGCGACCAGGCTGCACGAGTTCAGGCTCAGTCCGCGCACGACGGTCTCGGCATCCCGGTCCGTGAGTGCGCCTCGCCGGAAACATGCGACATCGGCCGGGGAGCTGAAGGGACAGTCGATGAGACCCTCGATGAGCACGACGTCCGCGACGAAGGTGTCGACGCCGACCCCCACGACCGCGGCCGCACATAGCGAACCGCTCTGATACGCCCGTCGCGCTTCCCCGGACAGACTCACGACGCCACCCCCGGCGCCCCGCGCCCGTTCACACTCGTCGGTATCGCCGCACCCGGACGAGACGAGGGCGATCACGAGCCACGACACGGCAACACGACGAGCAAGCGACATCGACACCGGGGCGTAGCAACCGCACGAGGACCGACCAAGCGCAGAGGCCCCGACGTTCTCCCATCCGGCCGACGATGGTCGAGGCTGCGGGCGGACTGGAGCGACGATCGGCCTCCCATTCCTCACCGCAGGGTCTTTTGCGCCGCCTCACGTCGCTCCGGCGACCGCATGGATTGCATCTCAGCGCCGTCGCAACGAACGCGGCACGCTACGGCCGCCTGGCGAAACACGGTCTGGGACACGACCGATCCCCGTCCGGGATCGAATTCGCGTCCTGGTCGGTTCCAATGCCGGAATGTCCGACACCTTCTGCGTCTTCCAGAAGCCGACCAGGTACGGGTCCCCGAAGGAATCCGTCGTCATCCCCCAGGCCGCCTTGTAGAAGCTCGCCCGCAGCTCGTCCCAGCCCACGACCTCCGCCGATCGGCACGGGTGCCGCCCTGTTCCCTCGCAGGTTGCTGCATCCTCTACCTTGAACAACCCCGCGTATACGTCACCCGTCGTGAGATAGAGTCCAGCTGCGAAGACGTTTCCGGTCTGGTCGGTGGCGATCCCCGCAAACGTGTCGGCCGGTGGCGTGGCGCTCGAGAGGCGATCCAAGACGAGTACGGCCGTACAGGGCTCTCCCGTTCCGACACCGCACGTCTGTGGCCTGTCGATTCTCGTGACCCCCGTGCGATCCGGAAAGAAGAGATTGCCGGCGACATCGATGGCGAGGGTGACGGCGGAATCCTCGACCAGCTGCGTGACCTCGCACTCGGTCGGCTCCATCGTTCCGCAGTCGTCCGGGGTCGAGATCCTGAAAATCCCGGAGCGGGACGCAACGAAGACGTTGCCGGCGTAGTCGGTCTCGACATCGAAGGGGAAGTCGAGCGGAGAGCGACCATCGCCCGAGGCGTTCGCGATCTCTCGGACAACGCAGGGCACTCCGGCCGTACCGCAGTCACGCGGATCTTCGATCCTGACGACGTTGTTGGAAAACCGGCCCGCGACGAAGACGTTCCCCACCGAGTCCGTCGCGATGCTGCGTGCGCCGGACAGAGGCGGGACGCTGCCCCCCTCCGCGTGGAAGATCTCGGCGGCCCGGAATCTGCACGCGCTGCCAGCGGGCCCACATGCGGTGTGCGGCGTGAGCTTGAAGATCTGCTCCCGAACGAGAGTGTCCGCGGCTACGTAGACTGCCCCCTTCGCATCCGTCGCGAGTGCCCATGGGAACCCCAATCCGTGATCGCCCGCATTGGAGTCGTGCAATATCTTGCGAGTCCGTCCGTTCTGGGTGACCACGAACACCGCGGGCGGCGGAGCCGGAAGGCTGGTGCCCAGGCCAGGGAAGCTGAAGGTGTCGCCGCCGCCGATGAACACGTTGCCTTGCCGGTCGCTGGCGATCGCTCCCGTTGCCACCCCAAGTGCATCGAACCCGATGACCTCGATGATCGCCTGTGCTCCGCTCGGCGTCGGAGGCGCCAGCGCACAGGCCCCTGAGACAGCCGCGGCACAAAGAGCTCGGATCCAGCGATCTGTCATGACACCTCCTCGGAATGCGCCGCACCGTCCTCCGATCGGAGCTCCACCGCCACGACCACGATCCACCCAAGCCGGCAGGGCGATCACGCGCGGGCTCGTCATCTTGCTTTCGGGAGCCGTACGCGAGACTGACGATCGACGAATTCCCGTTCTTACCGCTCGGAAGCACATCGTTCGACACCACGAGAGAAGTGCCTGAAGTCTGAAATTCCAGACTCCGCATGCATGCAGTGACATGCGTCGATGCACCGACGCCAGCCCCCGTCGAGCGACGTCCAGAATCCTGGACTTCCGGCCGCGCACGTTCTCGGCATGTGAGCCGTACGAGCTTCCGTTGGTTGGAAGCCGATTCGTGCCAGCGTCTATCCTCTAGTCTGTTCCGCCCTCGAAACTGAACGTCGAAACCGGGAGGCTCGAAGGATGCAGTCCCTAGCCGCGTTGCTGTCGTTGTTCTTGACGCTGGCATTGTCGTCACCGGGCCGAGCCCAGGAACGCGATCCTCTCTGGTCTGACACTTACGGCGGGAACGTCCAGGGACAAGCCACCGACGTGGAGATCAGCCGGGGCACGGCCGTGGTGACCAGCTTGTGGTCCGGGGTCGTTCCCAGGTTCGCGTTCGGCTTCCATGTCCGGGCCTACGACGCGCGCAGAGGTGTCCTCCTGTGGGAGGACCTCGTCAACGACGGACTCATCAACATCGCGAACGAGGTGACCATCCACCAAGGGCGTGCGTACGCCGTCGGCATGACCGAGCGGGAGTTCGTTCAGGGGTTCGCGCTGCGTGCCTACGATCTCGATGGCGGGGCGCTCGCTTGGGAGGATTGGGTTCCCGGCGGGCAGGCCCTGGCTGTCGGCGCCGGCAACCGAACGGTGGTGGCGGCCGGGCAAATGGGCGCCGGGTTCGCCGTTCGAGCGTATGACGCAAGAAGCGGCGCGTTCCTGTGGTCAGACCTTCAGGGCGATACCAACCGAACGGAGTATGCGACGAGCGTCGCCATGGGCGGGAGCGTGGTCGTGGTCGCCGGTTTTCTACGCGGCGACGATCAGGATTCCGCGTTCACCGTTCGGAGTCACGACTCCAGGACCGGCGCGCTCCGGTGGCGCGACGAGAGCGAACCCAGCAGGTTTGGCATCGCGTACGAGGTCGCGACACGGGGCCGAACCGTCGTTGCTGTCGGAACGATCGGGTGTGGTTTCGGGGTGCGGGCCTATTCGCTGACGACGGGCACCGTTCTCTGGGAGGACGTGGAGCCCGGATCGCCGGACCCATCGGTCGACCCATGCGATGAAGCGCGGAG
>JAUIFY010000294.1 GCA_030430245.1 bacterium | reverse complement strand
CAACGACCGCGTGGCCATGGAATGGCACGTGGCCCGTGATGAAGACGGCGAACCTCTGAAGCGACCGGCCGTGGTCGTCGTCCACGAATCGGGCAGCGGCATGACCGTCGGCCGTCTGTTTGCCCAGGGGCTGCGCCGTCGTGGATTGCATACGTTGATGCTGCAGCTGCCGCACTATGGCGAACGTCGCACGGGTGACAAACGCCCGACCGGAGTCAACCTGCCGCAGGTGATTCGCCAGGCCGTGGCCGACGTTCGCCGTGCTCGCGATGCCGTCGCGGCACTTCCCTTTGTCGATACCGATCAGATTGCCTTCCGTATCCGTGACGGGAAGCGCGATGCGGTCGTATTCCCGGAACAGCTCGATCGCGGCCTCCTGGTCGTCCGTCGCCTTCAACGCGACGAAGGAGCTGTCCGTGAGGTCGCTGATCTTCGTGTCCTTCTGTGCGAGGAGCACCTCTCGGATGCGCAGGTCGTCGATCAGGTGGCCGCTGTCGTCGATCACGTAGATGACGTTGAGCGTCTCCTTGTCCTTCCCGAAGCGACGGATGTGCTCGAGCACGCGCTCGACCGTCCAATCCGGCTCGACCGACACGTAGTCGGGCGTCATGAGCCGACCGATCGAGTCCTCCGGGTAGCCGAGCAACCACGATGCGACCTTGCGCTCTTCGGTCGTGAGGCTGTTCAGCAGACGCCGCGTCACCGTCGCCGGCAGCTCCTCGAGAAGTGCCGTCCGATCGTCGGGCGACATGTCGTTCAGGATCGCGGTGACCTGCTCCTGGGCGAGCCGGGCGACCAGCTCCTTCTGCGGCTCCGGCTCGAGATACTCGAACGTCTCGGTTGCGAGCGCGCGCGGCAGGATCCGGAACACGAGCGCCTGTTGGTCGGGAGGGAGATCGCCGACCAGATCTGCGATCTCGGGAGTCTCCAACCGGGACAGCGCGTCGCGCAGTCCCGCGAAGTCGCGACGCGTGAGATACTCCTCGATTTCGGGCGCAAGCAGCTGGGCAAGCATGAGTCTTCCACGATCGAGCCCGCGCCGGCGGCGCGGCGGTGTCTCCCCTTACGCAACTGCGAACGGACATACGAGGGGAGAGGGCGAAAAACCGGTCCGTACCGAGATCAGGACGGACTGAGGGTCCGGCGGGCGATGCCCTTGGGCTTTCGCTTGCGCAATCGGGTCGCCGATCGGAGGCGCTTCTCGGCGCGCTCGATCAGGATCTCCTGACAGCCGGGATCGTCGGGCCGCTTCGGCTCGCGCTGCGTGTAGCTTCCGTCGGCGTCCATCTCCCACGCGCTGCGCTGATCCTCCAGCTGGAGATCGAGGATCGCCTGGATCTCCTGACGATGCCGCGGATCCTCGACCGGACAGAGAACCTCGACGCGGCTCTCGAGGTTGCGCTTCATGCAGTCCGCCGAGCCGATCCAGTACTCGGGGTCACCTCCCGCCTCGAAGTGCACGAGGCGCGCGTGCTCGAGGAAGCGTCCCACGATGCTCACGACCCGTACGTTCTCCGTGATTCCCGGAATCCCGGGCCGCAGGCGGCATGTGTCGCGGACGATGAGATCGATCTTCACCCCCACCCGCGCGGCCTCGTAGAGCGCCCGCGTGACGTCCGCGTCCTCCAGCGCGTTCATCTTCATCTGCACACCCGCGGGACGACCGGCGCGATGGTGCTCGACCTCCTTCTCGATGCGCGAAATGAGTCCCTGCTTGAGGGTCGTGGGCGCGAGAAGCAGCTTCTTGTAGCGACGGCGCGGCTTGTAGCCCGTGGTGAGGTAGTTGAAGAGCTCGGTCAGATCTTCCCCGATCGCTTCGTCACACGTGAGCAGGCCGAGGTCGGCGTACATCCGGGCCGTCCCCGAGTGGTAGTTGCCCGTACCGATGTGCGCGTACCGACGAAGACCGGTGTAGTCCTGCCGCACCACGAGAATCGTCTTGCAGTGCGTCTTCAGCCCGACGACGCCGTACGTGACGTGGATACCGAACTCCTCCAGTCGACTCGCCCACTGGATGTTCGAGTACTCGTCGAACCGGGCCTTCAGCTCCACGACGACCGCCACCTGCTTGCCGTTTCGTGCCGCGTCGATCAGATAGTCGATGACCTTCGTCTCGGACGACGTCCGGTAGAGGGTCATCTTGATCGCGCGCACCTTCGGATCGTTCGCCGCTTCGTAGAGGAAGCGCTCCACCGATGAGGTGAACGACTCGTAGGGGTGCTGCAGAAGGATCGATCCCGCATCGCGAATCACGTGGAAGATGTTCCGGTCGCGGGTCAGCTCGGGATGGTCGATCGGGTGGTGCGGCGGATCGTGAAGCTCCGGCCGGTCGAGCCTCGCGATCTCGAAGAAGTCCGAGACCCCCAGGCGCCCCTTCACCTCGCTCACGTCCGAGAGGTCCAGGCCGAGCTCGTTCGCGAGCATGCTCTTGTGCTGCTCGGACATTCCCTCGCCCACCTGCATGCGCACGACCGGCGCGAACTTGCGATCGCGCAGCTCCGATTCGATGAGAGCCAGAAGGTCGTCTGCCGCTTCCTCGTCTCGCTCGGTATTGGCGTTGCGCGTGACACGAAACAGCTCGGAGACCTCCGCCTCCATCCCGGGGAACAGGAGGTCGAGATTGTCCCCCATGACGTCTTCCAGCGGGACGAAGACGTCGCGGCCGCCGACACGCAACATCCTCGGGATGCCGGCCCCGACCGGGACCTTCACCCGCGCCAACGAGTGTGCGGGCTCCTTCTGATAGCGCAGCGTGACGAGCAGGTTCAGCGACAGGTTCGAGACGAACGGGAACGGGTGGGCCGGATCCATCGCCTGCGGGGTGACCAGAGGATAGATCTCCTTCAGGTACAAATCACGCAAGTCGGCTCGCTCCTTCTCGGAGAGCTTGTCGATCGACGTCATGCGGATGTCGTGCTCGCGCAGCAGCCGCCTCAGCTCGTCGAGGGTCTTCGAGCGACGCCGGTCGAGAGCGCGCACGACGCCCTGACAGGCATCGATCTGCTGGGCCGGGGTGAGTCCGTCGACCGCGGGCTGGCGCACGCCGGCCGCGTCCTGCTGCTTCAGGCCGCCGATGCGCTTCATGTAGAATTCGTCGAGGTTCGAGCTGACGATGGCGAGGAACTTGAGCCGCTCGAGAGGCGGGTTCCGCGTGTCCTCGGCCTCGTGCAGGACACGCGAGCAGAACGAGAGCCACGTGAGCTCGCGGTTCAGATAGAACTCGGGCGACGACAGATCGACGTCCGCCGCGCCGTCGGCCGCTCCGTCGGCGGGGACCCGAAGGAGCGTCGCGTCGGCGCCCTTGGGGCGCTGCTCGGACGATGCGCGAGCCTTTGCCAGCAGTTCCACCGTAGTCATCCGCATGTCCCTCCGAAACGCGGGTCGGGGCCCCGGCCCGCGGTCCTCCAGTATCATCGGCGTGGACACCGAAGTCGAGTCCCGCCCCCTCCCCGCCCCCGGGACGCCGGAACTTCCCGCCGACACTCGACAATCCCCCACGGGCCCGTAAGATGACGGGACCGTGTTCGGACGCTCTCCCGCCGTTTTCGCCCCAGAAGCCCGATCGCCCCGCGTCGTTTCCCGTCCGCTCCTGGTCGTCGCGTGCCTGCTCGTCGCCTGCTCGGCCAAGCAGCCGCCTCCCGACCCGAATCCGGGACCCGACAAGGCGGAGCAGCACTTCATGGCGGCGGAGGCGCACTCGGCGGCCGGACGCCACCAGGAGGCGATCACGGAGTACCGCGAGGTCCTCCGGCTCGACCCGAACCTGGTCGAGGCCTGGTACAACGTCGGAAACGAGTTCTACAAGGTCCGGGACTTCGGTCGTGCGACGAAGTCCTACCAGAACGCGATCAAGCTCGATCCGACCCATCGCAAGTCCTACAACAACCTCGGCATCGTACTGACCGACATGGGCCAGCCGAAGAAGGCGATCAAGGTCCTCCAACGCGTCACCGCGATCGACCCCGGCTACGTGAAGGCCTGGAACAGCCTCGGGCTCGCGTACTACGCGGTCGAGCAGTACCCGAAGGCCGCCATGACCTTCAAAGAAGCGATTCGCCTCGACCCGGAGTTCGCCAACGCCTACACGAACCTGGGCAACGCGTACGCGGTACAACAGCTCTATCCGGAGGCGGTCGATGCCTACCGCCGCGCGCTCCAGCTCGACGGCAACGACGGCAACACCCACTACAACCTCGGCACCACGTACGCGCGCATGGGCCGGACCGCCGACGCCGCGATCGAGCTCGAGACGCTCGAGATGCTCGACCCCCTGAAGGCCGATTCGCTCCGTCGGCGCATGAGCCTCGGCCCGCCCCTCTGAGCCGCACGGAACCGATGGCCTTCGCGACCGCCCGAGCTCGCACGGCCCGCTCGTGGTTCATCGCAGCGGCCGCCGCCACTCTCCTCCTCGCCCGGGCGGCGCTCGCCGAGGAGCCCCCCGGACCGCCCGCGGACCCGCTCTCGGGGATCGTGGCCGAGCGCGACGTCACCTTTGCGACGGTCGACGGCGAGGCGCTCGGCCTCGACATCTACCGCCGCGCCGACGCAGGCGAGTCGCCGCAGCCGGTGCTGCTCTTCCTGCACGGCGGCGGTTGGGTGTCCGGAGGTCGCCGCGACGCCGTTCCCGAGGACGATCCGCGCATGCGCGGCCGAAGCGCCCAGGGGGCCGAAATGTGGCCGAGCATGCTGCCCTACGTCCGACGGGGCGTGACGCTCGTGACCGCGGACTACCGGCTCGCGCCGCGCTCTCCCGAGCCCGCGGCCATCGAGGACGCATTTCGCGCCCTCGCGTGGATCGGACGCGAGGGGCGCGCCCGCGGGCTCGATCCCGACCGGCTCGCCGTGGCCGGCGTGTCGGCCGGCGGTCACCTCGCCCTGCTTCTCGGCCTCACGGCCGGGAGCGGCCTGCTCGGTCCCCCCGAAGACGCCGACACGCCCCTGCCGACCATCCGCGGCGTCGTCGATCTCTACGGCGTCGCGGACGTCGTCGACCTGCTCACGGGGCCGAACGCGAAGTCGTTCACCGCGGAGTGGATCCCGTCGAAACGCGTGAGGCGCGCTCGCGAGCTCTCGCCTCTCACGTACGTGCACGCAGGCGCTCCACCCGTTCTCGTCATCCACGGAGACGCCGATGCCGTCGTGCCCCACCTCCAATCGAAGCGTCTCGCGAGGGCGCTCCGCGCCGAGGGGGTCCACGTCGATCTCGTCACGCTGGAGGGGGCGGCGCACGGGTGGTTCGACGCCCGGGAACGGGCGAAGATCGAGGCGGCGATCGTGGCCTTCCTGCAGAGCATCGGCTTGATCGACGCTCCACCGGCGAGCTGAGCGAGCCCGCGCCGAGCACTGCCCCGGGCCGTCAGCCCGACTCGACGATCGCGTCGTCCGGGAGGAGTCGGAACGCGGCCTGGGGCTGTTGGAACCCCTTGAGCGTCAGCTCCCCGGCCGATTCCGTCCGAAGCGTCTCACCGAGATCGGCCTTCACGAGCGCCGAGATCAGGATCTCACCAGGGGCGGCGGCATCACTCAGGCGTGCGGCGAGATTCGTGACGTTCCCGATCACTCCGTAGTCGCGCCGCCCTTCGTAGCCGATGAAGCCGCACGTGGCGTAGCCGGTGTGAATGCCCATGCCGACGTCGATGTCGTAGCCCTTCCGCGTCCATTCCTCGCGCAGGCGCCGGACGTCTGCTTCGATGCCGAGGGCCATGCGCACCGCGCGCTCCGTATGGTCCGGCTGCTCGACCGGGTCGTTGAAGAACACCATGATGCCGTCGCCGGTGAAGCGCTCCACGGTTCCGGCGAACTCGGCGATGCGGCGCCCCATGGCCGCGTGGAACTGACCGAGGGTCGCCATGACCTCCTCCGGTTCGACCGACTCCGAGAAGGAGGTGAAGCCTCGCAAGTCCGCGAAGAAGACGGTCACGAGCTTTCTCTGGCTTCGCAGCTCGGCCGCGCCTCCGCGCGCCATGACCTGATCGATGATCTGCGGCGGAAAGAAACGCTTCAGATCCGCGAACTCCATCTCGCGGGCGTGGAGCATCTCGGCGGCCTGGACGCGGAGCATCGCCTGCGACGCCTGGAGCGTCACACTCGACAAGGCGTCGATCTCCGGCTTCTCGTAGACGTCCCCGCGCGGTCGCGGACCCGGCCCCAACGCGCCGATGACGCGCTGGTTGTGGCGAATCGGCAGAAGGATGTCGACGCCGAGTCGGTCGAACCCCGAGTAGCACTCGTCTCTCAGGCTCGCGTACTGCGGCTCGACCGCGACCCGATCGCGTGCGACCTCGCGTCGCGTCGCCTTGAGGAGCTCGATGAGGGGATGATCCTCCAGGCTCGTCATGTCGACGGACACGGCGACGCCGTTGGAGCGCAACACCCCGGCGGGGGCGAGCGGCGCGCCCGGGAAGATGAGGACCACGCCTCCGGTCGCATCACAAAGCCGATGCGGTGCGCCCGCAAGAACGTCCAGCACCTCCTCCATCGTCGTCGAGGCCTCGATCTCTCCTCCGAGCTCGCGCAGGATCTCCGGGAATCGCGCGCGCTTGGGGTAGAGCCGCGCCCGCAGGTAGGCATCGAAGCGCGGCCAGAAATAGAGCACCGGAAACATGAGCAGAATGACGAGTGCCGAATTTCCGGCCATGAGCACCGCACCGACCGCCGTGAGCGCCAGGACCGCGAGCGTGTACAGAACCGCCTGCTGCACGGCCGCGCGGGCGTTCATGATCTCGTGCCGCAGCGTGATCCGCGACAACGCGATGAGGAGCCAACCGAGAGACCAGAACGCGTAGCGGCTGTCGAAGGTCGCCACGTCGAAGATCTCGCGTCCGAGACCGAACAGAGAGATCGGAGCGAGGCCGAAGAAGGCCCCGAGGAGGCAGATCCGCGCACGCTGCGCGACCGCCGGATCGCTCGTCACCGCCAGGACGGAGCTGCGGAGGATCCAGAATGCCGTCGCTCCGAGGAACAGGATGCTGCCGATGTTCGCCGAGAGCTGCATGAGCTCGGCGCTCTGCGAGAACCACGCGACCCAGCCGAAGACGACCTTCGCGAACGCGAACGCGTACAGCGCCCACAGCACCCCGGTGCGCTCCCGCAGCAGACGATGAACGACCGGGAATGCCAATGCGATGTGGATGGGTGTGGCATCGGCGAGGCCGTAGACCGTCGCCGAGTAGAGGTAGAGTACGGCATCTTCGTCCTGGTTCGGGATGAGCTGCGTCGTGAGCAGGCCCCCGGCGATCGACGAAACGACGAGCAGGGCCCAGCTGTCCGGCTCGTACGGCCGCAGGACGAACGTGGTGATCCCCAGCACCATGAAGAGGAGGCCGAGGAGATCCGCTCCTCCCTGTGTGAACGCCACGCCCGACCACGTCCACGGCGTCACTTCGATCGTGACGGAATCGGGCCGCCCTCCGACGCGAACGAAGTCGAGCCTATTGGTCTGGCCGAGCTCGGTGTTCAAGACGCCCGGTTCGTCGATCCGGCTCGCGGGCACGCCGTTGATCTCGACGAGCCGACCGCCGCCCCGCAGTCCGGCATCCGACGCCTCGTGCGTCGTGGGGGAGACCGCATCCCCGTGCATCCGGAATCCGACGGTCGGCGCACCGACCCGCTCCACCTTGTCGACGACGGTGATCCCGAGCCCCAGGACGTAGATCGCCACGAGGAGAAGGAAGAGGGTCTTCTGCTGGGCCGTGCCGTCGCGCAGATGCATGCGGGCTCTCCCATCCTTCCTACCATCGATCGATGTCGCGGGCCCACCGATCGGGCACGGCCGAGGCGCTCAGGCGCGACGGATCATCCCCGCGACGACCGCATCGACGGCGCGGGCCGGAAGCAGCCGAGTCATCCATCGGGTGAGCTTCGCATCGTTGCCCACGGCGTACCGCAGCCGCGGTCGAGGCACGGTGAGACCGCGGTAGACCGCCTCGGCCACGGCGTCGGCGGGAATCGCGCCCGCCGCCTGCTTCTCGACGAACGACTCGACCTTGTCGAACATGTCGCCGTAGAGAACGCGCGCGTCATCGGGCAGCGCGGCTCGTAGCTCCTGTGTGTGCGGGCG